>USOQ01000123.1 GCA_900556395.1 Candidatus Segatella caccae | reverse complement strand
TTGCTGTCCGGTAAAACTGAATCTGGAAACCACAACCTGAAGGTGGAGAAACTAAGTCGAACAGGAATGACATTCAGTAATTGCCATAGACGGGCAAAAAACTACCCCGAAAAACGAACATACTTGCGATGGCCGATGAAAGTACTCTCAACTGCCAACGAAAGTACTTGCGATGGCCAACGCAAGTACTTTCATTTTTTAGGGCAGATTTGCTAAGAAAAAGCCACACACGACACTGTCCAAACAAAACAAGGAAAGAACAGCCTGCTCAAGAAAAAAATAAAATACAAAATAGACACATAGATTTTTGTACAAAAAAATTGTGCTTTTACAAAAAACTATGTATCTTCGCAGACGGAAAAAGTCAATCATTTGTAAAACCAACCCATTAAACAAACAAGATATGGACGTAAAAGGAATCTACACAGCAGCAGCCAATCGCTACAACCATGCAGAAGTGCTCTACAAGAGATGTGGCAAGAGCGGAGTCTTGCTACCTAAGATTAGTTTGGGATTCTGGCACAACTTCGGAGGCATCGACCCTTACGAGCGAAGCCGCTCCATCACCCACTATGCTTTCGACCACGGCATTACCCATTTCGACCTGGCCAACAACTATGGTCCTCCTTACGGAAGTGCTGAAGAAACCATGGGTCGACTGATGCAGGATGACTTCCGTCCTTATCGCGACGAACTCTTCATTGCCACCAAAGCCGGATACGACATGTGGGAAGGTCCTTACGGCAACTGGGGTTCGCGCAAATATCTGATGGCCAGCCTCAACCAAAGTCTCAAGCGCATGAACCTCGACTACGTGGACCTCTTCTACAGCCATCGTTACGACCCCAACACGCCACTCGAGGAAACCCTCCAAGCGATGGTCGATATCGTGAGACAAGGCAAGGCGCTCTACTTGGGCATCAGCCGCTGGCCTTTGGAAGCTTTGAAGTTTGCCGACAAATATCTGAAGGAGCACGACTGCCCGCTGCTTATCTATCAGGACAAGCTCAACATGCTGAACAAGGAGCCACAAGAGCAAGGCACTCTCGAATACTGTGCCGAGAACGGCATCGGATTCATCTCCTTCTCTCCTTTAGCACAAGGACTTCTCACCGACCGTTACCTGAAAGGAATCCCTCAGGACAGCCGCATGGCAAAGGAGCACTTCCTGAAGCATAGCGCTCTGACGCCAGAACTGCTGGAGCAGTTGAAAAAGTGGAACGACGAGGCTGCCTCACAGGGCGAGACCTTGGCCGAAAAAGCTTTGGCATGGATACTAAAACAGAAAGGCGTAACCAGCGTATTGGTGGGAGCCAGCTCTGTAGAACAATTAGAAAAGAACATGAAGTGCGTGCACGCTAAGATTTTATAAACCTCAAATCCGCAACTAAGCCCTTCAACGTCCTTATTGCGTGCACACGTCCTCTCATTACTGAATTTGCAGATAATTTGAACAGAAATACCCACTTCTGCCCACAACATCCCCTTACCCCACAATGTGACTTGAGATTATATGCTGTATCATCCCCATAAGTTGGAGAAGTTACGGATGTTACCATTGCTATTCTCAATGCCAACAATCAAGTCGCCAATAACCGCCACGCCAGGACGATAACCAAAGAACTTCTTGTATGTAGGCTTTGCATCATACTTCTCAGTCCCTATGAACTGATGGTCGAAATCAACATCATACATCTCATCCTCTTTCAGTTGGCCAGATGCTAACATACAATTGAGTAGTAAAGTATTAAGAGTGTCAGCCGTATTGAAATCGTAGTTCTTACCCGTATCTGATGTATACGAAATGTTTTCTTGCGTCAGTTCCTTTATCGCTCTGAGGATAGTGTATGAGCTACAAGTGCGAAGTGTCGGATGAAGCGAGAAATGGTTCATCAAATGAGTAGTGACATCCTCAATGCATGAGCCACCACAGAAGTAGATACTCATGAGAGAACGGATGATTTCGCTGTACTGATAACCGGACATCCTACACCTTAGACCGAGGGTTGAGTCGATTACAGATGACCATGTGGAGTCAAATTGCTCCATGACCCGAAAATATTCCTCCAAAAGGAGTGAGTT
>USOQ01000122.1 GCA_900556395.1 Candidatus Segatella caccae | reverse complement strand
GCGTCTTCCAACTGTTGTCATTGCGTTAGCGTTTGCAAACATAGTAACTTTTTAATGTTTATGCTAATATTTTACAGAAGGCTTCTATCGCCATTGGGAACGATAGCCTCTTAATCCCTCATGTCGGAAATTAGATTATCTCAAATCTGTTATCTCATAAAAATCCTGATCTCCATAATCGAGATTCTCACCACCCATACCCCATATAAAGGTATAATGATGTGTGGCTGCTGCACTATGGATACTCCATTCGGGAGATAAAACAGCCTGGTCGCCCTTCATCCAAATGTGACGAGTCTCCTGAGGCTCACCCATCAAGTGGCATACAGCCTGCGACTCTGGTACCTCAAAATAGAAATACGCCTCCATTCTTCTGCTATGTGTATGGGCAGGCATCGTATTCCACACAGAACCTGTAGCCAACTCTGTCATTCCCATCTGCAACTGGCAAGTAGGAAGCACCTGATTAACCAGCATCTTGTTGATGTTACGCTCGTTACTCATTTCGAGCGAACCCATATGTGCACAGATAGCATCTTGCTTAGTAACCTTGCGGCATGGATAAGCGGTATGAGCACATGTACTATTGAAGTAGAACTTAGCTGGATGCTGTGTATCCTTGCTCTCAAAGTAGACTTCTCGGTCGCCACTACCTATATAAAGAGCTTCCTTAAAACCTAATGTAAAGGCAGTGTCTCCAACCCTAACAACGCCTTCGCCTTCGCCAACGTTGAAAACACCTACCTCTCGACGAGTAGTGAAATAAGGAGCCTTCAGCGGAGCTATTGCTTCTAAGAGTAAGGCTTCGTCCTTAGGCATAGCACCTCCCACAATCATTCTGTCGTACATGGAATAAACCATATTTACCTCATCGTTCACAAAAAGCGTTTCTATCAAAAACTCCTTTCGCAAACGCTGGGTATCATAATTTCTTGCATCCATAGGATGGGACGCATACCGAAGTGAATAATTCGTTTTCATGTAAATTTTGATCGTTATGATTAGTTTGATGGCAAAAATACAAATTATTTTTCTTATTCTATACAAAAAATACGAAAGAATCCTACTTTTTACTTATTTTCACTCTAAAAATAAAGATCAGAATAATTGATACAACTTGCACAAGGTTGACAGTAATAAAACATTCGAGATGCCTAAAAGGACATTTACCTCTACGCATACGACGCATTAGCAAATAACATTCCGCATGGTCTAACATTAAAAAACAACCCCTCAAACCTAACGCTTGAGGGGTTGTTTTACGAGATGTTGTCCCAGGCGGATTCGAACCACCACTGACAGAACCAAAAACTGTAGTGCTACCATTACACCATAGGACAATCAAATCGTTTGCAAAGGTAGCGGATTTTTTCTCCACTACCAAATTATTTTAATACTTTTTGCATTTTTATCAGTGAAATACACTGAAACAGACTATTTCACTGTAATCAGATAATAATTCTTCTTACCTTTCTGCACCAAGAGGTACTTGCCGTCAATGAGGTCGTCGGCTGTTACTACCTGGTCGAAAGCAGCAAGTTTCTCCTTGTTGAGTGATACACCACCACCCTTTACAAGCTTACGCATTTCGCTCTTACTTGGGAAAATCTGCATATCTTCCTGGCAGAACAAGTCTACAGCAGCACCACCCAACAGATTCTTGTCAAGCGTATAGTGAGGTACATTAGCAAAGACATCATTCAGGGTAGCCTCATCAAGCTGTGCGAGGTTTTCCTTAGTAGCCTTTCCGAAAAGAATGTTGCTGGCAGCAATAGCCATCTCCAAGTCTTCCTTAGAATGAACCATAACGGTTACTTCCTCTGCCAAACGCTTCTGAAGCACACGACGACCAGGATCCTGCTTGTGCTCCTCTACAAGGGCATCAATAGTCTCCTTGTCAAGATCAGTGAATATCTTGATATACTTCTCAGCATCGTCATCGCTTACATTCAGCCAGAACTGATAGAACGCATAAGGAGTAGTACGATTTCTATCCAACCAAATATTACCGCTCTCTGTCTTACCGAACTTCTTGCCGTCTGCCTTGGTAATCAATGGACAAGTAAGACAGAAACATTCTGCATCATTACCCAATGTACGGTGGATCAACTCAGTACCTGTAGTCATATTACCCCACTGGTCGTTACCACCAAGCTGTAGACGAACACCATATTTCTGATACTGATAGAGGAAGTCGTAGCCCTGGAGCAACTGATAGGTGAACTCTGTGAAA
>USOQ01000121.1 GCA_900556395.1 Candidatus Segatella caccae | reverse complement strand
AATTAATACGTGATAAAAATATTATCCTTCAAAAATAAAAATATTATTCTTGATAAAAACAAAAAACATATAGGAGCAACAACTTCTTAACTCCAGAGAACGACAACTTACAACAATAAAAATAAAATTCAGTCTTGCAGAAAAAAGTTCATTTTTTGATGCAAGGTTTTAGTTTTTCATAGTTTAATAAATAAATTTAGGAGAATTTGGAATCAGAAAAGCAACTCCTCGACGACATTTTGAGTGGTAGTCGTGATGCGATGCATCGACTCTACGACCGCTACATCGGATATGTGATGGCCGTAGGGCTCAGATACGTACCTGATAGGGACGAGGTGCGCGATGTTGTCCAAGACAGCTTTGTGAAGATATTCTCCTCTATCACACGTTTCGAGTATCGAGGCGAAGGTTCGCTCAAGGGTTGGATGTTGCGCATTGTAGCCAATGAGGCCATTAGTCATGCTAAAGCCAAGACGAAGTTTGTCTTTACCGACGAGATGCCCGACGAGATGTTTGATGCCGACAATCCTAATGTAGAACGTGTGCCGCCTGATGTTTTGACAAGACTCATTGGTACACTCCCTGATGGTTACAGACTGGTACTCAATATGTATGTTTTTGAGCAGAAAAGTCACAAGGAGATAGCTGCCGAGTTGGGTATTAAGGAAAGTTCTTCTGCATCCCAGTATCTGAGAGCAAAAAAACTATTGGCTACGAGAATAAAAAACTATTTAATGAAGACAGAAAATGAACAAGACTGATTGGACAGATAAGCTACGAGATAGGCTGGAGAACTATGAAGCTCCCGTCGGCGACGACTTGTGGACAGGTATCGAGCAATCGCTTGTTCAGCGCCCTGCTGTTCTTTGTCCTCTTGATACCAAGTCATCCCATCGCATGAGTTGGCGTTGGTGGGGAATGGCTGCTGCCTTAGCTGCCCTTGTGGTGGGAGGCAGTTATGTGTATTTGCAACAACCTCTTTCGCCGACCTCTTCGGCTGTTGTGTCTTCTGTTATGGATCGTCAGGGCTCTTTATCATCTGGCGTCTCTAAGGATGATACTCATGGCAATGTTGCTGAAAATCCAATAGCAACCTTTGATACAGATGCAAGTCTTTTGGCATCCCATACAGGGAAGCCTGTTCTGCTGGCTGATAATACTGTGGGCAGTAGTCGCGTGGACCGAAAGTCGCAAGGTCTTGATGATTCAGAACCCCTTCGCCTCTCGGCAGATGGAGGGGAGGAGCCTGTCTGCGACCTGTCGCCAGCATTGACAGAGCCATCTGGTTCATTGGACTCTTCTGCTCGTTCTGTTCAGAAACCATCTTCCGACTATTCTTCTCAGGAATCTGGTTCTTCTCAGGGAAAACATGCAGTTGCAAGTGGTAGTCTGATGAGAAAGTCTGTCCGTTCTGCATCTCTTTCTACAGCTGATCCACAGATTGTCGCAGCCAAGTCTGCCACTTCTGATGGTTGGTCGATGAAACTCTATGCAGAGAATGGTTTGCCCCATAGTATGGGAGAAGGAGGTGTATCTGCTTCATCGGTGATGAGCGATGCCGTTATGAAGCCTTTTATCGACAATACGCTACAGTTTGTGGCTGTCAAACTTAATGATAAGGAGTCTCTTCTCGACACCAAGCATCATTTTCCTGTTTCTGTAGGTGTGCAGGTAGGTGTGCCTCTTTTTCCACGTCTCTCGCTTACTACGGGTGTTGTCTATACGCAAACCAGTTCCGATTTCACCTATCAGCATGGCAACGATCAGATGGTTGTCAATCAGTCGCTTCACTATGTGGGCATTCCTATAGGACTTTCCTATGAAGTCTGGGGCATTAGTCGTCTACATACCTATGTCAATGTAGGTGGTGAAGGGGCTGTCAATGTGAAAAACAAAACCTTGGTGGATGGCAGTCGTGCTGACGTAGGCCGCGATAATATGCAATGGTCTGCCCATGCTTCTTTGGGCGTTCAGTTTGATGTGATTCCTCAGTTGGGCATCTATGCGGAGCCTGGAGCCAAGTATTATTTCGACAATGGTAGCAATATCGACAATGTGTTTAAGGATAAGAAGCTGAACTTCAATTTTCAGTTTGGCTTGCGTTGGAAAATCGGCAAGTAATGCTCCATAATTCAACTTTCGAATGAATGGAAGTTATCTTTCTTTGGAGTTAAGGAGCTTTACTCCCAGATGTTTTTTGTTTTTATCACGTATTATATTTTTATTTTTGAAGGATAATATTTTTATCAAGAATTATATTTTATCAAGAATTATA
>USOQ01000120.1 GCA_900556395.1 Candidatus Segatella caccae | reverse complement strand
GGAGGGCACTGAAAAAGTCCCTTTTGGGGTTATGGTAGTTTAACATTCTGCTTTTAAAATAGCCTCCATAAAAGTTACATATGTGCAATATTTTTTGTATCTTTGTAGGAAAATACAAGGATTATGCTAGAGCAACAACAGACCATATCATTCAGTGATTATTCAAGTTTGTATGACTTGATTATCCCAAAAGACAACCTGCTCCGCCAGATTACTGACCTGGTGGACTTTAGTTTCGTATACCAGGAATTGCAGGACAAGTATTGTCATGACAATGGTCGTACAGCAGAGAGTCCTATCCGTATGTTTAAGTATCTTCTTTTAAAGGTAATCTATAACATATCGGATGTTGATGTTGTTGAACGTACTCGCTATGATATGTCGTTTAAGTATTTCTTGGGATTAACTCCTGAGGAGACTAATCTGATTAATCCTAGTTCCTTGACCAAATTCCGTCGACTTCGCCTGAAGGATATGGACCTGTTGGATTTGCTTATCAAGAAGACTGTTTCTATTGCTATAGAAGCAGGTGTCCTCAAGTCTAGAACCATCATTGTTGATGCAACCCATACGCATTCTCGTTCTAACCCTATCAGTGCAGCAAAGAGTTTGGAGTACTATTGCAAGACCGTAATCAAAGTCGTAAATTCTGTAGATGACAATATGGTATTGCCAGAGCTTCCTGAAGAGAAGAAGTATTCTTCTATCATGAAAGCTGCCAAGGCGATTGTTGCTACAGTAGAAGCTGACGCTGCAACAGCCAATATGCCTGCAGTCAAGGAGCGTCTCAATATGCTGAAAGAAACCATTTCTGACGCAGAGGCACGAGGCATAATTTCAAAAGACGAGGATGCTCGTACTGGACATAAGACTGCAAATTCTTCATTCTTTGGATATAAGACGCATATAGCAATGAGTGATGAAAGAATTATCACCGCAGCTACCGTTACTTCTGGAGAAAAGGGCGATGGTCCACAATTGCCAGAACTTATAGAAAAGACTGAATCTGCTGGTATGCAGATTGAGAATATCGTTGCAGATACAGCCTATTCCGCTAAAAGTAATCTCGAATTAGCAAAATCTAAAAATATAAAGTTGGCAGCACCTCTTAACCCTGTTGTAAATGGCAATGGTCAGCACAAGCTGAACTTTGAATATAACAAAGATGCCAATCTATATGTTTGTCCTGCAGGCCATATGGCATTGTACAAGGAAAGGAAAAATCGCATAAACGACAATAGACATAGGAATGCAAAATTCATATATTTCTTCGATGTCGATAAATGCAAGGTTTGCCCTCTTCGTGATGGATGCTATAAACCTGGAGCAAAATCAAGAACTTATCATGTAACCATTAAAACTGATGAGCAGATTGAACAGCTCAAATTTCAGGAATCTGATGCATTCAAAGAACTTCAGAGGAAACGATACAAGATAGAGGCCAAGAACTCGGAACTTAAGAATACCCTTGGATATGATAGAGCACTGTCATATGGTTTGTCGTGCATGGAAATGCAGGGCGCATTGACTATTTTCGCTGCAAATGTCAAAAGAATCCTCAAATTAATGCACAAAGCATAAGAGAGAGGATATCCTCATGAATATGCCCTCATCTAACCCTCTGTAAGTCGTTATAAAGCTATCTAAGCCATTGTGTCAGGCAGAATAGATTTAAAATCTGTCCGTCTGAAAACTGCTCAGAAGTACAGTAACTGGCTGCTTTTTTATTTGTTTTTCCAAAAACAGGCACCTTTTTCAGTGCCCTCCCTTGCAGGAGAGACGGAGAGGTAGAAAAATACCTTCCTTAACGGTAAGGAAGGACGGGTAGGTTTTCGAAAAATCTTATAATAAGAACAAAAATTAAAACAAAAACAATGAATATAGTAAAAACAGAAATAGATGGCGTACTCATTATAGAGCCACGCCTCTTCCGTGATGCTCGTGGCTACTTCTTCGAGAGCTTCAGCGAGCGAGAGTTTGAAGAGAAGGTTGCCCCAATCCTGGGACACAGTGTTCACTTCTGCCAAGACAACGAGTCTATGAGCAGCTATGGCGTAATGCGAGGCTTGCACTTCCAGCGCCCACCATATACCCAGAGCAAGCTGGTACGCTGCGTAAAAGGTAGAGTGCTTGATGTAGCTGTAGATATCCGCAAAGGATCACCAACCTATGGCAAGCATGTGGCTGTAGAACTGACAGAAGACAATCATCGCCAGTTCTTCATTCCAAAGGGCTTTGCCCATGGTTTCGCCGTTCTCTCAGAAACAGCAGTCTTCCAGTACAAGTGTGATAACTT
>USOQ01000119.1 GCA_900556395.1 Candidatus Segatella caccae | reverse complement strand
GTTAATAAACAATAAATATTTTCCAATTATTTGGAAAGCAACATAGAAGTAAAAAAGATGGCTAAGAGAAAAGATAAAGATAAAGACAAAAGTAAAGAAGAATAAAATAGAATAGAAAAATGTCTATAAAACAAAAGCCCATAGTTCAAAAAAGCATCTTGAACTATGGGCTTCCGAAAAACTCCAATTACTATATGATAGCCGAAACTATAAAAATTCTATTACGCAGTGTGCAAGAATACTGCTACAACAGTTCGGCATAGAGGTCAAACTCATCACTATCGGTGATACGTACCTGATAGAACTGTCCTACTCGCAAACGTTTGTCAGCACGTATCAGCACCTCAGGGTCTACTTCGGGCGAACAGAACTCAGAACGAGCGATATAATAATCGCCTTCCTTCCTATCTACAATAACCTTCATCACCTGTCCTACCTTTTCGGCCTCAACCTCTGCACTGATATCCTGCTGAAGAGCCATCAGCTGGTCGAGTCGTTTCTGCTTCACTTCTTGAGGCACATCATCCTCGTAGTGATTCGCACTATAGGTACCCTCTTCCTCAGAGTAGGCGAAAGCTCCCATACGTTCGAATCTTGCCCAGCGCACAAACTCCATGAGTTCGGCAAAATCCTCATCAGTTTCACCAGGGAAACCTACCATGAGGGTTGTACGGATATGAATGCCAGGCACACGCTCACGCAACTCCTTAATAAGTGCTATGGTTTCCTGCTTGCTTACATGACGACGCATTCGCGTCAACATATGATCACTGATGTGCTGAAGAGCTATATCGAGATAGCAACATACATTTTCCTTCTCGCGCATCACGTCGAGCAAGTCCATAGGGAACTGGTTGGGATAAGCATAATGTAAACGAATCCACTTCACACCAGGGATATCAGCCATATCGCTGATGAGGTCGGTGATGTGATGCTTTCCGTCAAGGTCTATACCATAATAGGTCAGTTCCTGTGCGATAATCTGAAACTCCTTAACCCCCTCTGTCACCATGGTACGCACCTCCTGCAGGATTTCTTCCTTCGGACGACTAACGTGCTTACCCGTGATGATAGGAATGGCACAATAAGCACAATGACGATCACATCCCTCTGCTATCTTAACATAAGCATAGTGACGAGGTGTGGTGAGATGTCGGCTCCCATCGCAAGAAGCAATATCGGCCTTGCCCAACTCCTTCAGCAACTCCTTGTAGTTGAACTTGCCATAATACTTATCCACCTCAGGAATTTCTTTCTCCAACTCTTTCTGATAACGCTGTGAAAGGCAACCCATTACATAAAGTCGCTTCAAGCGTCCTTCCTGCTTTCGCTGCACAAACTCCAGGATGGTATCGATGCTCTCTTGCTTGGCATCTTCTATAAAACCACATGTATTGATGACAGCTATCTCACCCTGCGGACGCTTAGAATCGTGTACGCAGTGATAGCCGTTAGCTTCAAATTGTTTCATCAACAACTCGCTGTCAACCAAGTTCTTGGAACAGCCCATTGTGATGATATCTATCACGTTCTTCTTCACTTTTTGCTCTTCACTTTTTCTCTACATGCCTGATGCTCCCCCGCCATTAATGTGAGTAGCCCAAGCGTCAACTAATCTTTCTTAAACAAAGAGTCTACAAATTCAACCTTATTGAAAAGTTGTAGATCTTCCATGCCTTCGCCCAAGCCTATATACTTGACTGGCACCTTGAGCTGGTCGGAAATACCTATCACCACACCACCCTTAGCAGTACCATCCAGTTTGGTAATGGCAAGCGAAGTGATATTGGTAACAGCAGAGAACTGCTTAGCCTGCTCAAAGGCGTTCTGACCTGTACTACCATCCAGTACGAGCAACACCTCATCGGGAGCCTCAGGAAGCACTTTCTTCATGACATCCTTGATTTTCTTAAGCTCGTTCATCAGACCCACCTTGTTGTGAAGACGTCCTGCTGTATCTATGATGACAACATCTGCATCATTAGCCTTGGCACTCTGCAATGAATCGAAAGCCACAGAAGCAGGGTCAGACCCCATCTGCTGCTTTACTACAGGAACACCAACACGCTCACCCCAAATAGAGATCTGCTCTACGGCAGCGGCACGGAAAGTATCGGCAGCACCGAGATAAACCTTCTTGCCTGCTTTCTTAAATTGGTATGCCAACTTACCAATGGTGGTAGTCTTACCAACACCATTGACTCCTACAACGAGGATGACATAAGGCTTATGGTCTGCAGGAAGATTCCAATCGCCATTATCTACAGCATGGTTCTCCTCCAACAGCTTGGCTATCTCCTCTCTCAGTATACGATCAAGTTCAGAGGTAGACACATACTTATCTTTAGCCACACGTTCCTCTATGCGGCGAATGATCTTGACTGTGGTGTCTACACCTACATCCGAGGTGATGAGAATTTCCTCGAGGTCGTCGAGAACATCATCATCCACAGTAGACTTACCCGCCACAATGCGAGCCAACTTGCCGAACACGCTCTCCTTGGTTTTCTCGAGTCCCTTATCGAGTGTTTCTTTGTTCTTGCTGCTAAATAATCCGAATAAACCCATAAATATTTTATTATTTGTGTGCAAAGATAGGAAAAATAATTGGTATATACAAAGAATAAGGCTGCAAATCTTGCGAAATGCAGCCTTACTTAAAGTATATGATTACTTAAAATCCTATTTTTGCTTAGGCTTTAAAGAAATCCTTAACAGCCTCGTTAGGTACCATCTTCTCATCGAAAACATAAGCACCTGTCTTTGGGCTCTTAACCATCTTGATAACCTTTGTATATGCGCGACCATCCATGTTACCTT
>USOQ01000118.1 GCA_900556395.1 Candidatus Segatella caccae | reverse complement strand
CTTCGGCATCCACCTCATTCAGATAACGAGGATTGATGAGCGTTGCATCGATGCCTTTTGTTGCTAACAGACGAACTACATTCTCACCCTTCTGAAAGAAGGAACCAGCAGCTATAACTGCCACTTTAGAACCTTCATGCATCACTTTATACTTTGACTCATAACTATATTCTGTATCAACATCTTCAGCAGAATGTACTACACCATTGCTTGGCTGTCGAATGGCAATGGGTTTATCGTTCTGCAAGATACTCCAACGCAACATGGCGAAATACTCCTCGCAAGTGGTAGGAGCCAAATAGATGAGACCAGGAATACTGCAAAGCATCGGAATATCGAAGAGACAGATGTGGGTGATGTCATTCATTGAGTTCACTCCGCCACCCACGACGTTGATAACAGCAGGGTTGGAATTAATGCAAAGGTCTTGCGCTATCTGGTCGTAGGTGCGCTGAATGAAGGTACTATAAACTGTCCACACTGGATGTAAGCCACCTTTTGCCATTCCAGAAATCATCGCAACAGCCTGTTCCTCGGCAATCCCCATATCAATATGCTGTTTGCCTGCCAAAAGACGCTTATCAGCAGTAAAACCTGCAGCAGTGGGAGTACCTGCGGTTACTGCAATAAGTGTCTTATCTTGTTTCATCTCACGCAACATCCAATCAGAAAACAAAGTATCATAACTCTCGGATGGAATCATCTCTGGGAAGGTACCATCATCATTCTTTCTGGGACGACTACCATCCTCAAGATTGAAAGGCAGCCCCCAATGCCAAGCCTCCTTATTGGCTACTGCTGGTGCAAAACCATGCCCCTTCTCGGTATGGATATGAACCACCGTAGGCTTATCGGTTCCCTTTACGCTCTTAAATACTTCTATGAGTTTCTCAATATCATTGCCCTCTTCCAAATATACGTATTCGAACCCCCAAGCCTTAAACCAGTTGTGATCGCAAGTTCCATTGCTATCGCGTAGCGCTCGCAGATTCTTGTAAATTCCTCCATGATTTTCTGCTATAGACATCTCATTATCGTTCACGACGATGATGATGCCCGTACCAAGCTCAGAGGCTTCATCTAAACCTTCAAAAGCCTCACCACCTGAGAGAGAGCCATCACCAATAATGGCTATGACATTCTCATCAGTACCCTTGATATCGCGCGCCTTCTGCAAACCTGTAGCAAGACTGATAGAAGTCGAAGTATGTCCCACCTCGAAGTTATCGTATACTGGATTCTCGGCTGGAGAAGAATAGCCAGAAATGGCATTCATATCATCCACATCACCTAAGAATCCCGAAGCTCTACCTGTAAGCACCTTATGAGGATAACACTGGTGACTCACATCAAACACGAACTTATCCTTGGGTGCATCAAACACATAGTGCAGAGCCACGGTAGCCTCTACAAATCCAAGGTTGGGTCCCACATGTCCACCATGCTTGCTCACACGATTTAGAACAGCCTGTCGGATTTCATCAGCCACAATCTGTAAGGCTTTCAAATTCAGCTTTTTTAAGTCGGCTGGCGACTGAATTTTCTCTATATACATTTTTCTATTATATTATTTACGTATTTACTGGATGCAAAGGTAAAAAGAATCAAAGAAAAACAAACTACCCAAAGTACGGTAAAAATGAAATATTCTACAGATTACTCCACTTCCATGATTTCAGGATGCAAAACTTTATCACACTTTTTGAGTTTCTTCACTACTTCTGAATAGCTATGGCGAATAAGAGCCTTGATAAATGTATCTTCCAACATACCATCAAGATTTACTTGGTTCCAATACTTCTTATTCCAATGCCATGCACCTTCTATCTCAGGATAAACATCTCGGAGTTCGAGAGCGTAATCGGCATTACACTTCATCGTAACCCACTCTGTACGTTCGAGGTCGAGGCAAGCAAAAATCTTGTCTAAGACCCGAAACGCTAAGGTTCTCTCATCAAAGGGGAAAGACTCTGTGACAAGTGGAAGCGAGAGGCAATACTCTCTTACAGTTTCTATATTCATGATTTCGGGTATTATCTATAATTTTACAATGAGAAGTATTTAAACACTATCAGAAAGCAAAGATAATGATTGCAGACGAAAAAACAGCAGGTTTTATTCTTTTTTTCACAAGAATAAAACCTGCTGTTTTATATTCAAATCATATTTATATCAGACAAAAGCATTACTTCTTACGTCTCAAACGAGCATAGAAGTCTTGCAGCTGCCCTGGCTGAACACCTAAAGCCTGTAAACGACGCAAATCATCATAGGCCTCAAGTTTACGGCCTAATGTGATAAGTAAATCTACATGACTGACAATATAATCCTGATTGGTACTATCGAGACGCATCGCTTCAGCATAATCATAAGCTGCTAACTCGAGCATCCCTCTCTCCTTTTCCATCCCGCCACGAGCAGCATAAGCCACTGCGCTATCTGGATATTGCTCAATCAAGTTGTTGATGCCATCGTAAGCCTCTGTGTGATGCTGGTCTTTCTCGTTAAGCAATGCCAGTCCCAACTGTGCTTGGAAATTACCAGGCACCAATACTAAGAGATTTTGATAGTCGAGACGTGCAAAGTTATAACGCTTAAGTTTCTCATTAACAAAGGCACGATAAAAAAGACCTGCAATATTTGTCTGATTGAGAAAAAGCACCTTGTCAAGCTCATCCTTAGCATAATTCCATTGCTCGAGTTGGATATTCCAAGCTGCTTTCTTCAAACGTAGATCTATGCTATCGGGATGATAAGCCAACGTCTCTGTGGCAAGAGCCAACGAGTCTCGTAAGGCAGAAGAAGAAGACTGTGCCACAGCCCTACCCATACTCATAAGCAGGGCTATCGCAACAAGTACAAAAGGACGGCAAAACTTCATTAAGCGTTCTTGATCCAGTTGACAATCCACTCGCCAACCTCTGTTGTGCCATAGTGAGCACCACCCTCAACCTGAATCT
>USOQ01000117.1 GCA_900556395.1 Candidatus Segatella caccae | reverse complement strand
ATGGACAGTATAAAGAGAAATCCCGAAGTTCACACGATAGTGAGCTTCGGGATTTTTGTTATGTGAGTTAACAGTTAACAGCCGTTTTTTGCATACTTGCCAGCAATTATACCTTATTTATAAATGCAGTATTCTGTCTTTTACAAGAGTATAACTGTCACCCCTCTGGCAGCCTGTGCACCCATTACCAGTGCCTGCTCAATATCGGCAGTCTTGGAAGGACCGCTGATGAAAGTACCGAAATTATACTTCGGATCCATCTCGATACGAGCATAAGCCTCGTGCATATTGTTCACCACCTTATCTTTCTCCAAGATGATGACAAGATATTCGGAGATGAAAAGCACCGCCTTCTCCTTCATGGTCTGAGGAATCCAGATGCAACCATTCTCGGCAACACCCACTTCTCCACGAACAATACCCACATCGGTACCATTCAGATCATTGGCCTCAGCCACGGTATCAGGATTCTTCTGCGCGATGGTAATCTCAGGCAGGTGAGAAGCAAAGGCCTTCGCTTCCGGATAAACCTTCTTTACCAGCTCATCCAGGCTTTCGCCTTCCTTTGCCTCTATCACGTGTCCACCCACAGACTCCGTCATCTCTACAAACTGCTTCAGGATATCCTCGTATTGAATTCCCTTTATTTCCACAGCAGGCATATCGAATTGAACGTGCGTATTCTTACGCAACTTGTTCAGGAAATCTTCTTTCTTCATTTTACCTTACCCTCCTTCCATAATTGATGAAAACTCTTCTTCGCAAACTTAGGCATAGCATGTCCGATGCCCCATGCATTGAGGCGGCTGAAGTGCGTACAGCACTCAGGCACAAGATTGGCAAGTGGCGCAAACCTCAAGGTCGTAGTATAGAGGAGAGGATGATCGAAGAGATACTTCATTCCGCAGGACATGACTTTCTTGACAGGGTCTGCCTTGCCCAACTTATCCAGATTTTGGCGCCAAACATAAATCTGTGAGCCAGGTCCTACCTTAGAAGGACAAACATTGTCGCACGAAAGGCACAAGGTGCAGGCCGACACATTATCGCTATACTTTTGCGAATTCTTCAGCATGCCCAGGTTCACACCAATAGGTCCGGGAATAAAATAAGTATAACTATATCCACCCGAGCGGCGATAGACAGGACAAGTATTCATGCAGGCACCACAACGCATACACTTCAATGTCTGCCAATGGTCTTTGTCGGCAAGGATGTCGCTTCTGCCATTGTCTACCAGCACCACGTGCATCTCGGCTCCAGGACGAGCCTGACGGAAATGAGAGGTAAAGGCGGTAGTAGGCTGCCCCGTACCACAGCGGCAGAGCAGACGCTGGAACACAGCCAGAGACTGATAGTCAGGAACCAGCTTTTCGATGCCCATAGCTACGATATGGAGCTTAGGCATAGAAGTGGTCATGTCGGCATTACCCTCATTGGTACAAACCACGCAATCGCCGGTGGCAGCCACGCCGAAATTGCATCCTGTCATACCAGCTCCTGCCTCCATAAACTGGTCGCGGAGATGATGGCGGGCGCAGCGGGTCAGATAAGTTGGATCGTAGTTTCCGATTTCCTTGGAGATTCCCTTCTCCTCGAACATCTTTCCCACCTCTTCGCGTTTCAGGTGGATGGCAGGCATCACGATGTGACTTGGCTTCTGATGCAAAAGCTGTATGATGCGCTCACCCAAGTCGGTCTCCACCACGTCAATACCGTGCTTTTCCAGATAAGGATTCATCTCGCACTCCTCGGTGAGCATCGACTTTGACTTCACCATCTTCTTCACGTTGTGATCCTTGAGGATGGCGAGCACTATCTCATTAAATTCCTGTGCATCCTTTGCCCAATGCACCTTCACCCCACGGCTCTCCAAGTTTTTGGAGAACATATCAAGGTAATCAGCCAGATGGGTGATGGTATGCTTTTTGATTTCCGACGCATGCTCACGAAGGTCTTCCCATTCGGGCAACTGCTGCGCCATATTATCTCTCTTCTGTCGCACCGACCAGAAGGTATTGTCGTGCCAGGTGGTCTTCTCTACGTTCTGCGTAAACTTCGCAGCTCTCTTGGAATGTTCTGTACTCATAATCCAGCAGCTAAAATTTGTACAACATGAATAAACTTGATCGGCATCTTCTCCTTCTTGGCAATACCAGCCATGTGCATCAGACAGGAAGAATCCGGTCCTGTTACGTATTCTGCACCCGTAGCCATGTGGCGCTTGATTTTATCCTCTCCCATTCGGGTAGAGACGGCAGGCTCCTCGATAGAGAACATACCTCCGAATCCACAACACTCATCCTTACGCTCTGGCTCGTGGATGGTAATGCCATCAACCATCTGCAGTAAGTCGATGATTTTGTTGAAAGGAGCCACATGCTGCTCTGAAGGAGAGGAAAGTCCCAGCTCCCTTACACCATGACAGCTGTTGTGTACACTCACCACATGAGCAAACTTGCCTGGCACATGGTCCACCTTGAGCACATCGTGCAGAAACTCCACAATATCCATAATCTTTGTTGAAGCCACACAGTCGTGCTTGCCCTCCAAAATCTTAGGGTAATAAACTCTCACATAGGCTGCACACGAGGCTGAAGGAGCCACGATGTACTCATAATCTCTGAAGATATCGTCGAAGGTCTCTATCACCTTCATAGACTTGTCCTGAAAACCAGCATTTGCCATCGGCTGGCCACAACAGGTTTGTCTTTCTGGATATCCCACTTCCAGCCCATAATGTCTGAGCAACTTGTATGTAGCCACACCAGCTTCAGGATACAGTGCATCTACATAGCAAGGGACGAATAATCCGACTTTCATTGTTGTATAAGAATCTTTTAGCTATTTATTTTATGTTTCATATTTCCTGTAAACGCTGCAAAAGTAATAAAAATATTACAAAAACAGCATATTCTTTTTATTTAAAAAAAATATTTTTGTTAGATATAATTTTAATAGGCTGAGAAATTTGCAGAAGTGAAAAAAATAGTGTAACTTTGCAGCCCGAAATAGTGTATTTGACTTAAGCAACCCAAATACAACCCTAAGCATTAGATAAAATTCAAGAACAAACTTATAGTTATATAATAAATAATGAAGAAACAGCTTAAGAAAGTCCTCGTACTGGGTTCCGGTGCTTTGAAGATCGGCCAGGCAGGTGAGTTTGACTATTCCGGTT
>USOQ01000116.1 GCA_900556395.1 Candidatus Segatella caccae | reverse complement strand
CGAACATGTCCTTAGTGTTCACAAGACCGATTTTCTTGTAATCTACTGCCATAATAGTTTAAAATTTATTGTTTTAATGAAACATTCATATCTTTCCTGTATACAGAAATGCCCCCAAAAAGCGACATATCTGCGTCATCTTTCGAGTGCAAAATTACCTTTTTCAACTGAAACTGCAAAATATTGTGACAACTTTTCATGTTGCAATCAAGTTAAAAAAGTTAATATCTTGTACACTCAGGATGCTTTTTACATTTTTGCAAAATACAGATAGCAATTTATACACTCACCTCATTGGGGTGTTTCTCCTTATTTATATAATACTCGCGCAAGGCATAAGCCAACACGACAGCAAAACCCATCAAAGGGACGATGAAAGGCATGACGACGTGGGTGCGGTCGGCTATGAGCCCCATGAGCAGGAAGCCGCAACCACCGATGGGCGTCATCATCAGGAGCGAGGAGGCACTCTTGGTGAGATTGCCTAAACCGGTGAGGGCTATCGAGAAGATGGTGGGGAACATGATGGCTTCGAAGAGATAGTTGCCCAACAGCGCCACCAAAGACAGCTTGCCTAAGCAGCAAAGCACCAACACATTGCACGCCACACAGCCAACGGCACAGATGAGGAGCATCGTGGTGGCTGCCACATGTCGCATCAGCCAACTGCCCAAGAAGCGACCTACCATGAAGAACGCCAAGGCGCCAGTAAGCACCAATGAGGCGGTGCGGTCGGTCATCCAATGCATGCCCGTGACAAAGTTGATGAAATAACTGTTGATGGATATCTCTGCCACCTCATAACTGAGCAGGGCAAAGAGTCCGAAGACAAACATAGGGTGATGCTGGAAGAGCTTGCGAATGTTGGAGCCACGCTCCTGATCCTCGGCAGTCTGCTCGTGGCTAATCTCGGGCAGGTTGACTCGCGAGAAGACGACAGCGATGACAAGTACCAAGATGCCCAAGATGGTGTAAGGCACCACGACATTGCCCCCTTCCTCGGTGTTATTGAAAAGAAACTGGCCGATGCAGAACGTGGCAAAAATGCCACCCAATCCGTTGAACGACTGGGACAGGTTGAGGCGGCTCGTGGCTGTCTCCTTGCTGCCCAACTCAGTGACATAAGGATTGGCTGCCGTCTCTAAGAACACCAGTCCGCAACCGATGATGAACAGGCATGTCAAGAAGGCATAAAAGCTACCTGCCGAAGCTCCGGGGATGAAAAGCAGGGAGCCGACACCGAAAAGCATCAGTCCGAAGACCACACCACGACGATAGCCATAGCGATTGATAAAGATGCCTGCGGGTATCGCCATGAGGAAATAGCCCAAATAGGTGGTGACCTGAATCAAGGCAGAGTGAGTAATGCTAATATGCAAAGCATTCTGAAAGTGCTTGTTGAGCACATCCAGAATGGCACGAGCGAAGCCCCACAAGAAGAAGAGCGACGTTACTAATACAAAAGGAACGAGATAATTCCTGTCTTTTACTTTCTGTTGTTCTGTTGACATTATTATTTATTTTTCTTCTAAAAAACGATTATTAGTATATAACGTCAAATCGCAAAAAATATTTTATCAAAAGGAGTTTTCTTTGCAACAACCTTCCAAAAGCCATCATTTCTCTTCATAATGGAAATACTGGAACACTCCTGCTCCACTCTGTGCGTTTTTACCTTCCGCCATCATTCCAAGAGTTACACCAGTGAAGCCACCAGCCACCTCCGTGCTCATCAGACTACAATCGACAGAGCACAACTCCTTGAAATCATCACCAGCCAAGGCATAGTCGAAATAGTACATAACTCCATCGCTGCGAACACGAAGTTTCACATTGCGCATCTTGAGTTTTCCCTTCCCATCGTTGATGCGCACCAATTTGTCCAACGGCACGCTCTTGACAGTATAGTCGATGCTCTTCAACTTGCACCGTACCGACACACGATTGTTTGTTACCACAAAGTCAAGATGTCCGTCATGAATCTGGTAAACAGAAAGACCTGCCGCCAAGTCATCGGCAATCGAGAAGTCGGTTTCCGCCAGTCCAACGAGAGTCTCTGCTGTAAAGTTCGCATTCTCTTGGCGACGACCTATGAATGTCGGTTGGTTATTCTCGGACAAGGTTCCATGAGGCAAGAGAGACAAGGCACTTGCCAAGGATGGCACCAACGAGTTTTCCTGGCAAGACTCACCCAACCATCCGTAATTGTTGGCGATAGGATTCTGTATATACATCCACTCAGTATCTCCCGTGGTAGGAGCAAACTTACCTGTGCCTATATGTTTCTCCAAAGGAACACTGGGCAAAGTCTTCGCCTGTACCAAGGTATCGATGGGCTGTCCGCCATTGACGACTGGCCACTCCCCTTCTTTCCACTCCACAGGAGCCAAGTAAGTCTCACGCCCTAAGTGGTGATAGGAACCGCCATAGTTGCGATAAGCCAAGAAAACCATCCACCAGGAGCCGTCTGCTGCCTGAACGAAGTCGCCATGACCTGTGCCTTGTACCTGAAGTGTCTGTCCGAGACGGCTGCAGTTAGTAAGGATGGGATTGTTGGGATTGCTCTCATAGGGACCATCAATATGCTTGCTGCGGGCTATGGTGAGATGATGGGCGAGTTCGGTGCCTCCCTCAGAGATGAGGAGATAGTAATAGCCATCCTTCTTATATATATGTGGTCCCTCGGGATAACGTCCTCCGTCGCCCTGCCATAGCTTCTTGCTCTCTGTGAGCTGTTCGCCAGTCTGCGGATTGATTTCGCACAGCCAGATGGCATCGCCAGGATTGCTCACCATATAGCACTTGCCATCCTCGAAATAGAGCGAGGGGTCGATGCCTTGCTGCTTCAGCCAGACGGGTTCGCTCCAGGGACCTGCGGGGTTCTGGGCTGTAACCATAAAGTTGCCGCCATTGCCCACATTGGTGGTTATCATGTAATAGGTGCCTGCGTGATAACGGATGGTGGGGGCATAGATGCCCTGCCAGGAGCTGGTGCCCTTGAGGGGCAGTTGGCTATTGCGGTCGAGCACATTGCCTATCTGCTGCCAGTGTACCAGGTCCTTGCTCTGGAAGATGGGCACACCTGGGAAATACTGGAAGGAGGAGTTGACGAGATAGAACGTGTCGCCCACCCTGCAGACGGAAGGGTCTGGGTGGAAACCTGGGATAATAGGATTCTGATAACTCTGTGCTGATGCGGGCAATACCTGCATCATACATATCATCAATAGGGATAGTAAAAAAATCTTTTTCATTAGGTCTTTATTTTAATTCATCGTCTCTTACGTTGCAAAAATAACTCTTTTCCTCCACATTCCGTACCTTATCTGTCTTTAATTCCCGAATATTAACATATTTTCAGGCAGCAACCAAAGCTATTTATCTTAACCCCTTAACTCCCTTGACGCTTGAAGAAATCTTCTCTCCAAGGCATATAGCTTTAATTCAACTTTCGCAAATGGGGAAGTTGAGTTAGATATTACTCTTATGAGTGT
>USOQ01000115.1 GCA_900556395.1 Candidatus Segatella caccae | reverse complement strand
GGCATGCCAGATTTCCTCGTTGCTCTGGTCGTTCATGAAGTTCTTGTCGAAATATTTATCGTAGAGCTTACGCCACTCTGTTGCTGTCCAAGTTGGGAAGTGTACACCATTGGTAACATAACCAACATGATTCTCCTCTGGGAAATATCCCTTCCAAATGTTAGAGAACATCTGCTGGCTTACCCAACCGTGAAGCTTACTTACACCATTAACATCCTGACATGTGTTGCATGCGAAAGTAGAGAGACAGAAACGCTCGTTATGATCGTCAGCATTCTCACGGCCCATACCAATGAACTCATCCCAAGAAATGCCAAGGCGCTGTGGATAGCCACCCATATACTTGCCGAAAAGAGCCTCGTCGAAGTAGTCATGACCTGCTGGCACTGGAGTGTGAACAGTATAGAGAGATGATGCACGTACCAACTCAAGAGCCTGATTGAATGTCATGCCATCCTCTTCGATATAATCGCAGAGACGCTGCAAGTTGCAGAGAGCTGCATGACCTTCATTGCAGTGGTAAATCTCCTTCTTGATACCAAGTTTCTTCAAAGTCAGGATACCGCCGATACCCAGCAGAATCTCCTGCTTCAAACGGTTCTCCCAATCACCACCATAGAGAGAGTGAGTGATAGGACGGTCGAACTCAGAGTTCATATCATTATCTGTATCCAGGAGATACAACTTGATACGACCTACGTTCATCTGCCATACATAAGCATGAACCTGATAGTTTGTATAAGGAACATCTACGACCACAGGATTGCCATTCTCATCCAGAACACGCTCCAAAGGAAGAGAGTTGAAGTTCTGAGCATCATAATTGGCAATCTGCTGACCGTCCATGCTCAAAGACTGCTTGAAGTAACCATATCTATAGAGAAAACCAACAGCACACATATCCACGTTGCTGTCAGAAGCCTCCTTCAAGTAGTCACCAGCAAGCATACCCAGACCACCAGAGTAGATCTTAACCACCTGGTTAATACCATATTCCATACAGAAGTAAGCTACAGAAGGACGCTTGGCGTTAGGTTTTACATCCATATAATCACGGAACATCTTGTAGACCTTCTTCACTTTTGCCATTGTCTCCTTATCCTTGACAATAGCTTCCTTGCGGTCATAGCTCAAACGCTCCAAAAGCAATACAGGGTTAGCATTCACCTTTTCGTAAAGTTCTGGATCGAGGCTCTTGAACAAGTCACGACCCTCATAGTTCCATGCCCACCACATATTGTGAGCGATTTCATCCAAGCACTTCAACTCCTTAGGGAGACTTGACTTGATTGTTGTCTCCTTCCATTGAGGAGCATTTGCATAATCTGCCTTAATTTTCATTGTGTTTTGTGTTAAAGTTTTTTAGTTACGTACTTCGACCTTGCGTAAGGCAAAATCATAAGCCTTATAATAATATTCAATAAAATTGCTCCACAGAGCTTTCTTCGAAAGCTTATCTGCATTAGACCTACTCTTCTTGATTTCTGCAGGAGTGAAATTAGAATATGCAGCCACAGTATCCTTGATGGCATCAGCCACTTCAGAATAATTATAATCTGTACGGCGAATCACTTTCACACCATCCGTTATCTCGCAATAGCCACCTTTTTCACTATTTGCCCACAAGCCAAAGCCAGCCAAATCTGTTGTGATGCAAGGTACCTTGAAGGCTACTGCCTCTAAAGGGGTATATCCCCAAGGTTCATAATAAGATGGATAGATGCAAAGATCATTACCCAACACCACGTCATAGTAAGTCTTATTGACAATACCATCTTCACCAGTAAGGTAACAAGGTAAGAAAATCAACTTCACCTTGTCTTCCTTGCGATTCTGCATGTTAAGATACTTCAGCATGCCGAGCACATTGTCATGGCTCATATTGTTGAGCCAATGGGTTATCTCTGGTACTTCAAGTGGTGTATCATATTTTTTTCCGCTGTCAAGACGCGCTCTCAGGTCGGCACGGGGTTCACCCACCCAACCAGGAACATCAATAAAAGCAAGAACATTCTTCTTTAACTTGTCATCTCGCAACAGACGGTTCATCGCTTCTATATATACATCGACTCCCTTGTTACGAAACTCATATCGACCACTTGTAGATACGATAAGGGTATCATCACCCAGATCAGTACCCATCAAAGCATTAGCTACATCGAGCAAACGCTGACGAGCCTCCTTACGCTTCTTGGTGAACGCTGCCGTCTTAGGCACAAAACTATTATCAAAACCATTAGGCAATACAAAATCTACTGGTTTATCTAACAATTCCTTACACTCGTTTGCTGTAATTTCACTTACAGTAGTGAAACAGTCCACATTCCATGCTGTCTGCTTCTCTATAGAATGCTTGCTCTGCATGTTAAGCTCATCAGCCATCTGATCGCCATTGTAAGCGAAAAGATAATCATACAGAGGCTTATTGTTTCCTGCTATACTTCGTCCAATACTGGTAGCATGGGTTGTAAAAATCGTAGCTATCTGTGGCAAATTCTGTCTCACATACAACAAGCCAAGACCAGTCATCCACTCATTACCATGATAGACCACCTTCTTGTCTTTACCAACGACATGCTTATAAAAGCTTTCAACCACAAGCGCAGCAGCATAGGAGAACATGGAGGCTTCATCATAGTCTCCATAAGCATGCAGACTATCAACCTTAAAATGTTCCCATAACTTGCCATAAAGTTCATCCTTAATGGCATAATAAGGAGTAAAATCTACTAAGATTGCGACAGGTTCACCAGGAATATTCCAGCGACCCACCTTTACCTTCAGCCCTTCTTTGGCTGCTTGCTTTTGCCAATCGGCAAATAGCGTATCATCACTTGAGAAATAAGGACAAACCTTTTTTCCCCAACAATCAGGACCAATGAAGATTAGTTGATCCTGTAGTTTTTCCTTTAAAGTCTTTGCTCTCGTAGATAGTACGGTGTAAATACCACCAACCTTGTTACATACTTCCCAGCTTGACTCAAATATATAGTCTGGAAATAATCTTTCTTTTCCCATAAAATATTAATAAACACCGCAAAGATAATTAAAAAATTACAAAAAAACGAATAATTGGCAAAGATTATGGAAAAATAGAAAGAAATTCTTGATATAAATAAATAACTTTGTCGCAGTAATTCAATATTATTATGAAAAAGAAAATCATATCCGCACTATTTTGCATACTGAGCACTTCTTGTTTGGCTCAGATAGACAGTACCCTCTTTAAGGGGACACTGACTAATAAAGAGTATAACGTATACTTAAAAATTGATTTTTACCACCAAAACATCAAGGTGCCAGGACAAGAAATCTTTGGGGAAATGCCAGGATACTTTGGGGACTATCAAGACGGCAGGAAATGGCTCATAACTGATATAAACATGATAACAGAACGCGAAGTCTCTCTGTCTATAATTAATGATTATGGTAGTGAAGACCTAACGGCTGAAATAATAGTGACAGATGATGGCAAATATATATTCAAACAGCTGAAAGGTAGCACCATGAAAGTAGCTCGTAACCGCAAATGGCTGAAAATACCCAAGACGCTTGAATTCGTTCGTAAATAAATCAGCCATATCATCAAACACCCCTACTAAATCACCTTATTCTATTGCAAACTACCAATTCTATAAGTCCCCATAACAGGATAAACAAAAGGTAGATTCGACGAAAATATACAAAAAACAAAAAAACCTCAATTATCAAAAGATAACTGAGGCTTTGATGAAAAAAGGAGGCGGCTACCTACTCTCCCGCATTGCATTGCA
>USOQ01000114.1 GCA_900556395.1 Candidatus Segatella caccae | reverse complement strand
CATGTGTTGATAGAAGGTGATAACCTCAATGCTCTTGCTGCTCTTACTTATGCTTGTGCAGGGAAGATTGATGTGATTTATATTGATCCTCCTTATAACACAGGTAATAAAGACTTTATCTACAACGATTCTTTTGTAGATAAAGAGGATGGCTATCGCCATTCTAAGTGGTTGTCGTTTATGAATAGACGATTGAAAATTGCCAAAAAGTTGCTTTCAGAAAAGGGAGTGATATTCATTTCTATTGATGATAATCAGCAGGCCGCTTTAAAGTTACTATGTGATGATATTTATGGCGAAAATAACTGTTTGGTTAATATGGTCTGGGATTTAGGAGCAGGAACTTCTGCAGGACATTTTACTAGAGCTCATGAATATGTACTTGTTTATGCACTGAATAAAAGTATTATTCCTAATTTCAGTGGAGGAGAAGGTGTAATAGATGATAGAGCTTTAAAAAAGAAGTCAGCAAAGAATGCTGAATTTAATTATCATTTTAAAGCCGGAACAAAATTTGAAGCTCCTGATGGTTTTGAACTTTCGGGAGAATGGGGTGGTTCAGAGAAAACTAAACTAATTAGTGGACGCTTTATTTGTGAAAATAAAAAATTGAAGGAAGATGTTGTGTTGGCAGCATGTTGGACACAAAAAAATCAGATGGATTCCTTTTTCGCTGGAAATGAAACCTTTGATTCGAAAGGACAGAAGGTTATAGAATTCTATTTCAGAGATAATGGAAAGTTATATTGTAGAAAAGAAAGAGATACAATTAATCCTCCTTCTGTTTTGAGGAATATTGCTACCACCAAACAAGGTAGCGCTTTACTGAAGGATATGTTTGAAGGTGAAGTTGTTTTCGATTTTTCAAAGCCAATAAAGTTAATCACTTTTTTGTTGTCTTTGCGACCTAAGGAATCCACCATCCTCGACTTCTTCGCTGGCTCAGGCTCTACTCTCCACGCAACGATGCAATTGAACTCAGAAGATGGAGGTCATCGCAAATGTATCTTAGTGACCAACAACGAGAATAACATCTGCGAAAAAGTAACCTACGAGCGAAACAAACGAGTCATTAATGGTTATACGAACCAGAAGGGTGAAGAAGTCCCTGGCTTGACTCACAATAATCTTCGTTATTATAAAACGGAGTTTGTGCCTCGTGACCAAAGCAACTTCAAAAGTCGTCGAGCATTGATGGCTTCTCTCGTTGACCTCCTTTGCATCAAGAACAATATCTATCAAGAGCAAGAAACATTTGGAGGCAAGAAATTTAAGAAGAACGTATTGCGCTATTTTAAGGATGAGGCTGGACAGATGCTTGTTGTCCTCGACGAGCGTGTAGTCAGTATTATCATTCCGATGATAGCTGAGGTTGCGACCAAGCAGAATCCTTTGAAGGTTTATGTTTATAGTGATGGCGCATACGCATATGAGGACGAATTCCATAAAGTCATGCCTGTTATAGAACTGTGTGCCATGCCAGATGCTTTCTTGCAAGCTTTAGAAGGCAGAACGGATATCCTGCCAAAGCAAAAGTATAGTGAGGCTATGATGAAAGAGTTTCAGCAAAACGAGGAACTCGCCATGCAAAACGAGGAAGTTGTGAAAGAAGCTCTCAGCGATGACTATGATTATGTGTTGAAGGAGAAAGAAGATAATGTTGCTAATGACATAATAGACTAAGGAGGTAACGAAAATGATAGAACTACGAGATTACCAGAAAAAGGCGGTGCGTGAATTGAAACAGAAGATGATTGACATGCTCAATGATTCTGAAGACCGCCAAAAGTTGATATTCAAGGCTCCTACAGGAGCAGGAAAAACGGTGATGGTGAGTACCTTGCTGGATGAACTGACTCGTGACCTCCCAATGAATGGGCAATGCCGATATTCTCGTGTAGCATGGGTTTGGATTGCTCCTAACAAGTTGCATCAGCAGAGTTATCGCTCCATGCGCAATTTCTTTAGTGAACGAAGATCGTTGCGTCCTGTTATGTTTGATGAGTGTGATCATGTAGATGGTCTGCATCCTGGCGATGTGCTCTTTTTAAACTGGGAGAGCATCAACAAGGATAATGCCGTCATGATACGTGACAATGAGCAGAACCGTACGCTCTACGAACTGATACGAAAGACCAAGATAGAGCAGCATCTGCCAGTAGTGGTTATCATAGACGAGGAACACATGTTTGCAGGACGTAATGCCAGGAAAAGCGAACTTGTGCTGCAAGCCATCCAACCGCATATAGAGTTGAGAGTTTCAGCAACGCCAGTCACCCAAAGCTATCATGCAGTTCTCGTGAAACGCCAAGATGTAATCAATGAAGAGATGATTAAGAAGGGTATAGAACTGAATCCGAATGTAAAGAGCAGTAAGGAACAGTCGGAACTGACGGTTAACCAGCGACTCTTGAAGAAAGCACTTGATAAGCGCAAAGAGTTGGCTGAGGCTTACAAGGAATACGGCATCAATCCGTTGTTGCTCATTCAGTTGCCTAACGATAGCAGCGAATCTATGTCGTCGAAGGACAAGACCATCGCCGAGGAGATGCAAGCTTACTTAGAACAGGTTTGCAACATCAGCGTGCCAAATGGCAGGTTGGCAGTATGGCTATCAAAGGATAAATCGCCCAATCTTCAGAATATCACTCATTCTGATGATATTACGGAGGTGTTGCTGTTCAAGCAAGCCATAGCTTTGGGCTGGGATTGTCCTCGTGCATCCGTTCTTCTGATATTCAGAGAATTGCAGAGTATGACCTTTACCACGCAGACTGTGGGACGAATACTCCGAATGCCAGAGCAGCATTTTTATAAGAACGACGTTCTGAACTACGGTTATGTTTATACCGACCTTTCGGCTGACATGATTAGTATTGTGGGAGATGACATGAACTATATCAGCACCCTCTACGCCAATCGCAAGAAAGACCTGCCGAACATCACGCTCCGTTCCTATTATACGGATAAGCATGGGGCAACAAGAAACCGCTTGGGCTCCCAGTTCCGCAGCATCTTCTATAAGACCATGGAACGGGAATGGGAACAAAACCCGTTGTTGCTCTTCTCTGCAGAAGATTTCTTTGAGGATGATGGTGAGGCTGAGGATGCTGACGAGGCGAAAAAAAAGGAGGCAGACATGGATGCCAAAATCAAGTTGAATCGCTACAATGCCAAACGACATGGCGTGCAGACTGATGTATCAAGAATCTTGGTGGCAATCCCGAAGGACACCCCATTGACGGGTGACTCGGGCATCGTGGAGATAACAGACAAGGCAAGGCTGGCTCTGAATGCATCAGAATTACAGAATCTCTTTACGTTATTCTGCCGTAAGAATGTGGGTGGGTTCTCCAAATTTGACAGTACGCCAGTCTTGCAAGGAGCCATCGAGAGTGCCTTGGAGGAATACCTGCAAGTCTTTTCGATGGATGTGCCTAAGGTGGTGCTCTATCATCAGAACCGACTGCGCTTTGAGGAACTGATACGCAAGGCGTTGGTTACCTACGAGGCTACGTTGAAGAGAAATGCCAAAGAGGTGACGATGGAATATCAGCAGTCTGTATGGCAAGTGCCGGAGACTCGTCTCTATAATGCGGCAATGGTGAGAACCACGGAAGGCGAAATCTTCAACCATGCCTTGTATCCTTATTTTGAGCAGATTACAGCATCGAGACCTGAGCAAGAGTTTGCCCGTTGGTTGGATGATAAGATGGAATATGTGGAGTGGTGGTACAAGAATGGAGACGAGGGAAAACAGCACTTCGCCGTGCCTTATACGGATTCGGGTAGTAGGAAACGTTGTTTCTATGTGGATTTCATCGTCAGACTGAAGTCGGGTACCATCTGTCTCTTCGACACCAAAACCA
>USOQ01000113.1 GCA_900556395.1 Candidatus Segatella caccae | reverse complement strand
GTATTCACCAGATGCAGAATCTTTCCGCAGAAGATGCAGGAAAGAAAGGTGATGATCACGGCAAACACCACGGCGATGCGGATGCTGTTGCTTACGTAAGTCCGCATCTTGGCATAATCCTTGGCGCCGAAAGCCTGGGCGATAGGGATGGCAAAACCGGCACAGGAACCGTTGCAGAAGCCCATGATGAGGAACATGATGGAGCTGGATGCGCCTACTGCTGCAAGTGCCCCCACGCCAATCCATCTTCCCACGATGGCGGCATCGATGATGAGATACATCTGTTGCAGGATGTAACCCAAGATGAGTGGAATTGCAAATTTGATGATGGCTCGCAAGGGCGAACCTACAGTCATGTCATTAGTAGACTTTGAACTTTGAGCTTTGAACATTGAATTTTATGATTAGTTTTTGTTATCCTAAAAATATAAAAGGGAAATGCGCTCTTTTTATTTGAGCGCATCTCCAATCTTCTGTTTTATTTCATTCATTTTGTTATGGCGGTCGATAGAGAAAGTGTCGCCGTGACTCTCCACATAGTCGAAGAGCATGAAAGCCTTGTTCAGCAGTTCGTCCCTTGTGGGTTGCCCCACGGTGTCGGCTTCGTGATAGTAGAGATGGGCAAGCATATCCATCTTAGAGAGGCGCTTCTCCACATCGTCGATGCCCGCCATGGCTTTCATCACGTCGTCGATGGTGGCGATGCTGTAGAAGGCGTAGGGACCTACGTATTGATTGTAGAGCTCCTTAATCTTCTCACGTCTCACCTCCACCTCTTTCTTTTCGAGCATTCTTTCGAGTGCCGCCATAAACTCGCGTATCAGTCGCTGTATATAGTCACGTTGTAACATAGTCTTTTGGTTTTTCTATATGAAAGTTCTGTATATCATCCCTTGCCATCGTCGCCTTGCAGCGCCTCTACATATTCCCATAGTTTCTTGTAGAAAGGATGCTTGGTCATTGTGTTCTTATTGCCTAAGATGATGAGCTTCATGCGTGCACGTGTCATCGCCACGTTCATGCGGCGAAGGTCTTTCAGGAAACCTATCTGTCCTTCATCGTTAGAACGTACCAAGGAGATGAGAATCACGTCGCGCTCCTGTCCCTGGAATCCGTCCACCGTGTTCACGCTGATAATGCGTCGGTAGGGCTTGAAGAACTCATACTTCTTGATGAGGCTCTTCAGATATTGCACCTGTGCCCTGTAGGGCGAGATGATGCCCACGTCGATACGCTCGTCCAGCACACGCTGCTTGCCTATCTTGGTCAAGTATTCCGCTAAGGTGAGGAGCGTAAGCTCTGCCTCCGCCTTGTTGATTCTTCCGAAGCTCTCGCCCACGAATTGCTCTTTGAAGTTGAGTTCTTTGTCTTCCTCTATGGTGTCGGTAGGCTCTTTGTCTGAAGTGTCAATCCAGGTTATCGGATGGTCGTAGTCCAATATGCTACGATATTTTATCTGAGGCGCACTCTGCACCTTACCATGATAGAACCAGTCGCTCGAGAATCGCATAATCTCGTCGTTCATGCGATATTGTATCTTTAGCAGCGTCACCACCTCGGGCTTATTCTCTGCGATGCGTTCCATGAGCGTTTTGCCCAGTCCAGCCCTTAGCGCAGCAATACTCTTCACCGTAGGCGGCAGCTGACAGTGGTCGCCCGCCAGCACCACTCTGCTGGCTCTTCTCATCGGAATCCAGCAGGCAGCCTCTAACGCTTGTGCAGCCTCGTCGATGAAGAGCGTGCCAAATTTCATACCCTCTAATAGTCGGTGTGCAGACCCCACCAGGGTACAGGCGATGACTCTTGCTTCGCCCATCAGTTCGGCGTTGATTCTTATCTCTATCTCAGCGGCACGACTCTTCAGTCTGTCCATCTTCTGGTGGAAACTCTCGCTTCCCTTCTTACGATTCTTGCGCAGCTCTCTGATGGCCTTGCGTATGGCCCACAGCTGCGGATAGTCGGGATGACTCTCAAATCGCCGCTCGTAGGTGAAGCCCAGCATCTTGTCGTTCACCCTTGTCGGGTTTCCGATGCGCAGTACGTTGATGCCTCTGTCCACGAGCTTCTCCGAGATCCAGTCCACCGCCATGTTGCTCTGAGCGCACACCAGCACTTGGCTCTCCCTCATCAGCGTCTCGTTGATGGCTTCCACCAGGGTGGTCGTCTTTCCCGTCCCCGGAGGACCATGCACGATGGCTACATCTTTAGCCCGCAGCACCTCGTTCACGGCTTGTTCCTGAGTAGGGTTGAGCCATGGAAATCTCATTGGTTCAAAACTGTAGTGTTGCGCTTTCTGATGCGAGTAGAAGAGGTCGCGGAGATAAGCCAACCTGTTGTTCTTGACATTCATCGTGCGGTCGAGCGCATCAAACATCTGTTTGTAGCTTGTCTCGTCAAACGAGAGTTGCACGCCCACAGGCACATTCGCTTTCTGCAGTTCGAGCAGCGGTGCCGAGTCGGGAACGGTAATCACCATTCTGTCACCGTCCACGTAGCTCACTGTGCCGGTGAAGGAGAAGTATTTAAGTGAAGAATTCTCTTGTTTTTCACTTCCTTTACTTCCTTCCCTTCTCTCCTCTTTAAAGAACAAGACGGGTCTTCCAAACTCAAAGTTGTGCTCGATGTCCAGGTCGTCTATGCGAAACACCTCAATGGCGTTTTGGTTGAGCGAGTTGTAGAAACTTTTGCCTATGCGTAGCGGAAACCAGGCATCGCCTCTTTTCACCTTTCGCATCATTCCCATCTGTTCGGTCTGTTTGCGAAAGGCTTCTTTCTCGGTGTAGTACTCTATTTGCAGGAGCGTACGTTGCTGCAATAATGCCTGTATTGGTGATGTCTGTTCCATATAACTTGCAAAGGTACATCAAAACAAATTATTATACGAAAAATGTAGGATAAAAAAACTAAAGTTCCCGAACTCTCAATCATATATTCAGCTTTCGCCAGTTCAGAAGTTAAAGGAGTTAGGGAAGTTAAAGGAGTTAAAGACATGTGCTTTATAGCAAAATATACAACTCAAAAGGCTATAGGCTATAACTTCTTTAACTTCCATACATACGAAACTTCAATCATAAATATTTGTAAAAGAAGCCTATATAGTTCCTTGATATCAATAAATAAGTGTATTTTTGCAACATGAAACCATCGGTCATCATTCAGAATCTTAGCATCGGTTATTGCCATCGTGGGGCAGAGCGAGTCGTGGCACAATGTCTCGACAGCACTCTCTATGCGGGCGAACTGACGTGCTTGATAGGGCCCAATGGAGTGGGGAAGACCACACTGCTGCGCACCCTCGCAGGCTTCCTCCGACCACTGAGCGGCGAGGTGCTACTCCAAGAAGGCAATAGGCTTTCTGCCCTTGCGAGCTTCAGCCGTGCTCAACAGGCACGACTGCTGAGCATCGTTCTCACCACCAAGCCCGAAGCCTTCAGCCTCACCGTGTCCGAACTTGTCGGCATGGGGCGTTCTCCCTATACAGGATTTTGGGGCAGGCTGACTGAGGCCGATGAAGCCATTGTCGACGAGGCGTTGTGCCAGGTGGGTATTTCCCATCTTCGTGAGCGCAGGATAGGCACGTTGAGCGATGGTGAGCGCCAAAAGGCAATGATAGCCAAGGCGTTGGCACAGCAGACTCCTATACTTCTACTCGATGAGCCTACGGCATTCTTAGACTATCCCAGCAAGGTAGAGATGTTACAACTTCTTCGCTCCTTGGCTCACGACCTGGGCAAGACCATCTTTCTTTCCACCCACGATGTCGAAATGGCTCTTCAGCTCTCCGACCGCCTTTGGCTGATGCAGGCTGAGCGTTTTGCTACAGGCACGCCCCACGAGTTGGCTGCCCAAGGTGTGCTGTCACAGTTTGTTGAGCATAACGGCATTCGCTTCGACAAGACTTCACTTGCCATAAGGATAGTGAAGTGAAAGTTTATTCACTGAGCCCACTTTAAAAAGTAAGGCCTGTTTAAAATGTTTATATTTCACGAAAA
>USOQ01000112.1 GCA_900556395.1 Candidatus Segatella caccae | reverse complement strand
GCATCGGCGTGTTCCGTGCTTCGGGAGCGATGGATATGGTGATTCAAGGCATTTCATGGTCGGTAGAACAATGCGGCTTGAATGCCGATTTTGTGGGCGCCCTGCCTACCGCCATCATGAAACCGCTATCGGGAAGTGGCGCACGAGGCATGATGCTGGAGGCGATGAAGAACTATGGTCCTGACTCGTTTGTGGGCAGATTGAGCTGCATCTTCCAGGGTTCCACCGATACCACCTTCTATATCTTGGCAGTATATTTCGGAAGCGTAAGCATCAGGAATACCCGTCACGCCGTGGCTTGCGGCTTGCTCGCCGATTTGGCAGGAGTCATCGCAGCAATCGCAATAGCTTACATCTTCTTCGGATAAAACATATTAATTCTTCGGACAGATAATAAAAATTTTAAAACAATATGGCAAACTTAAAAAGTTTAGCAAAGGATACCGCCATTTATGGTTTGAGCAGTATCATCGGCAGATTTCTGAACTATCTGCTTGTACCACTCTATACGGCTAAGATCAGCGCCGCCAGTGGTGGTTATGGTGTCATCACCAACATGTACGCCTATACGGCGTTACTCCTCGTCATCCTGACCTACGGAATGGAGACCACCTTCTTCCGTTTCGTCAATAAGGAGGGAGAAAACTCAGAAAAGGTTTACCACACGGTATTGAGCATGGTGGGCTTCACCTCCCTGCTCTTCATCGCCCTGGTATTCCTCTTCATCACGCCTTTGAGCGATGCGATGGGCTACGCTGACCATCCGGCTTACGTCTGGACGATGTTCGTTACTGTGGCCATTGATGCTTTCCAGTGCATCCCATTCGCTTATCTCAGATACAAGAAGCGCCCGTTGAAGTTTGCTGCCTTCAAGCTGCTCTTCATCGGTCTGAACATTGCGCTCAACCTGGTTTACTACGTCATCATGGATGGTCACGATGTGGGTTATGCTTTCTACATTAACCTGGTTTGCACCGCATCCATCACCTTCTGTTTCTACCAGGAACTGAAGGAAGGATTCATGGGAGAGAAATGTTCCTGGAGCGAGTGCAAAGTGCTTGTCAGAAAGATGATGGGATACAGTTGGCCTATCCTCGTGCTCGGTATTGCCGGTATTCTGAACCAGACAGCGGACAAGATTCTCTTCCCTTACATCTATGAGAAGGGAGATGCGCATGCGCAGCTCGGAATCTATGGAGCTGCCAGCAAGATTGCGATGATCATGGCTATGATTACCCAAGCTTTCCGCTATGCTTACGAGCCATTCGTATTCGGCAAGGCAAAGGACAAGGACAATCGACAGACTTACGCTTCGGCGATGAAGTATTTCGTCATCTTCACCCTGCTCGCCTTCCTGGTTGTGGTAGGTTATCTGGATGTATTGCGCCACATCATCGGCCGCGACTACTGGGACGGACTGAAGGTAGTGCCTATCGTCATGGCAGCAGAGATCATGATGGGAGTATATTTCAACCTCAGTTTCTGGTACAAGCTCATCGACAAGACCATCTGGGGTGCTTACTTCTCGGGCATCGGTTGCCTGGTGTTGATTGCCATCAACGTTATCTTCGTACCTATCTATGGTTACATCGCCTGTGCCTGGGCTGGTTTTGCAGGATATGGAACAGCCATGCTTCTCTCCTATTTTGTGGGTCAGAAGAAGTATCCTATCAACTATCCGGTGAAGGAGATGATGATCTATGTGGTTCTCGCCCTCGTCCTCTTCGTGGGAATGACCGAGGCTAACAGATACTTCTCCAGTGGAATCGCCTGCCTCATCAACACGGTGCTCATCCTCATCTTCGCCGCTTATCTCGTGAAGAAGGATTTCCCATTGAAGAGTCTGCCGGTGGTAGGAAAGTACTTTAGAAAGTAACAGATACATAAGAAAGCAGCTGGTATGCACACTTGCATATCAGCTGTTTTTGCACTTTTCAGTTCGACTTGTTGTAAAATATCACACTTTTAAGGACGACTTTTTGTGGCTTTACAAAAGAAATCAGTATCTTTGCAGCGATATTCCCTCACAAAAGTGTTGAGAATAAGATATTATTCCCTCATAGAAATGTACAGACACAAATAATATTCCCTCACAAAAGTGTAGCAAACATGAAAAGATTCATATACAACCATCTGAAAGACTGGAAATTATCCAGTAACAGGAAGCCACTCATCATGTATGGAGCAAGACAAGTTGGCAAGACCTATATTATCAAAGAGTTTGGAGACAACGAATTTGAGAATATGGTTTACATCAACTGTTACAAAAACAAAAGCATTGCTCAACTTTTTCAAGGTGACGCAAATGCAGAAAGACTTTCCATCGGCCTTGCTGCTTATGCACACCAAGACATCACTCCTGGCAAGACCCTTGTATTTCTCGATGAGATACAAGAGATTCCACCTGTTTTGTCCTCGCTGAAATATTTCTGTGAAGACAAGCCGGAATTGCATATCATCGTAGCAGGATCATTGCTCGGTGTCATGAACATGAAAGGAGAATCCTTCCCTGTAGGTAAAGTTGACATCATGCACCTCTACCCCATGACTTATGAGGAATTTCTACTTGCCAATGGAGAGAAACAACTTTTGGATTTATTGCAAAGCGGAGATAAGGAACTTATCAACAGCCTCGCCCCAAAATTCATAGAATACCTTCGACGATACTACTTTGTTGGAGGTATGCCCGAAGCAGTATTGGAATTTACACAAAATCACAACCCAATGCAAGTAAGGCAAATTCAGCAAAACATCTTGAATGCATACGAGGCTGATATCAGCAAACACACCGAAGAACAGACACAAAGAGTAAGAATGGTATGGCAATCAATTCCAGCCCAACTGGCTCGCGAGAACAAGAAGTTCCTCTATGGTGCAATAAGAAAAGGAGGTAGGGCTAAAGATTTCGAGATTGCAATACAATGGCTCACTGACGCAGGACTCGTCCATAAGGTAGAAAGAACAAGAGATGCCAAATCTCCATTAAAATTCTATGCAGACATAGATGCTTTCAAATTATATGTGCTTGATGTAGGTTTGTTGGGAGCACTCACAATGGCACAGCCTGACCAGATTCTCATTGGCAACAACGTGTTTAGCGAATACAAGGGGGCATTTACTGAGAATTTCGTGCTTCAACAGCTGAAATCTCTTCCTTACTTACCCATATATTATTACAGTAAGCCAAGCTCTACCCAAGAAATTGATTTCATAGTACAAGCCGGCAACGAAATCTTACCAATAGAAGTAAAGGCAGAGGAGAATGTAAAGGCAAAATCACTATCAGCATTTATCACTCACGATTTTGCCTCCTATCATCTCAAAGGTATCCGTTTCTCCATGCGAGGTTTCCAAGACCAAGAATGGATGGAAAATGTACCACTATTCGCAGTTAGAGAATTTGTTAAACACAAGGTAGAGAAGAGTTTCATCATCAAATAAGCCATAGAAACATGAGAAAGAAACTGAATAAGAAACTTTGCATGGATGACATCTATGAGATTTGTATTCTTACCCATGGTAATAACCGTAAGAAAGCTCATCTTTATCAACTAACATTTGATGAAGACGAGCGAATATCCACAAATGCCCTGTGGGTATTCACTCATTTCGACATGCAGAACAACGAGTGGCTCTATGCTAAGCATGATGACTTGATAGACCGAGTGCTCGTAGAGAAGAATATGACCAAGCGCCGCCTGATGCTCCATCTCCTTCTCCGTCAGCCTTTCGAAGAAGAATCACTCCGTTCCGATTTCATCGATTTCTGCATCGCCAAGATTACCGCCTGTTCACAGCCCTACGCCATCCGCTGCTACTGCATGAAGCTCGCCTACGAGCAAATGAAGTATTATCCCGAGTTACTCACTGAGCTCAAAGCAGCTATAGACATGCTGGAACAGGAGCCACTTTCACCTGGCTTGACCTCAGCCAAGAAACTGGTGATGAAGAAAATCAAACTAACCCTTGGACATTTGAGGAAATAGTCGTAACTTTGCAAACGTAATATACTAACAATATAATACATAAATGAATGGAGATACAACTGAACGATTATCACAAGAAAGTCAATGCCCAGATGCAAAAGA
>USOQ01000111.1 GCA_900556395.1 Candidatus Segatella caccae | reverse complement strand
TCACCTCGTTGGAATGGAGGAAGAAATCGTCTTTTTCTTTATTCATAAGCTATTCAGTGATGATATATAGACTGACACCACAAACTGTATAGACAAAAAAATAAAAGGACGATTGTCATTTCCCGTGATCGAAAAAATGAACAATCGCCCTAAATATTTATCTAAACCCTTTTATTATTTCCAAGGATTCTCTGTTGGATAAGGCAAGCTTGCTGGCTGATTGTAAGCAATATCCTTGATACCCAAGAACTTGAATGCCTCGAAGAGAGTCTTACCTACATGAGAGAAAGCTACTGCACCATGATGAGGATAACCCTTCTGAACCAATACGTGGCGATAGAATCGACCCATCTCTGGAATACCAAAGATACCGATACCACCGAAAGAACGTGTAGGAACATCCAGCACCTCGCCCTCAGCAATGTAAGAACGCAAGTTACCCTCTGAATCGCACTGCAGACGATAGAATGTGATGTCGCTGGCAGCAATGTCACCCTCCAAAGTACCACGTGTAAAGTCTGGCTTACCACCATTCTCCAACAGACGGTTCTGGATGAGCTGATACTTGATGGCGCGTGAAGAACACATCTTGCACTGAGGAGTATTACCGCAGTGGAAGCCCATGAATGTATCTGTCAACTTGTAGTCGTACTTACCCACAATGTCCTCGTCGTAAATATACTGAGGTACTGAGTTGTTAATATCGAGCAATGTCACTGTATCGTCAGAAGCACACATACCGATGTACTCAGAAAGAGCACCATAGATATCCACCTCGCATGCTACAGGGATGCCACGGCTTGCCAAACGGCTGTTGACATAGCAAGGCTCGAAACCAAACTGGCTTGGGAAAGCAGGCCAACACTTGTCAGCAAATGCTACATACTGACGAGAGCCCTTATGGTTTTCTGCCCAGTCGAGCAAAGTAAGTTCAAACTGTGCCATACGACGGCTTAGGTCAGGATAGTACTTGCCCTCGCCCATCTCGGCTGCCATATCCTTACAAACCTCTTCGATACGAGGATCGTTCTCATGCTCTTTGTAAGATACAAGCAAATCGAGCTCTGAGTTCTCTTCGATTTCTACACCGAGTTCATACAAGCCCTTAATAGGAGCGTTGCAAGCGAAGAAGTCCTGAGGACGTGGACCGAAAGTAATAATCTTCAAGCCCTTCAAACCAAGGATAACACGTGCTACAGGCACGAAGTCTGCAATCATCTTAGCTACTTCTGCTGCTGTACCTACAGGATACTCTGGAATGTAACCCTTGAGATGACGCATACCCAAGTTGTAAGAACAGTTGAGCATTCCGCAGTAAGCATCACCACGACCATTGATCATATCGCCATCACCCTCAGCGGCAGCAACAAACATGCAAGGACCATCAAAGTTCTTGGCTATCAATGTCTCTGGAGTCTCTGGACCAAAGTTGCCGAGGAAAACTACCAATGCATTACATCCCTGCTCTTTAACCTCAGCTACAGCCTTGAGCATATCTTTCTCATTTTCAACTGTAGTCTGACAATTGAAAATTTCTCCTTTGTATTCTTTTACGATATTTTCACGGCGCTGTGTAGAAAGCGCAATTGGGAAACAGTCACGGCTCACGGCAATAATACCAAGCTTGACCTGTGGAATGTTAGAACTTACCATAATAGTATTGTTTTTGTATATTAATAAATTAGATTTTATTGCTTAGTTCATTCAAATAGTGATACAAAAATACAACAATTATTTGTTACTTGCAAATTTTTAAGAGTTTTTAGTCAAGTTTCTGCAAATATTCGGCACACATTTCTGCACATCGCTCACCATCTACTCCTGCAGAAACAATACCTCCTGCATAGCCCGCACCTTCACCACAGGGGAACAGTCCTTGTAGGCGAACATGTTGGAGCGTGTCGCGATCACGAAGAATACGCACGGGGGATGAGGTACGTGTCTCCATTGCTATGAGCGTTGCCTCGTTGGTCAAGAAACCATGAGCATTCTTACCAAATGTCTTGAAACCTTCTTGCAAACGCTTGCTCACGAAAGAGGGCATCCAAAAATGAAGCGGACTACTGATAAGTCCTGGAGCATAACTGCTCTTTGGCAAGTCGTAGCTCAGACGATTGTTCACAAAGTCGGCCATACGTTGGGCTGGTGCAGTCTGCTTCATATTGCCCTGTTGCCAACATTGCTTCTCCACGATTTGCTGAAAGAGCATCATGGTAAGCGGCGACTGAGGTTCTACGAGCATGTCATCAATAGGCTGTTGTGAAGAAAGAGAGGCATCAGACTGCAACATCGACAGATGCTCCTTGACAAATGTCGTTACATCTTCAGGATGCGTCTCTACAACCATACCCGAGTTACTCCATGCTGTGCCACGATTACTGGGGCTCATACCATTAACGACAAGCTGTTGCGGACCTGTAGCAGCTGGGATAACGAAGCCACCAGGACACATACAGAAACTATATACACCACGCCCCTCAACCTGAGTTACAAAGCTATATTCTGCTGCAGGCAGATACTTGCCTCGTCCGTTCTTGTTGTGATACTGTATCTGGTCAATGAGATGTGCAGGATGTTCTAAACGTACACCTACAGCAATACCCTTTGCCTCGATTTCAATCTTCGATGCTGCAAGATAACGATACACATCACGAGCACTGTGTCCTGTTGCCAGGATGACAGGTCCACGATAGGTCTCTTCCGCTCCTGTCAGTAGATTGACAGCTTCTACTCCTATCACCTTATCACCCTCTATGACAAAAGAGGTCATCTTGGTCTGAAAATGCACTTCACCACCACAGCTGATAATCGTATTACGCATATTTTCTATCACACGAGGCAATTTGTCTGTGCCGATATGAGGATGAGCATCGGCAAGGATATTGGTATGAGCACCATGCTGGCAAAACACATTTAGTATCTTGTCTACACTGCCACGTTTTTTGCTACGGGTATATAACTTGCCATCACTATAGGCACCAGCACCTCCCTCACCAAAACAATAGTTACTCTCTGCATCTACTTTCTGCGTTTTAGTAATATTGGACAGATCTTTTTTGCGCTCTCGCACATTTTTTCCTCGTTCCAGTACTACAGGTCGGAAGCCCAACTCGATGAGACGCAAAGAAGCAAAAAGACCGCCAGGTCCTTCTCCCACCACGATAACACGAGGTCGAGAACTCACATCAGGATATTCCGTGCGTACAAACTGTTCGTCCTGAGCATACTCATTGATATATGCACGCACCTTCAGATTAACATAGATGGTACGCTGCCTGGCATCGATGCTTCGCTTGAGCACCCTCACTTGATGCAAAGTTCTTACGTCCAGTCCTTTTTCCTGTGCGAGGTAACGCTTGATGCCTTCCTCGCTTGCTGCCTGTTCTGGCAGAATTCGGATTTGATATTCCTCTATCATTTTTTGTTACGTTTGTTGCATTGTTGCGTTTGATAGTTGCGTTAGCTACTCAGCTGCATTTGTCACAAGGTGAGTTTTCAGTATTTCTAACGTATCAAGATTATACATCGTGAACTTTCCATCTTCGAGTGTTGCGATTGTAGGCACATTACCACCCTTAGGGAAAGTGATGCTACCCGTGTTGCAGATGGTTTTACCCTCGTCGCTGTAAGATAGTTCCCAAAGATGGCTATGACCACATATAATAGCATCGTATGGTCCTTTAGGCATATTCTCCTTATTATATATATGCCCATGAGTAAGCAGATAGCGCACGCCTCCATCTACCAAGAGTACATAAGTCTCCATCATAGGAAAATCGAGTAGCATCTGATCTACCTCTGCATCACAGTTACCTCTCACAGCGATAACCTTATCGGCAAACGAGTTGAGCCTTTCCACAATACCCTGAGGATCAATTCCTTCAGGAATACGATTACGAGGTCCAAAGTTGATGATGTCACCCATGATGCACATCATATCACACTTCTGTGCTTCAAAGAAGTCGAGTGCACGCTGCAAAGCTGGTAAACAGCCATGAATGTCAGAGAATAAGAGATATTTCATTGTAGTCTATTTTTTGCTTGCAAAGTTAGTGATATTTTTCCGAATCTTTTTCTTTCAGCTTCATTTTTTTTGGAGGCTTTGTTGATTTATGGAAAGAAAGAATGTCCTAAGAGTGATGAAAAAAGAAAGAGAAGATAAAAAAAAAGTTACTATGTTTGCAAACGCTAACGCAATGACAACAGTTGGAAGACGCT
>USOQ01000110.1 GCA_900556395.1 Candidatus Segatella caccae | reverse complement strand
ACTTTATTCCTAACATATGGTGTTACCAACCGGAAAAATCCGCTGACCCGTTTTTATAAACACCTGAGAACCCCATTCCCACTCAACAGGTGTTACAGGCTCACAGGTAAGAATCAACTTGTCGCCATCCTTGGCTGTGGCAAACTTAGCCTTGTCAACCGTAAAACTGCCACTCCAACTTTCATCAAAGGTCTGTTCACCAGTCCAGATATTGGTAGTTGACTGACCATAGGCACATACTGCCATTACCATTCCCAATACTAAAGTAAATAATTTTTTCATAAGCTCAAAAAATTAATTAGGTTTGTTTACAAGGTTTTTAAACCTTTTTTATATCATCATCTTTACTTTATCTGACCATTTCATCATCTTATTAACGTTGGTTACAACGCATTTCATCATCATCAACTTATCATCATCATCTTACAACTACATATATCTTCATCATCTCTACTACATGTAATTTTCATCTTTATCTGTTGCAAAGTTACAGTAAAAAGAATAAAAAATATAGTACTATTTTGACTAATATTGATACTTTTCAAAAAGCAGTAGAAAAAAGATAAAATAGGATTCCTATAAACAATCATTCGGCATATCCCGCTTCCAGAAAAAAGGGAATATGCCGAATGAAAAGAACGGGAAACCGAGAAGGAGACTCCCCTATTATTATCTCTTGATACGCTGCATACGCTTTACTTGAGAACGGATAACCTTGAGGGTAGAAGCATCCTTAACAAACACCGAGTTGAGTCCCTGAGCCTCCTGAGCTGGATCACCCGTATAGTCATCACCTACCTGCCATTGCTCATGCTTAGGTTGTGCAAAACCACCCCATCCCCAAAAGTTGCAACCAGCAAAGTATCCACCCTTTTCAGCATTGTCGGCCACCAATCCGAACACATACTGATAATAGCCATCCCTTCCCACGGTGCTACTTCCTGGAGTGAAAGAAAAACCATCACGAGGATAGCCGAATTCCTCCATCACCAAAGGCTTCTTGATACGAGCACAGACGTCGAGGTGCTGATCGATATACTCCTTAGTGTTCTGGCATGACACTCCTAAGTCTTCTACAAGATGATCTTGGCGAGCCCAACTCCAGTTGTAGGGCCAAAGATGAATGTTGCAGTAGTCCACATTCTTGTCAGCACAAATACGCTCATAACAAGCAATATCGTTCTCACATCCCCAACTGCCCTCGCTTCCGATACTGATGAGATGGTTGCTGTCGAGCGAACGAATCAAGCTACTTGCCTCAGCCAGCCAATGCTCAAAGGCAGGGAGAGCTTCCTTGCTAAATGCACGAGGCTCGTTGCCTATCTGCCAAGACATGATGGCAGGATCATCCACATAACGACGGTGAGTATAGCGGTTGGTGCGTCCTATAATAAAGCGCACATAGTCGTAGAACAATTGGTGCGCCTTTTCACAGGTGGCATACTGCGAAACAAACTGCATAAAAGCGGGATAGCCATCCTCATTAGGACGAGGAGCTTTTCCCATACCTGCCTGCTCAAGATAATAGCCATAACCTCCACTCCACTCCCAAGAGTTGTTGAGATAGAGCACAGCCACCATATTGCGCTTCTCCATCTGCATAAGTAGATAGTCGAGCCCAGCCAAGATGGTGTCGTTATATACACCAGGAGCCTCCTGCAGAGTAGGCTCCACCTTAGTCTTCACTCCTCGTTTACCATCAGAACCCACCAGGATGCGCAGATTGTCGATACCGAGCGACTTCATCTTGTCGAGTTCGCGACACAAGCGCTTGCGGTCACCACCCTGCCCTTCAGAACCAAGGATGGCACCATACCAGAAGTTGGTTCCCACATAATAATAAGGTTGTCCATGACGAACAAAGTGTCCGTCCTTTACCTTCACAAAACCTGTTTGGGCAGAAAGGCCACATGCGGCCATCGCCATCACAATAGACATAAGCATTTTTTTCATTATTCAGCCTCCAAATAAAGTACACGTGACGACCAGTCGGTCTTTTTACTCCATTCCACCTCGTTGGTATAAGGCATCTCCAAGCCATGCTCCATCAAGAACTTACCCGAATAGCTTTTTCCTTCGCAGTAAAGCGGTTTCAAGTCGACAGCATTCAACTCACGCACCTTATACATACGGTTGGCATCAAGTCCTGCCATCTTAACTCGCTGTAGATGTACGTTATAAAAGTTGGCCATCTTCCACCAATAGAACACCGCTTTATCCTTAGCTTCACTGACATACATGAGCGAAGCCAACCCTTCATTATCGTAGGGAGAAACAAGGCGATAGAGATCACCCAACTGCACGATGGGACGAATCTCTTTATACTGGCTAATAGCTTTTTTGCAAAGAACCTTTTCCTCATCGGTCATGTTCTTAGGTTGAATCTCCATACCTAATCGTCCACTCATAGCCACGTCAATGCGATACTTGAGCGAGGTAGTACGGAACACAGTATGGTTGGGCACAGCCGAGATATGACAAGCCATAGCGATAGCTGGGAAGAAATAGCTGGTGCCGTATTGCATATAGATACGCTGTAAGGCATCGGTATTGTCGCTTACCCAGAACTCATCAAATCCACGCAACATACCCCAGTTGGCACGTCCACCGCCACTGGCACAACACTGGATAACTACATCTTTAAACTTAGCACGAATGCGGTCTACCACCTTGCTGAATCCCTGATGATAAGCAATATAGAGATGGCTCTGTTCGGCCATTGACAAATATTGGCTACCATGGTTCAAGATAGGCATATTGGCATCCCACTTGATATAAGCAATCTCAGGGTACTTAGTAAGCAGGTTGTCCACCACACTATATACATAATCTTGCACCTTCGGATTAGAGAGATCGAGCACGAGTTGTGTGCCTCCACGTCCCAATACAGCCTCACGCTTGGGTGCCTTTACAATCCAGTCAGGATGCTTCTCGTAAAGTTCGCTGGTAGTATTGGTCATCTCTGGCTCTATCCAGATACCGAACTTCACACCATTCTTTTTAGCATCCCGAAGCAATCCCTCTATACCATCGGGCAACTTCTTCGTGTCTACCACCCAGTCGCCAAGAGCACAGTTGTCTATGTTGCGCGGATATTTAGACCCAAACCATCCATCATCCATGACAAAGAGTTCGCCCCCCATACCAGCAATATCTGCCATCATTTGGTCCATGCCCTTTTGGTTGATATCAAAATAAACCCCCTCCCATGAGTTGAGCAGAATATCTCGCAACTGTGAGCCGTGAGCTAAGACGTACTTGCGCCCCCATTTATGGAAGTTACGGCTGGCACCACTCAAACCATCCGATGAGAAAGTGAGAGCAAGGGCTGGCGTTTTGAAGGTCTCACCCTTCTTAAGATGATAGGCTGAGTTCTCCTCATTGATACCAGCAAAGAAATAATGATAATCAGTATCATCGGTTACAGCCTTGAGTTTATAGTTACCTCCATAGACGAGAGCAGCACCAATGACACGACCTACATTCTCATTTCCTTTACCATCGAGAGAGAACATCACCTCAGCATGGTCGGTATGCGAATTACGAGTACCATCTGTATTGCGGATAACAAACTCACCAGGAGTAAGATGCTCATTGTTTACGTAGCCTTCGCTTGCCCATGTACCCGAGAGATGACTCATCCATACATTCCCCTTACGAATAGGCAACATGGCAGAAGCAAACGTAGTCAGCGTCACGGTTCCCTTCTCCCCATTAGTAATCTCGCTCCAAGCCTCGATAAGATCTACATCATGATAAGCACGATAACAGAGATCTACCTTGACAGGATATACGACATCCTTGAGATGGATGGTAGTGACTGTGGCATGAGCCTCTTGGCGCGAGTCATAGCCTGTGGCAACCAACGCTGTCGACATATTGCCATCTGCATGACGCATAGCCAAAGCAGATTCAGCAGGAGTGTTAAGACCATATGCAGGATAAACATCCATGCGTCCATTGGCCGTAACACTGAGGTTAGTCTTGTCGCGTTCGTCGAGGCGGGCACCAAAATACAGATACTTGGCAGGTTGCCCATTCTCCACATCGAGCACGAGCGACACTCCCTGGGTATTAACAGTTACCTGATCAGCCATCGCAGGCATTGCCATGGTCAGCATCAGGAGAGCCATTGATTTAAACTTCATGTTTTATCAGTTATTCAGTTATTAGTATTTTCGCCTGCAAAAATACGAAATAAAAGCAAGATATGCACGTACTTTTTTGCCCTTTATTTGTCTTTCGCTTATTATATATTCAAGTTTCGCAAGTTCAGAAGTTAATGAAGTTAAAGGAGTTATCGCTC
>USOQ01000109.1 GCA_900556395.1 Candidatus Segatella caccae | reverse complement strand
AGCCAGGAACAGGTGATGTGGTTCAGGCTGTTACCCACATGCGTATGATGCAGAGTGAAATTCGTCGCTTGGTTTCTATGAGCGAGGACGAACTCTTTGAGGCTGCCAAGCAGTTGCAGGCTCCTTACGACTTGGTGAAGTATGTTCACGAGAATGGTAAGTTGCCAGTGGTAAACTTCGCTGCTGGTGGTGTGGCTACTCCTGCCGATGCTGCGCTGATGATGCAGCTTGGTGCAGAGGGTGTATTCGTTGGCTCTGGTATCTTCAAGAGTGGTAATCCAGCTAAGCGTGCCCAGGCTATCGTGAAGGCTGTTACCAACTACAACGATGCTAAGATGTTGGCAGAATTGAGTGAGGACCTCGGCGAGGCAATGGTAGGTATCAATGAGCAGGAGATAGCTCTCTTGATGGCTGAAAGAGGTAAGTAATGAGAATAGCTGTATTAGCTTTACAAGGCGCTTTTGCTGAGCACAGACAGAAGTTGGCTCAGTTGGGCGTGGATAGTTTTGAGGTTCGCCAGTTGAAGGATTGGGACCAGCCTAAGGATGGCTTGATCATTCCAGGTGGTGAGAGTACCACCCAGGCGAAGCTCTTGAATGAACTGGGATTGATGGAACCCGTGAAAGAGGCGATAGCTGCTGGCTTGCCAGTCTATGGCACCTGTGCCGGTTTGATACTTCTTGCCAAGAAGATAGAGGGTGAGCCAAGCCATCGCATTGCTTCGATGGATATCACAGCATTGAGAAATGCCTATGGTCGCCAGTTGGGTAGTTTCTACATCGAGGCTCCTATGAAGGGCATCGAGGGAAATATCCCTATGACATTTATCCGTGCACCTTATATCAAAGAGGTATGGGGCGATGCCGAGGTGTTGGCAGAGGTAGATGGTAAGATCGTGGCAGCCCGCCAGGGCAAGCAGCTGGTTACCGCTTTCCATCCCGAATTGAATGAGAGCTTAGAGATACATAAGTATTTCTTGGATATGTGCAAGAAGTAAAATTCAGGATTCTACTTGCAGAATCCATATCATAAAGCAAAAAGCCTTACGGAATCCCGTAAGGCTTTTTGCTTTTATATATTTATTCATTTTGAAAGTTTTTCTTATAACAGCTCAGGAAGCTGGAAGAGCTTCACGCTGTTGCTGCCCTTGATGAGGATGTAATGGTCGTGAGGCTGGTTCGCCTTGAGCACTTCCTTCACTTCCTCTACATCATGGAACTTGCGATAGTCGCAGACGATGTCTTTGAATTCATCACCTACCAACCACACATTCTCCAAACCTGCAGCCTGCAGTTGGTCAACCACCTTCTGGTGCTCCTCGTGACTAACCTCTCCGAGTTCGCCCATCTGACCTAAGATGGCCATCTTGTGAGGAACCTCCATCACGCGGAAGTTCTCGATGGCAGCAGCCATGCTGGAAGGGTTGGCATTATAGGCATCTACCACCAATTTGTTGTGAGCAGTCTCTTCGAGTTGTGAGCGGTTGTTGCTGGGTATATAGTTTTCTAAGGCATGGTCTATGTGCTGAGGCTTCACGTCGAAATGAAGACCGATGGTGATGGCTGCCAGCATGTTGTCGATGTTGTAAGAACCAATGAGGTGAGTCTGTACCTCATGCCAGTCGAAGTTCTCTGTGCGCCAGCGGAACTTCAGGAAAGGAGCGCATGAGATGACCTCTCCCCAGATGTCACTGCTGTCTTCCTGACCATAGGTGATGAGACGATTGATGTTGCGCTGGTCTGCCATCTGCATCAAGTGTTCGTTATCGGCATTGATGAAGACGAGGGCATTGTGGGCAGCGAGGTAGTCGTATAGTTCACCCTTGGTCTTCTTTACTCCCTCAAAACTGCCGAAGCCTTGTAGGTGGGCACGGCCCACATTGGTGATCATGCCACAGGTAGGTTCTACATATTCTACCAGTTTGCGGATATCATCAGGATGGGAAGCTCCCATCTCTACAACAGCTATCTCGTGCTCGGCAGATAGGCGGAAGAGCGTCTTGGGTACACCCACGTCGTTATTGAAGTTGCCCTGGGTGAACATCACGTTGAACTTCTCGCCGAGAACGGCAGAGACGAGTTCCTTGGTGGTGGTCTTGCCGTTGGTTCCGGTGATTCCTACTACAGGAATATCGAAGTGGCGGCGATGCTCACGGGCTAATTCCTTGAAGGTGGTGAGGCAATCCTCAACCAAGATGTACCGGTTGTCGCCTTCCTGGGCATATTCTTTCTCGTCTATGATGACATAGGCGCAGCCTTTCTCCAAGGCCGTGTTGGCAAACTTATTGCCATCAAACGAAGCACCTTTTAACGCCAAGAAGATGCTGCCCTCAGGGCAGTCGCGGCTGTCGGTGGTTATCACCGGGTGCTTTTGGTAAATCTGATAGAGTTCTGAAATATCCATAGTGAGTAACTATTTTTGTGCAAAAGTAATGTAAAAGGGAGACATATCAAACAATTTCTTTGAAAAAATGATGGCAATATCGAATATTCTTCCTAATTTTGCAAGAAATAGTGGTTTCATGGAATATACAATCAATATAAAAGGGTGCTTGATGGATTTGAGTACCCCACAGGTGATGGGCATCCTAAATGTCACTCCCGACAGCTTCTATTCGGGCAGCCGTAAACAGACAGAGGCGGAGATAGCCAATAGAGCCCATCAGATAGTGGAAGAAGGAGGGAGTATTATAGATGTAGGAGCTTTCTCTACTCGTCCTGGAGCCGATGAGGTTTCGGAGGAGGAAGAAGGTCGTCGCTTGAAGTTTGCCCTCGATATTGTGCGCCGTGAGCAACCTGATGTGGCAGTCTCTGTAGATACTTATCGTCCCCTCTTGGCACGTAAGTGTATAGAAGAATGGGGTGCCGATATCATCAATGATGTGTCGGAAGGTGGAATTACGGGTATTGTTAATGTGCCGCTTGAACAGCGAGATGAGGAAATGCCAGAGATGTTTCGAGTGGTGGGGCAACTCAAGGTACCTTATATATTAATGTCGGTACAGCCCACGCTTGCTACGATGATGAAGGGCTTTGCTCGTGAAGTACAGCAACTTCGTGACCTTGGTGCCAAGGATATCATCTTGGATCCAGGGTTTGGCTTCGGCAAGGACCTCATTCAGAATTATCAAATCTATCATGAGATGGAGAAACTTCAAGTGATGGAACTCCCCGTTCTGGTAGGAGTCTCTCGTAAGAGTATGATTTACAAGTTGCTTGGAGGCGATGCTACAACTTCTCTCAATGGTACATCTGTTCTCGATACTATAGCTCTGATGAAGGGCGCCAGCATTCTGCGTGTTCACGATGTAAAGGAAGCAGTAGAGGCTGTGCGGATAGTAGAGACGATGAGAAAATAACGATCAGGTATTGGTCTTTTTCTCTTCTATGACTTCTTAAATCTCTCAAAAGAAATGATACAATTTGGAATAAAAGATGCGCTTGACATATTTTTAGTAGCCTCGTTGCTCTTCTATGTCTATCGCCTGATGAAGGAGTCGCGCTCCCTCAATATCTTTGTGGGCATTATGCTCTTTGTGCTTATCTGGCTTTTCGTGAGTCAGGTGTTGGAAATGCGCTTGTTAGGTTCTATTCTCGACAAGTTGGTGAGTGTGGGAGTTATTGCGCTCATTGTGATCTTCCAAGAGGATATTCGTAGATTTCTTTATGAGATAGGCTCGCAGAAAGGTATGCGCAGATTTGTGCGCTTTTTCCGTTCCAATAAAGATAGTCAGCGAGAGGTGGACAAGGAGACGATTATGCCTATCGTCATGGCTTGCATGAGTATGTCGAAAAAATATGTAGGTGCGTTGCTGGTCATCGAACGAGGCGTGCCTTTGAAGGATATTATGGATACGGGTGAGGAAATCGATGCAAAAATCAACCAAAGACTCATAGAGAATATATTTTTTAAGAATTCACCCTTGCACGATGGTGCAATGGTGATAGCTAATAAGCGCATCATGTCGGCAGGTTGTATTCTTCCCGTCAGTCATAATCTGGATATTCCTAAGGAACTCGGATTGCGACATAGGGCAGCACTGGGAATTTCGCAGAGTAGTGATGCCATTGCAGTCATCGTGTCGGAAGAAACGGGACGAATCAGTGTGGCTATCAAGGGCGAGTTTCGCTTGCGCCTCTCCGCAGAAGAATTGGAGAGTATTTTGACGCAAGAAATGATTTAAAGGAAGCGTGAAGCGTGAACGTAAACCTTTACGCTACAGAATATCCTTGCTTTTAGCTTTTTTTACACAATTTAATAAGGTTAATTCAAAAGAAAATATGTACTTTTGCAAAGTCGATGTGGCAAAAGACGATTTATTACTCCGAATTAAAGAGCCTGGCCTAACATACAGACAGATCTACTAATGACAACAAATATATAAACTATAAAATAAAATGGATTTATTACAGCAAATTGTAGCTCGCGCTAAAGCTGACAAGCAGCGCATCGTGCTCCCTGAAGCAGAAGAGG
>USOQ01000108.1 GCA_900556395.1 Candidatus Segatella caccae | reverse complement strand
CACAATAGATTCACATACTGAACTACTTGTGCGCAAAGGTAAACAAAAAGATGATATAAAACAAATTATCAATTACATTTTTTTGCTTTTAATGGATTATTTTTCACTTTTAAAAAATAATCATCTCATTTCTCTTGACTCAATGTTTCAACCCTATGCTATGACACCTCAAAACAAGGAGAAGATAATGCTTTTGATTTCCTCTACTCTTTATACCTTATTATATATATACAAGTTTCGCTAATTCAGGAGTTAAAGGAGTTTTTTCTTCAGGAGTTAAAGGAGTTATCGCTCCCTATGGTCGCTGAGGAGTTAAGACAACAGTCTTTTTGGCATAGTTTTTAAGCAGCAAGACATACGTCTTAACTCCTTTAACTCCTTAACTCCTTAACTCCTTTAGCCCCTTAACTCCTTAACTCCTTTTGCCCCTTAACTCCTTTTGCCCCTTAACTCCTTTAACTCCTTTTGCCCCTTAACTCCTTTAACTTCCTGATAAGCGAAAGTTCAGTATAAATGCAGCGTGAAAAATGCAAGTACTTGCGATGGCCGATGAAAGTACTTGCGATAGCCAATGAAAGTACTTGCGATGGGCAACGCAAGTACTTTCATTTTTTGAGCCATTTATCCCCCTTCTATGCTCAATAGAAGTTAAGCCTCATCATATTTTTGAAAACTCAAAAAAATATGCTACCTTTGCAACGAGTTTACCACCATTGACGAGAATAACCATCTCGCCAAAGAAAAACTTTCAAAAAGGAAGAAAATGATAACAGAAAAAAGATTTGCTGTCATCAACGGCATAGACAGTATGCATAGCATCATCCGAATAATGGTGATGCTATGCGTGATGTTCGTTTCTCCTTTCAGCACACCACTGAGGGCACAGCATGCAGGTGAAGTAGTAAAAGAGGCAAGCATCCGTAAAAAGGGAGAAAGCCACTTCTTTTATGTCACTCCAATACCCGACAGCATTTTCAGCATGATGAAGGGCAAATCGTATAAACACTACTGCACCACACCCCGAAGCGAGTTGCGCTATCTGCGCTGCCTGCACACCGACAAGGAAGGCAGAAGCATCGTGGGCGAGATGGTTGTCAACAAAGCCATTGCTAACGATGTGCTCGACATTCTGTACAAACTCTACCGGGCAAAATATCCGATAGAGCGAATGAGGCTTGTCGACCACTGGGATGCAGATGACGAACGAGCCATGAGAGCCAACAACTCTTCGTGCTTTAACTTCAGGTTTATCTCGCATACCCACACCGTATCAAAGCACGGCAGAGGAATGGCTGTAGACATCAACACACTCTACAACCCCTACTACAAAAGGCTCAAGAACGGAAAGACCGTGACAGAACCAGCCACAGCCCGTCCTTATCTCGACCGCAGTAAGAAACACGCATACATGATTCAAAGGGGCGACTTATGCTATCGCCTTTTCAAGGAAAAAGGTTTCAGATGGGGTGGCGATTGGAAGCACAGCAAAGACTATCAGCACTTCGAGAAATGACAAAATTTTACCCACGTACTCTGAATCAGAAATTCAACAGCACGTGGGTAAAGGCTTCAAACAAGATGCTTAATTATACCAAATAGAATTATATGATCTACGATCGTCTTCTTCGTTGTAAATGTTCTCATATTCAAGGTTCTTTGCCTCGAATTCCTCTAATGACTTTTTCATGATCTGCCCTCCTATATGTTAAAGTTAATAATCTGTTAGTTTGGGCAAAGATAGTAAAAAACCAAACTAACGATGTCAATATTTCCGAAAAGTTGACTATTTATGTTAGTTAAAAAAACATGTAACTCATTTATCCATAAAATGATATGCTAAAACCCATTAACTCTTTACGTACCAAAGTGATGAAGCTCATCCAGAAGATGAAGTGGAGACACTGGCTGCTCCTGAGCCTCCTCGTAATGGTATTCATCTTTAAGCACAACCTACGACTAAGCCACTTCTATGCGTGCTCTGTCTACCCTGCAATCGGAAGCGTGCTCTCTTCTGTTTCGGGACTCGTACCCTTTGCTGTGGGCGATATTTTCATTGCTCTAAGCATCCTGTGGGTGATCTTCTGTCTGAGGAAAAAGGCAACCTTGCTCAAGGCTGCCGAATATCTGCTGTGGATATACGTATGGTTCTATATCGCCTGGGGGCTGAACTACACACAACCCAACATCTACCTACGCACGGGTATGAAACCAACAGAAGTAGACAAGGATAAGCTACGCGAGTTTGCCTATCGTTACGCTGACAGCATCAACTTATTGAGTGAAGAACAAAGAGTGAAGAGTGAAGAACAGGAAAGTGAAGAGTGGAAACGAAGAGTGAGTGATGCGATTCAGAATGTATATGAGAAGATGGGACAACGAGAAGGCATCAATGCTCCCTTCAATCCTCATCCACATGCCAAGACGATGGTGTTCACACCCATCAGTTCGATGGTTGGTGTAACAGGTAGCATGGCTCCTTTCTTCTGCGAGTTTACGCTGAATGGCGACATTCGCCCTCACGACTATCCCGCCATCTATGCGCACGAATATGCACATTTCTTAGGAATAGCCCATGAGGGCGAAGCCAACTTCTACAGCTACTTGGTATGTACATCGTCGACAGAGAAGGCTGTGAAGTTTAGTGGTTATTACCACATTCTTCCACATGTTCTCAACAGTGTCTTCAACCTATTAGGAGAAAAGGAGGGCAGACAATTGATAAACTATATTCGCCCAGAGATCATAGAGTTGGCCAAGGACGACCGCCACTACTGGCTCAGCAAGCGAAGCAAAGCACTCAGTAGTATGCAGGACTATGTCTTCGACCTTTATCTCAAGGGCAACCACGTATCAGAAGGTAGGAAAAGCTACTCGGGTGTCGTCAGCCTCATCATGGCTTGGGGACTTTAATTTCTTAGAATCCCCCCACCTACAAAAAGCTCTGTAAAGCACAAAAAAGATAGATGCTTTTGCCTTTTTACACAGACAAGAGTCTGATGATTGCTGATTTTTTGTTACTTTTGCACTACGTTACACAACCAACAAAGTATGATAGACCGCTGTTACATAGAAATTACCAATACGTGCAACCTGAACTGCCACTTCTGTCCGAAGCACAACAGGGAGAAGCGACAACTCACGGCAGAAGAGTTCGACTTGCTCACCAGTAAGTTGAAAGGCAAGGTGTGTTTCCTCTACTTCCATCTCATGGGAGAGCCCCTGCTCCACCCTCTCCTGCCACAGTTCATCACTCTGGCAAGAGAACGTGGTTTCAAAACCGTGCTTACCTCCAATGGCACCCTCCTGCATCGGGCCATGGAACTCTTAGACACGTTGCCTCATAAGATTCAGCTCTCAGTTCACTCGCACGAGAGCAATGCACAAGGCAGACTGTCAGAATACATGGATGAGGTGATGCGCTTCTCGACTCAGGCAGCAGTCAAAGGCACCTGTATGGTGTTGCGCCTATGGAACCAGGGAGGCATGGACCAGGAGAACGAAGAGGTGATGAGCCTCATCGAGAAGTACGTGCCTAAGCCCTGGAAAGAGCGTCCCGACGGATTCCGCCTCAGCGACAATCTCTATTTAGAGTTTGACAGAAAGTTCGAATGGCCCAACTTCGACAACAAGGAAAACAGCCAGACGTCTATCTGCAATGAACCTGGCGAAGATAAAGAACGAGAGGTGTTCTGCAAGGCGCTTATCAAGCAGATAGGTGTGCTGGCAGACGGAAGTCTTGTGCCCTGCTGTCTCGACCACAATGGAGATGTGGTGCTGGGCAACCTCTTCCATCAGTCGCTCGAAGAGATTCTCTCCTCGCCAAGGGCTACGGCATTGATAGAGGGATTCAAGCATCATCATGCCTCGGAAGCACTCTGCCGCGACTGTGAGTCAGCGCTGGCACGAAACAGTTTCCGAGGTAAAGCAAGAAAATAGATATAAGAAGAACACGCGCTTTCCAACTCCACGAAGCGGTTATACGACACTGCTTTCAGGAAATATGACTTCATCGTACCCTTAATAAAGAACAGGTAGTAGTGCTTGAAATTACGGAATGTACCAAAATAAATGAACTATTTCTTATCCCGAACTGGGGTAGAAATCTGTCTTTTTACTACCTTATCCTCAAAAAAGTGTATGATTTAGCATTCGTTATCATCGAAAAAGTGTATACTTTCCTGTTTTTTATCATCGAAAAAATGTATCTTTGCAACTGAAACATTTTAATTCCAGTTAGTTATGAAAAGAAAGATATACAAACAACTCTTGAAATGGAAAGAAAACAAGGACAGAAAGCCCTTGATGTTATTAGGTGCCAGACAAGTGGGTAAGACTTGGATCATGCAACACTTTGGAGAAAAGGAATACAAAAACGTAGCATATATCAACTGTGACGATGAGCCAAGAATGAAACAGCTCTTTGAGCTCGATTACAACATAGACAGAATCCTCATAACCATCCAAGCCATTACTGGCGTAAAGATTACACCTGCTACCACTCTCATCATCATAGATGAAATACAGGAGGTTCCGAGAGGACTCCATTGTTTGAAGTACTTTTGCGAAAAAGCTCCCGAATACCATGTCATGGTAGCAGGTTCCC
>USOQ01000107.1 GCA_900556395.1 Candidatus Segatella caccae | reverse complement strand
ATTGCCTTACCCTTCGGCCGGCGAACGTAGTATCTTGATATAAAAAATCTTGAACATAAACTTTTCAATCCAAGAGGCATTAGGCTTGACTTCTCTATGGACTATAGGGAGTGATCATTCTCTAACATCTCAGAAATCTCCTTAACTCCTGCGAAAGCTCAACTACTTCACCTCAAACACCATGCCCTCTTGAGTGAGATAACTCTCAGGAAAGACCGTCCTTGCCTCATCAAGCAATACTTTCTCATCGTTGTAGCGAGCACTATAATGTCCCAAGAGCAAGCGCCCCACCTCAGCCTTTTGAGCGACAAGGGCAGCCTGGCGGGCGGTGCTGTGATAATAGATCTTGGCACGGTCCTCGTTCTCAGAGGTATAGGTGCTCTCATGATAGAGCACCGTCACATGCTTTACACTTTCGTAAAGCTGGGGCATATAACTGGTGTCGCTACAGTATGCGTAACTACGAGGTGTGTCAGCAGGCACCACCAACCGCTCATTGGGTATCACGACGCCATCTTCGGATGTCCAGTCAGCACCATTCTTGATGTTATTGATTTGCGAGATAGGTATGCCATAATAGTCGAGCATATCACGACGGATATGGGGCAAAGTGGGCTTCTCTCTAAAGATATAACCACAACAGGGCACTCGGTGACACAGAGGCACGCTCTCTACTATAACGGAGTGGTCTTCGTAAACCATTGCATGCTTCGAGGTGTCAACAGGAACAAACTCTATCTCATACCCCATGCCCTGCATAAAGAAGTCCATCTGCTGCTTAAACAGAGAAGCATAACACGCTGGAGCAAAAACCTTTAAGCGTGCCGTGCGACCCAATAACCCGAAAGTAGAAAGCAGTCCTAATAAACCAAAACAATGGTCGCCATGAAGATGAGAAATAAAGACGGCTGTCACCTTGGCAAAGTGTACATGAGAGCGCCTGAACTGCATCTGTGCCCCCTCGCCACAATCCATCATGAAGCACTTGCCACGCATCTCGATGAGTTGCGCAGAAGCACTATGTTTAAGGGTGGGCAACGCACTACCACACCCTAATATATGAATTCTGAATGGTTCCATAATCGATTACTGCCCCTACTGCTTACTGCTGACGCTTAAAAACATAAATACCCTTATGGTTCTCGAGCAGCAGACTATCGGGACCTAAGTTGTCTATAGCAAAGGTATCGGTATTAAGTAGCAGTTGACCGTTGACAATTTTCCAAGATGTCCAAGGATTACTCTCTGCCTTCACGTTGTTGATAATATCGCCACCTTCCACAATCTCAAAGTTCTTGTCAATACTGGTCCATTTGCCTAAGAGCGAAGTGAGATTGATGACTCGCTGTGCTACCATCTCACCATCGTTAGCTTTATAAGCTATTAGGGCAATGCGGTCGCCTGCCAACAAACCGCCCTGCACCAAACCAGGTTGCTCATCGTCAACAAAGACATCAAGCGTATCGCCATTATCAGCGATAAGTTGTAACGAGTGCATAGACGTACCATCACCACAAATACCATAAATGGTAGAGTCATTGTCCTCTGCCAGGTCTATAGAGTCGTTCATACCCATCACCTTGGCAGTTTTCTTATTGTGGCAGCCTGCCATGAGCATCAGTCCCACAACAGCTACTGTTAAAAAGAATAATCGTTTCATTGTTATATATATTATATCATTAAACTTTATCTGAGTTAAGGAGTTCTATCAAGAAGATAAAGGAGATTTATTTAGGAGCTAAGACAACAATCTTATGGGATAAGACGCAGTTTTTTAGCACTTCATCCTTCACTCTTCACTCATTACTCTTGATTCTTCTCTTGGCGCTTTGCCTCATCCCACAGTTTATCCATTTCCTCCAAGGTCATGTCTTTCAGACTCTTACCATGCTTCAACGAATGATCTTCCACATAGTTGAACCTGCGGATAAACTTCTGGTTAGTCGTTTCCAAAGCATTATCGGGATTGAGTTTATATAGTCGGGCAGCATTAATGACAGAGAAGAGAAAATCGCCCAACTCGCGGGTAGAGTTTTCCTTGTCACCCTTAGCCAGTTCGACCTTCAGTTCTTCCAGTTCCTCATACACCTTGTCCCACACATCCTCTTTCTCTTTCCAATCGAAACCCACGTTGCGTGCCTTGTCCTGTATGCGATAAGCCTTGATGAGCGAAGGCAAGGCATCTGGCACTCCACTCAGCACCCGCTCGTTGCCATCTTTCTCCTGTTGCTTAATCTGTTCCCAGGTTTTCTCCACCGACGCAGCATTCTTAGGCTTATCGGCACCCAATGCCAACGAGGCAGCCTCGGCTTCCTCCGACTCCTTGTCCTCTGATTCCTTCTCCTTGTACATCACCTGTCCGGCTTCATTGATATACATATCAGGATTGGCAACCGTCCAGTTGCCCTCCTCGCGCCAGTTGATGAACGGATGACGGAACATGAGCTTGTCGGCTTCCTGGTTGCAGACATCACAGATATCGAATTCCTCATCCTCACGGCCTATGATGCTATAAAACATCACATGTTCGAGCACATCGCCCAGCTCTTTCTTGATATTCTTATAGTCGCGCTTCATCAGGGCATCACACAACTCGAAAGTCTCCTCGATGGTATTGGGGCGAAGACTCTCGAAGGTCTGTTTCTTGTCCCAAGGACATTGTATGCGCAGGCGGTCCTGCACATCCAGCAATCTCCCGAAAGCAGCTAATTTTTCTTCCTTATTATGCACTTTGTTGATATTATTTAAATGAAACAATAGTGCAAAGATAATGTATTTATTTGAATTGATAACTATTTTTACTTTTTTTGTCTTAAAATCCCATATCATGCCTCCTATTAGCCTCGTCTCATCTACCAAAGCCTTACCCTATCATCTATTGACACCATGTGCAGCCACCACTTTTGCCTTACAATATCTATAAAACCGCATCTTTATTTGCAAAAACCGAATGGAATAATCGAAAATGATGGAAAATTATAAGCAAAGGGATTTCATATTTCAGCAAAAAGTAGTATCTTTGCACCGCTTTATATAATACATCTCTACTTTCGCAACTTCAGAAGTTAGAGAAGCAAAAGAAACTATCACTCCCTGTGGTCGTTCGGGAAGTCAAGGGACAACACTCTTCCTGTATAAGATATAGGACATTTCCCCCTATCTTCTCGTAACTTCTCCATTTGCGAAAGTTGAGAAATATAAGAACAATAGAAATAAAAAAATAACATACAAGAAATGGAATTAGCAAGTAAGTACGATCCACAAGACGTGGAAGGAAAATGGTATCAGTACTGGCTCGACAACAAACTCTTCAGCTCTAAGCCAGATGGTCGTGAACCTTATACAGTGGTGATTCCACCACCTAACGTAACAGGTGTGCTCCACATGGGACACATGCTTAACAATACAATCCAGGACATCCTTGTTCGCCGTGCACGCATGGAGGGCAAGAACGCTTGTTGGGTACCAGGAACCGACCATGCCAGTATCGCTACTGAGGCAAAGGTGGTTAACCGCCTCGCTCAGCAGGGCATCAAGAAGACCGACCTTACCCGCGAGGAGTTCCTCAAGCACGCTTGGGACTGGACTCACGAGCATGGCGGCATCATCCTCAAGCAATTGAGACGACTGGGTGCCAGCTGCGACTGGGATCGTACAGCATTCACCATGGACGAAACCCGTTCGCGTGCCGTTATCCACGTTTTCTGCGACCTCTACCAGAAGGGACTCATCTATCGTGGCGTGCGCATGGTCAACTGGGACCCTAAGGCCCAGACTGCGCTCTCCGACGAGGAGGTTATCTACAAGGACGAGCACTCTAAGCTCTACCATCTGAAATACTATGTAGTGGAACAGGACTGCCAGCAGGTGGACGAGGAGAACGTGATGCACAAGGATGAGAAGGGCTACTATGCAGTAGTGGCTACCACACGTCCTGAGACTATCATGGGCGATACAGCCATGTGTATCAACCCAGAGGACAAGAAGAACACCTGGCTGAAGGGCAAGCACGTCATCGTGCCTCTCGTAGGCCGTGAGATTCCCGTCATTGAGGACTCATACGTAGATATCGAGTTTGGTACAGGTTGCTTGAAGGTGACTCCAGCTCACGACATCAACGACCACGCCCTCGGTTTGAAGCACGGACTGGCCACCATCGATATCTTCAACGACAATGGTACTATCAGTGAGGCTGCTGGCATGTATGTGGGCATGGACCGCATGGACGTGCGCAAGCAGATCTCTGCCGACCTTCAGGAGGCTGGACTCATGGAGAAGATAGAGGACTACAATAATAAGGTAGGTTTCTCTGAGCGCACCAATGTGCCTATCGAGCCTAAACTCTCTACACAGTGGTTCCTCAAGATGCAGCACTTTGCCGACATCGCCCTCGCCCCTGTCATGGACGACGACATAGAGTTCTATCCCAAGAAATATAAGAACACCTATCGCCACTGGTTGGAGAATATCAAAGACTGGTGTATCAGCCGTCAGCTGTGGTGGGGTCATCGCATCCCAGCCTACTACTTCGACAACGAAGGCAAGAAGGATTTCGTGGTAGCAGAGACTGCAGAGGAGGCTCTGAAACTCGCTCAGGAGAAGAACGCCAGCATCAAGGCTGAGGATCTTGAGCAGGAGAGCG
>USOQ01000106.1 GCA_900556395.1 Candidatus Segatella caccae | reverse complement strand
TGACACAAAAGTGTATTTCTCAAGAGTGCGGCTTAAGAATTACACTTTTGTGTATGTATAGAGAACATGATGATGCAGATGTTGTTTGATATACAGACTTTTGAAAAAATCACTCTTTACACTTAGGAGTAACTCCCATGGTTTTGAGTAACTCCAAACAATACCTTGCTGTGTCTTTATGGACACTATGTTTTGGCAGGAAGGAATCTAATACCATTGGAAGACACTGCGGAGGTTCGCCCTGTGGCTGGAGGCGCAAAGTCTCCAAGAAACGGCTTATTTTCTCAAAAAAAGCCTGAAGCTAAAAGAAAAAGTAGCTTCAGGCTTTTCATATTTATTTCTGTTTGGATGATTTAAACTTCTGGCTTCAACTGTTGCGCCATGTTGAGAGCAGCCTTACGACCATCACCCATGGCAAGAATAACAGTTGCACCACCACGAACAATATCACCTCCAGCATAGATGGTTGGCTGCGAACTCTGCATCTGATCGTTGACGGCAATGGTATTTTTACGTCCCAACTCCAGACCTTCGATACTCTGAGGAACGAGTGGGTTAGGACTAACGCCTACAGCCACAATCACCTGGTCACATTCCAACTTGATAGTTTCGCCTGTTGATTCAGGGCGGCGACGTCCGCTGGCATCAGGTTCACCAAGCTTCATTACGTCAAGGATGACAGACTTCACTGCTCCCTTCTCGTCAGCTTCATATTCTTTTGGATTATGGAGTGTGAGGAAGGTGATGCCTTCTTCCTTAGCGTGCTTCACCTCTTCCAAACGTGCTGGCATCTCTGCTTCAGAACGGCGGTAAACCAAAGTCACATTAGCACCCAAACGCTTGGCAGTACGGCAACTGTCCATAGCTGTATTTCCGCCACCTACCACAACAACATTCTTGCCCAAGTTGATAGGTGTATCGGTATGCGGATTGGCGGCATCCATCAAGTTGACACGAGTAAGATATTCGTTAGACGACATGATGTTGAGTGCGTTCTCACCTGGTATATTCATAAAGTTGGGCAGTCCTGCTCCCGAACCAACGAAGATACCCTTGAAGCCTTGCTCCTCCAGTTCTTTCACACCGATAGTTTTGCCTACGATACAATCAGCAACAAACTTTACACCCATTTTCTGCAGATTCTCTATTTCAACGTCTACGATAGCATTAGGCAAGCGGAACTCTGGAATACCATATTTCAATACACCGCCGATCTCGTGTAGTGCTTCAAATACCGTTACGTCGAATCCCTTCTTTGCCATATCGCCAGCGAAACTTAATCCCGATGGGCCAGAACCAACAACAGCCACCTTGATGCCGTTAGCAGGCTCCTTCTTTGGGATAGAGATATTACCACTTTGGCGCTCATAGTCTGCAGCGAAACGCTCCAGATAACCGATTGCAACGGCAGGTTCATTCATCTTCAGGTGTACACAACGGCTCTCGCACTGTTTCTCTTGAGGACATACACGACCGCAGACAGCAGGTAGGGCAGAGGTGTTCTTCAGCACCTTGGCAGCCGCCAAGAACTGGCCACGCTCAATGTTCTTGATGAATGAAGGAATGTTGATGCTTACAGGGCAACCCTCCATACAACTTGGCTTAGGACAGTCGAGGCAACGCTTAGCCTCGGTAAGAGCCATTTCCTTGGTAAGACCAATATTAACCTCTTCGGTGCGAGTTGTAGCTCGATATACTGGGTCGAGTTCTGGCATCTTCACACGTTCTATGGCAGTACGTTCCTTTGCTTTCATCGAAGCACGTAAAGCCTTGCGCCACTCGGAGTTACGGTCGGTGAGTTCAGCGATACTTTCATTGGTAGGCTCTACGTCCATAGTCACATCTGTGCTTTCCATCTTCTGGGTGGATTCTATTGTAGCAAGATGTTCCTCGAAGTGTTCCATCTCTTCACGCTCGGCCTCCTTAAAGGTTCCCATACGCTTGAACATTTCGTCCCAATCTACCAAAGCACCATCAAACTCTGGGCCATCGATACATACAAACTTAGTCTTTCCTCCGATGGTTAATCGGCAAGCACCACACATACCTGTTCCGTCTACCATGATGGTATTGAGCGAAACATCTGTAGGTAGATTATACTTTTGTGTCAGCAGACAGCAGAACTTCATCATGATAGGAGGACCGATGGCAAAGGCTTTATCGATGTGTTCTTGCTTGATGAGTTTCTCCATACCTACAGTAACGACACCCTTCTCTCCATAGCTTCCATCGTCGGTCATGATGATAAGCTCATCGCTCGACTCTCGCACTTCATCTTCCATGATTACGAGATCTTTGCTACGTCCAGCGATGACAGAAAGCACACGGTTTCCAGCAGCTTTCAGTGCTTTAATGATAGGCAGCATAGGAGCTACGCCCACACCACCTCCTGCGCAGAGCACAGTACCATAGTTCTCGATGTGTGTTGGGTTTCCTAATGGTCCCACGACATCGTGTATTTCATCTCCTTCGTTTAGGTTGCAGAGTTTAGTAGAAGAGAGTCCCACTTTTTGTACTACCAGTGTGATGGTACCTTTCTCGATGTCGGCATCTGCGATGGTAAGTGGCATACGCTCGCTGTTGGCATCTACACGGATAATAACAAAGTTACCAGCCTTACGGCTTTTAGCAATCAGAGGTGCCTCTACGTCGAAACGATAAACCTTTTCGGAATATTGTATTTTTCTGATAATCTTGTTCATTCTGTTTCTTGGGCTTTTTAGTTTTGGTTTATAAATGTTTTTGTATTGGTAATACGTAGTTAGAGTGGGGGATTCTGTCGAATCAACCTCTATAGAACTCCTATTCTGAGTTTAAAAATAAAAGGATAACATTGGCTGTAGAAATACTGCCAAAGTTATCCTCGTACTTTTATGTTTCAGCCGATATAAAAATCGGCATGATGGTCTTGTTTCATTCTCAAGTCATGGTTTCTAACCGCATCATTAGATACTTTTCGAAACCACGCTTTTTTATTCGAAGTTCTTGTCGTCGAGCATCTCGAATCCGCAGTAAGGTACCAAAACCTTTGGTACGCGGATGCCTTCAGGAGTCTGGTTGTTCTCCAGAATAGAGGCAACGATGCGTGGCAGAGCCAATGCCGAACCATTCAGAGTATGGCAGAGTTCAATCTTCTTATCCTCGGTATGGCGGTAACGGCAGTGCAGACGATTGGCCTGATAGCTCTCGAAGTTGGAAACAGAAGAAACCTCCAGCCAACGATTCTGAGCTGCGCTCCAAGTCTCGAAGTCATAGCAGATAGAAGATGTGAAGCTCATGTCACCACCACAGAGGCGCAGGATGTGATAAGGCAATTCCAACTTCTTCAGCAGTCCCTCTACGTGGTCGAGCATTTCCTTCAATGACTCGTAAGAGTGACCAGGTTTGTCGATGCGTACAATCTCTACCTTGTCAAACTGGTGCAGACGATTCAGTCCGCGGACATCCTTACCATAGCTACCAGCCTCGCGACGGAAACAAGCAGAGTAAGCACAACGCTTGACAGGAAGATCCTTTTCGTCGAGGATGACATCGCGGAAGATGTTGGTAACAGGAACCTCAGCAGTAGGGATGAGGTACAAGTTGTCGAGGTTGGCGTGGTACATCTGTCCTTCCTTATCAGGCAACTGACCTGTACCCAATCCTGAAGCTTCGTTGACAACGTATGGAGGTTGTATTTCCAAGTATCCGCTCTTGCGAGCCTCGTCGAGGAAGAAAGCCTCCAAAGCGCGCTGGAAGCGTGCCATCTTGCCGATGTAAACAGGGAAACCAGCACCTGTAATCTTCACTCCCAGGTCGAAGTCTACCAAGTTGTATTTCTTCAACAAGTCCCAGTGGCATAGAGCGTCTGGTCCCAAGTTTGGTTTCTCGCCACCTTCTTTTACCACAACGTTGTCGGCTGCGTCTTTACCCTCAGGAACCTCGTCGCATGGTATGTTTGGTATTTCGAGCAATACATTGGTCATATCTTGCTGAGCTTTCTCCATTATCTCTTCCAGGGCTTTACCATCTGCTTTCAGATTAGCAACCTGTGCCTTAGCGGATTCAGCTTCCTCTTTTTTGCCTTCTTTCATCAAAGCACCAATCTGCTTAGCAAACTGGTTAGCTTGTTGCTTGTTGTTGTCAAGCTTCTGCTGTGCTTCACGACGAATTTTGTCGTACTCCAATACTTTCTCTACGGCCTCGCGAGCATTAGGAAAATGCTTTTTCTCAAGACCTTTGACTACACGTTCAGTCTCTTCGCTGATAAGTTTAAGTGTAAGCATAAGATATCTTTTTATAAATTGATTTACTATTTGAAGGCAAAATTACAAAAAATATTTCTTATAGCGTAATAAAAGGAGAGAAAATGTGCATGTCTGTGCCGAAATGCAGATGTTTTTAAAGGTAAAAAGGTAAAAAAGTAAAAGGGGAAAAAGTAAAAAAGGGGAAAAAGGGAAAAAGTAAAATGCGGTGAAAAGTATTAGCTAATAGATAAGAATGTTGTATTAGGTGATGTTGGTATACAAAAGCAGAAAGCCTGCTCTCGAAAAGAGAACAGGCTTCGTATGTGTTTGTTTGGAATAGTTTGTTTACTATTAATTAAGCGTCAGCTTTTTTAGTCTTCTCAGCGTAAACCTCTGGAGAGAGAACAGAAACTGTACTCTTGTCCT
>USOQ01000105.1 GCA_900556395.1 Candidatus Segatella caccae | reverse complement strand
GTACGACTTTATTCATAATTATATAGTATTACCAACCGTAAAAATCCGCTGACCCAGTTTTTCGAGTGCAGGTATGTAGATTCGTTCTCTGAAAAGTTGTATAAGTCCTTGGTTTTGTAAATGATTGAGTGCCTTCGAAACATCGAGCCTGCTGTCGTTTACTTCTTCTGCGATGCGAGTCATCTTGATGTGGATGGTTTTCTCTCCATAATGGCTAACACAGTTTGACTCTATGAAGCGTACGATACGTTCTTCCAAAGTCTTGGGCGGACTTTGGCGTGTACGGATGTTGTGCTTCTGACTTTGTGTAGATACCAGGTTGAGTAGGTTGATACGGAAGATGTCGAAGCGAGTTGCCAACTTCATCACGTCTTGTTTGCCCAAGCATAGCAGGCTGCAGTCTTGTTGAGCAATATAGGTGTGTGTGAATTGTGGATACAGACCAAAGATACGTTCAGACTGGAAGGTCTCAGGAGCATGTATCTTTTCTTCGATGCTGTAGTCATGGTCTATTGATACTGTCTTTACCAGGACGTCACCATCGAGCAAGAAGTATAGATGTGTGCAAGGGTCGCCATCCGCGACGATGGTTTCTCCCTGTGTTGCTTTTCTGAAGTCAAAGCGTGTCTGCCCTGCAGCTTGCTGCAAGTCGTTGCGACTCATTCCTAAGAAGAGGGGTAGAGCCAGTAGATTGTTGTATATACGGTTTTCGGGCATAACGCTTTTTGGTTGATTTCAAGGAGTTAAAGGAGTTATCGCTCCCTTCGGTCGCTGAGGAGTTAAGACAATAGTCTTGAGGGAATGTTCGATCTGCGATGTTCAATCTTCGATGTTCAATCTTCGATGTTCAATGCTCGATGTTTAATGTTCGATGTTGAGTCCACAAAGGCTGTTGTCTTAACTCCTTTAACTCCTTAACTTCTTAACTCCTCAAAAAAAACTTCTTAAAAAACTTCTTAAGAAACTCCTTAAGAATCTCCTAATATCTTCTCCTTGAGTGATGGCGAGTACCATACCTCGGTCTTTCCATCATCGTTGGTATAGATGAGGTATGCCATGAGTTCAGAGTGTCGATTGAGTATCTCTTTGGCTTTTTCGAGTCCCATGACCATGAACGAGGTGGCATAGGCATCTGCTGTGGCGCAGTCTTTTGCCAGCACCGTGGCAGACAGCAAAGTGTGCTGCACGGGATAGCCCGTCTTGGGGTCGATAGTATGAGCGTACTTTTTGCCATTTTTATAGTAGAAGTTGCGATAGTTGCCACTGGTAGCCATGGCTATATCTGTGACATTGAGTACCGTCTGCAGTTCCTGGCTGGTGTTGAGCGAGTCATCGGTAGGCTTGTTCACGCCGATACGCCAAGGTTCTTGCTTCTGGTTGAAGCCTCTTGTGACGATCTCGCCGCCAATCTCTATCATATAGTCGTTGATGCCATTCTTGCGCAGCAGTCTTGCCACCACATCACATCCGTAGCCTTTAGCTATGGCAGAGCAGTCGAGCATGATGCGTGGGTCTTGCTTTTGGACATAATTCTTGGGTGTGAGCTTCACCTTCTGATAGCCCACGATGTATTTCAGGCTATCTATGACCTGACGAGTAGGTTCTACACCTTTCTTAAAACCGAATCCCCATTCGTTGACCAGTGGGGCTACGGTGATGTCAAAGGCTCCGTGGGTCTCGTTGGATATATTCTCTGCCAGGAGGAAAACCTCTTTGAACATAGGGTCGACCATAGGATTTTCGTTGCGGTTTACCTTTGAGATAACCGACGTTTTGTTGAAGGGAGAGAGCGACAGGTCCACCTTCTTTAGCTCAGCCTCAATCTCTTTCTTTAGATTGTTGTCGCTATGATAAGTGATATGATAGATGGTTCCGAAGATGAAACCCTCATCGTGCTGATAGTTTATGTTTTTTTGCTGCTTGATGATGATGACCGTGCCGATGACGAGGAACAGCAGAAAAGGTATTTGCCAAATGAGTCTTTTTTTGTTCATGATAATGGGAATAGGGGTGATGGTTGATGAAATAGGGGTGAGAGTGATGCGGCTTTCTTGCCGATGGTGGCTTACAGCTCGAAGCTTACGTTGAAGGTTCCTCCAAAGCGTGAGCCTCCCTGCTTACCAAATCCAGGCACATACCAAGTGTTGCCATAGTCGCCGTCGTCATGGAAGAGTCTGCGCTTGTATCTCAGGCTCCACCCCATTCTTACAGGTCCCCATATCTTGGCGTCTACACCCAGTACAAATTCAGCCCAATGGTAGTTACACTTCACGCCATTGACCTCATAGGGAGTTGTTCCACCCCATACAGGGTCTTTGATGTCTGGACCTTTCAAGTCGTATTTGAAATAGGTAAGAGCATATCTCACACCACCATACAGACGATAGATGTCGTGCTTGTTGCGCAACAAGTTGAAGTCGCAACCTATTCGTCCGTAGGGTGCCGTTGTCTTGTAGTTGATCTGTGTACTTTCGTCAGTGCCATCGGCTTTTCCGATACCCAATTCTACTACGGGGAAATACTTGTCCTTGAGATTGACACGTAGAGCCGCCTCATACTGCCCATAGTCGCTTACCATGAGTTGTATGGGACCCACCAAATCTGCACTTACCGCCACGTTTCTCAACAGCGGAATTGTGTCCTTGTTGGTGGCAGCAATCTTCTTGCCAGATGTGCCCTGGGCATGTGCTCTGGGAGCAGGCGTCAGTAGCATCAAGGTACTAATCGCGATGACCAAAGTATATATAGAAGTGTGGCTTCGTTTCATCATAAGTTACTTCTTTATTATTGATGACAATGGAGTCTATGCGGTAGTGCGTAGTCTTCACGTCAGTAATGGTATGAAAAAAGGTTGGCTTGCAGTCCACCGATTCAAAGTGTGGCGTGTTGGTCTTCTTCACTGTTACGGTGTCTACATACAAGCGGTTTTCTATGTCACGTATTTCGAAGAAGAGGCTATCTTCCAGTAGCGAGTAGCTTATGGGCAGTATAAAACTGTCCACGTTGACGTCCTTGTTGATAAGTACGCTGTCAGTACCCTCGATTCTGTTGGTCGAGATGGTGAGCGTATCTGTCATTGTGGTGATGTCTCCCGCCAATCGATACTTGGTATACACCGTATTGTTGAGCGGGCAGTCGAGCGTGCTGCATGCAGCCATGAGCCCAAGGCCCATCATGAGTATGGGGATTATTTTCCGCATCTTATCTCTTTTTCTATTTGATAGTCATTACGATTAGGGTTCTGTCGGCTCAGTAGGTCGCCTAAGAATCCTGCCAAGAACAGTTGGCTTCCCAAGAGCATAGCTGTCAGGGCAATGAAGAAGTAGGGGGAGTCGGTAATGAGGTGTCCGTATACTCCGTGATAGAGGTCGATACTCTTGTCGATGCCGAGGCATACCAATGACAGGAATCCTATAAAGAACACCACACTACCTAAGAATCCGAAGACGTGCATCGGCTTCTTGCCAAAGTTGCTCAAGAACCAGAGGGTCATCAGGTCCAGATAGCCGTTGACAAAACGGTTCCAGCCCATAAACTTAGACTTTCCAAATTTGCGTGCCTGATGGTGTACAGGTTTTTCGCCTATCTTGTCGAAACCCGCATTTTTTGCCAGGTAGGGGATGTAGCGGTGCATCTCACCATATACCTCTATGTTCTTTACCACGTCTCGGCGGTAAGCCTTTAGTCCGCAGTTGAAGTCGTGCAGGTTGTGTATGCCACTAACCTTGCGTGCTGTGGCATTAAAGAGTTTGGTGGGGATGGTCTTGGAGAGTGGGTCGCCTTCTTTGCGATTCTGCTTGTAGCCCGATACGAGGTCGTAGCCCTCTTGGGTTATCATGTGGTAAAGACCAGGTATTTCATCGGGAGAGTCTTGTAGGTCAGCATCCATGGTGATGACCACATCGCCTTGTGCTTCCTTGAATCCGCAGTAGAGAGCTGGGCTCTTACCATAGTTACGGCGAAACTTGATGCCTTTTACCTGTGCAGACTCTTCAGCCAACTGTTCTATGACCTGCCAAGAATGGTCGGTTGAGCCATCGTTGACAAAGATAACCTCATAACTGAAGTTGTTGGCTTCCATGACTCGCTTTATCCAGGCATAGAGCTCTGGTAGCGATTCTTCCTCGTTGTATAGGGGTACGATAACGGATATATCCATGTTGTAGGTGTGTTTATTGTTGGTTTTTGATGTTTCGGGGAGCAATGTGGCGTGCCATGACGGCAGCGATGATAGGACTGAGAACGGCGCCTACTAAGAGGTCGGTAATCATAAACATGGATGCCCATGCTAAGGGCGTCATACCGAGTAAGGTGTCGATGGTGGTCTTTGCCTCTTGTGCAGAGAGGTGGTAGGTCTCTTGCATGATGGTTTGGTAGTTGGTTTGCAGCAAAGCCATGAAAGGTCCCATGTCCATGAACGAGAACCATAAGTACTGTACCACGGTGAGTAGCAGTGTGGCATTAAAGAATGTCTGCATACAGTAGAAGGTGCCACGGCGGAAGGAGATACTACCTTCGAGGGCGTAGTCGCGGAAACTCTTTAAGCGTTTTGCTACGATGAAAGGTGTACTAAGCAATAGTATGTTGCCTATCAGCCCTAACAGGGATGTTTCGGGTTTTACGGCAAGCATGGTGAATATGAAACTTGCGATCCATGCGAGTCCTAAAATGGCACCATCTTGACGGGCGAAAGCTCTTGTCTGAACTAAATTCTGTACGTTGATCATTATTTTATATATTGAACTTTAACTTTCCGCTTTGCGAAAGTTGAGTTATTGATGTATTATCGTGCAAAGGTAAGCAATTTTTAGCATATAGTGTTCAATGCTGCAATAATTTTATATATTTTTGGAGAAACAGACCTGTAGAAAACCAAAAAAAGAGAACTCCAAATGAATGAAGTTCTCTTTTCTTTGAGCCTCTTGTCGGATTCGAACCAACGACCCCGAGATTACAAATCACGTGCT
>USOQ01000104.1 GCA_900556395.1 Candidatus Segatella caccae | reverse complement strand
GAATATCCTGCCGACTATTCGGGTGGTTTTATCATCGTCAACACCAAAGAGATTCCGGCAGAAAACAGTTTCTCTTTATCCGTAGGAGGCAACTGGAATACCGCTACAGCCTTCCAAGACTTTTCTTATTCTAAAGGTTCAGCTACCGACTTCTTAGCTTTCGACAATGGGATGCGGAGTATTCACGGAGGTATCAATGCTGCCTTAGCTCCTCAACTCGATGCCAATGGCAACGCCTTGGACAACTATGCCACATCGCTCTTGGGCAACCACCTGAACAACGACTGGATGGTAAAGAGCAAAAAGCCATTGGGCGACCTAAAGTTAGCAGCCTGCTTGAACCACCGATGGATGTTGGGCGGCAGAACACTCGGCATGCTTGCCGCGCTGAACTACACCAATGAATATCGCACCTACGAGGATATGGAAAACAACCTGTATGGCATCTACGATGCTATCAACGACAAGCCCAACTATCTGCGTCATTCTGTCGACGACCAATATAATAATCATGTCAGACTCGGAGCCATGCTCAACTTCACCCTCCTCTCCAAGGACGGCAACCACAAGTACCAGCTCAAGAACATCTTCAACCAATTGGCTACAAGCCGATACACCTGGCGTGACGGTGTGAGCGCACAGTCGAACCTGGAGCGAAGTGCTGAGTATTACTACCGCAGTCGAACTACATATAACGGTCAGCTTACCGGCAAGCACACCTTCACCAGCGATGCCCTTGACTGGAGTATCGGGTATGCGTATGCCAACCGTCATTTGCCTGACCGTCGTAGATATCTCATCGACGATGCTCTCGAATCGGGTGTGTATGCCCTGAGCACCGGAAACGACATATCCCGCGAGTGGACACAACTCGACGAGCACATTCTCTCTCTTGGTATCAACGACAAGCACCACTTCAAGTTTGGCAACTTTGAGCCAGACTTGCAGGTGGGTGCCTATGGCGAGTATCGCAGCAGAGAGTACCTCACTCGTAACTTCATCTACAACTGGAATGTTTCTAACAACAATATGCCATCCGACTTCCGACACAGCGACATCCCCACTCTCCTCTCTGATGAGGCAAACATGGGCTACGACAAGCTATACCTATTGGAAGAGAAGCAGATGCGCAACAACTATCGCGGACACAACACATTAGGCGCAGGATACCTTATTCTGTCTCTCCCCTTTGGACAATTCGGCATCCACGCTGGTGTCCGCTTTGAACACAACGACATGGAACTCATTTCCAACACACGCGACTACGAGAAGAGCGAGACGAGCCGCCACTACAAGACCAACGACTTCTTCCCTTCTCTAAATACCACCTATAAGTTGAACGACCAGCATCAGATACGACTCTCGTACGGACGCAGCATCAACCGACCTGAGTTTCGTGAGGTTTCTTCATCTGTTTACTACGACTTCGACTTGGCAAGCAACGTGCAGGGAAATACCGAGTTGAAAAACTGCTATGTCGACAATCTCGACTTGCGCTACGAATGGTATCCTTCCCGTGGAGAACTCATCTCATTGGCAGTCTTCTATAAGCACTTCGACTCGCCCATAGAATGGACCTACACCGTGGCTGGCGGAACCGACCTCATCTATTCATACAAGAATGCGAAGAGTGCCAACAACTACGGCATAGAGTTGGACATACGCAAGAATCTCGACTTTATAGGTCTTCGCAACTTCAGTTGGTCGTTTAATGGTGCCTTGATCAAGAGCAAGGTGCAGTTTGAGAAAGGTGCCCAGGAGGAGAACAGGCCCATGCAGGGACAATCGCCATACCTCATCAACACGGGGCTTTTCTATAAGAACGAACCCCTCAAGATGGACATAGCCATCCTCTACAACCGCATCGGAAAACGAATAATCGGTGTAGGAAGAAGCGAGGGAAGCTCTGGCGATGACTCCAATGCACGAGTGCCCCACAGCTACGAGATGCCTCGCAACACCATCGACCTCTCGTTTGCCAAAAAGTTTGGCAGTCACCTGGAACTGAAACTCAACATCAGAGACCTATTGGCAGAAAAGATATACTACAAACAGTTTGCTGATGTAACGTATAGCGACGGAAGCAAGAAGGAAGTAGAAGAAATAGCAAGATGCTATAAACCGGGCAGAAACATAGGACTGCAGGCGATATATAAATTTTAGAAAAGATAATATTAGATGTTTGTTAAATAAAAAACAAAAAACAATGATGAACAAGATGTATTTAATGTAATGGGATGCATAGGCATCCTCGCAGCATCTGCCATGTTGAGCAGTTGCAGCAGTGACGATGATGGTAATGGTGGTAGCAATACCGAGTACAAGTGGACTACCAATGGCGGCTTGAAGGCTTGCGACCACATCCTCTTCGAAACTGACAACAAGGAGAACGCCAACGGAACACAAATCGGAAACGGCGACCAGGAATTCGTTTTCACAGGCAAGCAGACTTTAAAGAAAGGCACTTATCTCCTCAAGGGATGGGTATATATCGCAGATGGTGCTGAACTCACCATCGAACCAGGCACTATCATCAAGGGCGACAAGCAAAGCAAGGCAGCCCTTATCGCAGAGCGTGGCGGTAAACTCATCGCCAAAGGTACAGCCACAGAGCCTATCGTTTTCACATCTGAAGAGGCTGCAGGAAGCAGAAAGCCTGGCGATTGGGGTGGCATCATCCTCTGCGGTAAGGCTAAGAACAACCAGACACAGCAACAGATAGAGGGTGGTCCTCGTACACAACATGGCGGTACAGACGATACCGACAATTCAGGAGCATTGAGCTATGTCCGCATCGAGTTTGCAGGTTATCCTTTCCAGAAGGATAAGGAGATCAATGGTCTTACCTTAGGTTCTGTAGGTTCTGGTACACAGATCGACCACGTACAGGTGTCTTACTCTAATGATGATTCCTTCGAGTGGTTTGGTGGTACTGTGAATTGTAAGTATCTCGTAGCCTACAAGGGTTGGGATGATGACTTCGATACCGACAACGGTTTCTCAGGAAAGGTACAGTATGGTCTCTCTATCCGCGACAGTAAGATTGCCGATACCTCTCAGAGCAATGGTTTCGAGAGCGACAACTGCGCTGATGGTGCTACCGTGGATCCTCGTACCACAGCCACTTTCTCCAACATCACCTTCGTTGGTCCTAAGGTTTTGGATGATAAGTTTGAGAATACAACAAACTATATCAACGCTGGTGCATACAATCCAAACAACGGTTCTGCACTCGGCAAGTTCCAGGCAGCCATGCAGATTCGCCGTTCTTCCAATCTCAACTGCATCAACTCTGTAGCCTTAGGCTGGCCTATCGGCTTGATTATCGACGGTGAGAAGGGTGAAACTGTTCAGAATGCCAAGGATAAGAAGTTCAAGCTCCAGAATGTTTATTTTGCCGGTATGGATGCGATAGGAAGTGATGCCAACAAGAAGTATGAGGATTACCTCTACGATGCTGTCAACAAGACGGACATCGACAAGAATCAGCAGTCATACAGCCACACCTTCTTCAGTTCAGAGCCAACCAACAAGTACTTCGCATCATGGACCTCACTGGTAAGTGCCGACGGTTACACTCCTATTGCAGGAAGTCCTTTACTCGGTGCAGCATCATTCTCTGGCTGGACAGGCTTTGACACAGTAACCTTTATCGGTGCATTCGATGGCAGCAACAACTGGCTGAACGGTTGGACCAACTTCGACCCACAGAACGCACAATACTAACTTTTCATTTCTATTTTGACTATAAGGATTCTATATGTCGGGCATGGCGCAAGCGATTTGCGTCATGCCTTTTTGGGAACTGTAACTCGAAGATGATTGTATTAACCATAGTGGCAACAAAGTTATGGATGTCCAACACAACAACTTAGTGACGGGAAAAAATAACTTGATACGATTTGAGTGAAATTAGTCGAATATTGCAGATACAGAATATAAAGGATAATTAGCAAGCCAATCCTGCTCTCTATAAGGTGACATGGATAGGCGCATACCTTTCAATCCCTGATTGCGCTCCACAAACGTCCTCAGACTCTTAGCCTGCAAATTCTCCTCAGCCTTTACTTCTATCGGAATGATTCTTTCCTCATCCTGCACCAGGAAATCTATTTCACCACGTGAATTTTCTGCCGACCAATAATAGATAGACAGGGAAGAATTCTCCTTAAGCTGCTGCAGGACATACTGTTCTGTCAGCGCCCCCTTAAAATCAGAAAACAGCACATTTCCTTCCAGCAAGCTTTGGGCAGGAATATTGCTCATGGCTCCCATCAGTCCCACATCAGACAGGAATAACTTGAAAGCAGAGAAATCCTCGTATGCAGCCAATGGCAACAGGGCTTTCTTACAGCGGTTTACCTTATAGATCAGCCCTGCATCTTTCAGCCATTCGATGGCGAGCTCAAAATCCTTTGCTCTGGATCCTTCCTTCACGGCACCATAGATGAATTTCTTGTTTTCCTTGGCGAGTTGGGATGGGATGGATTTCCATACCATTCGGATACGTGGAACTTCTATAGCCGGGGCATGTTTGGAAAAATCACGCTCATACGCTTCAAGGATTCCTTTTTGAATGCTTCTGACTTTAGACAGATTCCCCTCACTGGCAAAAGACTGGACAACAGCCGGCATTCCCCCTACCAGATAATACTGACGCAGGCATTCCTCAAATTTATTCCGGAACATAGTTATCATATTCCAATCCTTTTTCATGAGCAGTTCCACCATCCTGCCTTCACCAATTGCATCCAGGAATTCAAAGAATGTAAGGGGATATAAATGCATGAAATCTACCTTACCTACAGGAAAAGAGTCATTCTGATGCATCGCTATTCCGAGCAATGAACCTGCAGCCACCACATGATATTGAGGTGCTTTTTCTGCAAAATACTTTAATGCGGTGATACCCCTGGGCGCTTCTTGTATCTCATCAAGAATGATAAGTGTATCTTCGTCTATAGAAACTCCTGTACTCCATTGTATGCTATTAATAATGCGGGGAATATCAAAGTCATGCGCAAAAACATCCCGGAGCATTTCATTGTCTTCGAAGTTTACATACGCACTACGGAGATAGGCCTCTTTGGCAAATTCCTGCATCAGCCAGGTTTTGCCAACCTGGCGGGCTCCAAGCATGATCAACGGCTTTCGGTCGTTGCTTGCTTTCCATTGATATAGGTATTTGATGGCATTTCTCTTCATAACTATCTGATTATTTGATGTTTCTGAATGCA
>USOQ01000103.1 GCA_900556395.1 Candidatus Segatella caccae | reverse complement strand
TATCTTTGCAGAAGATAAGCTTCATCTCAGCAAAATATTCAAGTAAACTTGATATTCTGCATTCGATTTGTATTATCTTTGCTGTATAAAACTAAAATAAACAATATAATACCATTAAACTATGGCTAATAACACAGAATTAATCAAGCAGTGTGAAGAAAAAGCTCAGCAGTGGCTCACTCCTGCATTCGATGAAGAAACCCGTAAGGAAGTAAAAACAATGCTCGATGCCGAAGACAAGTCGGCTCTCGTTGATGCATTCTATCAGAACTTGGAGTTTGGTACAGGTGGTTTGCGTGGCATTATGGGTGCCGGTACCAATCGTATGAACAAGTATATCGTCGGTATGGCCACACAGGGCTTTGCTAACTACATTCTCAAGGCTTTCCCAGGCGAGGAAAATCTCTCAGTAGTAGTAGGCCACGACTGCCGCAATAACTCTCGTCTCTTTGCAGAGACTGTAGCTGCCATCTTCTCGGCTAATGGCATCAAGGCTTATCTCTTCGAGGGCCTTCGTCCTACACCAGAGATTTCTTTCGCTATCCGTCAGCTCGGTGCAAAGGCTGGTGTTAACGTGACAGCTTCGCATAACCCTAAGGAGTATAATGGCTACAAGGCTTACTGGAGTGATGGTGCTCAGGTATTGGCACCTCATGATACTGGCATTATAGAAGAGGTGAACAAGGTTACCATCGACCAGGTGAAGTTTGAAGCTAATTGGGATAAGATTCAGATTATCGGTGGCGAGATGGACTACGATTATATGACAGCAGTTCGTTCTGCCATGGTAGATCAGGATGTAATCAATCGTCAGAAAGATCTCAATATCGTTTACTCTGCTATGCATGGTACTGGTCGCGTTATCGTGCCAATGTGCTTGCGTTCTTGGGGCTTCCAGAATATCAATGTAGTGCCAGAGCAGATGGTTGTGGATGGCAACTTCCCAACAGTTGTTTCTCCTAATCCAGAGAATGCTGAGGCTATGACTCTCGGTATGAAGCTCGGTACTAAGTTGAATGCAGACCTCGTAGTAGCAACAGACCCTGATGCTGACCGCTTGGCTATTGTATGCCGCGATGATAAGGGCGAGTGGATGATTATCAATGGTAATCAAACCTGCATGATGTTCTGCTACTACATCATTGAAAATAAGAAGAAGTTGGGCTTGTTGAAACCTACAGACTTCCTTGTAAAGACTATCGTAACTACAGAAGTTATTGCAGAGATTGCTAAGAAGAACCATGTAGAGTTGCGTGACTGCTACACTGGTTTCAAGTGGATAGCACGTGAGATAGCTATCTCTGAGGGCAAACAGCAGTACATCGGTGGTGGTGAAGAGAGCTTTGGCTTCTTGCCATACGATAAGGTTCGTGATAAGGATGCTCCTGCTTCTATCTGCTTGATTTGCGAGATTGCAGCTTGGGCTAAGGATCAGGGCAAGACTCTCTACGATCTCTTGATGCAGATCTACGCTGAGTATGGCTTCAGTAAGGAGTTTACTGTGAATGTGGTTCGTCCTGGTAAGACTGGTGCTGATGAAATCAAGCAGATGATGGCTGACTTCCGCCAGAATCCTCCACAGGAGTTGGGTGGAAGCAAGGTTGTTACTTGGAAGGATTACCAGAGCTTAGAGGTGAAGCATGCTGATGGCAGCGTAGAGAAGCTCGATATGCCTGCAACAAGCAATGTGCTCCAGTGGTTCTGCGACGACAACACTAAGGTGAGTGTTCGTCCTTCTGGTACAGAGCCTAAGATTAAGTTCTATATTGAGGTGAAGGATTCTTCATTCAAGTGTGGTGGTTGCTACAATCGTTGCAACACTGCAGCTGAAGAGAAGATTGCCGCTATCAAGAAGAGCTTGAATTTGGACTAAGATTTGATGTGTCGGGAATTTTATTCCCTTCAAAAGATAACTGCAAGAGGTCATTAGGCTTCTTGTAGTTTTTTTTTTTATTATCTGCATCGTGTGATACTTGGATGAGAAGTCAAACTCCTATTATCACTAATGTGTGTAGAGCGGTCAACTAAAATCGTTAAATCACATTCTGCTTTTTCAAGACGGAAATGCCTTAAAAAATGAAAGTACTTTCGTTGGCTGTTGAAAGTACTTTCGTTGGTCATCGCAAGTACTTTCATTGCCCATCGCAAGTACTTGCGTTTTGGGGAGGTGTTTTTATAGAAAAAAGCCCCAAGGTAACAGATGTTAACCTTGGGGCAAATATAATGGCTTTTTAGCTTCCTTTATGGGGTGTGAACCGAATAGCTCACATCATGGAGCGAGGAAGTCAAAACGCTTAGTCGAAAAGTTCTGCAAAAGCTTCTGCTGTTTTACCTTCGTAAACCACCATGTCGGTGACGGGCTTGTAGCTGAAGTCGATAAAACGCAGCAACTGTGCTCCTACAAACTGGCGATCTTTAGAGATGCAAGTGTCCAGTCGCATGTTGCCCATGTCGCTCTTGCTGAATTTCTTGCCTTTGTTTCTTTGTTCCACAATTTCTGCCTCGTTACCTTTGAGCAGCTTCTCTAATTGTCCGCCAATTTCTACCGAATATTCGTTTTGGTTCACTTTGATGAGGCTCTGTGAAGGCTTATAAACAGCCTGTGTGAAAAGTCCGAAGCATGTTTTCTTTATTTCGATTTCAGGAAGTGCTTTTAACTGGTCGCACATTTCCAAATGGTTGATACTTGCCATAATAATTTTGTATATATATATTGTCTGTTTTTTGAATTTGATATAGTCCACCTGCCTAATCTCTTTTTGGGGAGGTTAGGTTACTTGTGTGGTTTTGTTTTCCCAAAATATAAATAAACTTGTGATTCTTATTTGTTGGCAAGTGTCAGCAAAGAAGATGTCGCAGGCAAATGGTGTAATATTTGCTTGCAACATCAAAGTGGAATGGGGCCGTTTCTTGGCGCTCATGTCCACGATATGTCGTTAAAATGAAGTGGTAAAGTGTATTTTTAGAAGGCAACTTGCTGGGCGATGAAGTAGGGGAAGCCCAACAGGGTGTTACTCTTTGTGGTCGAGCGTTGCAGATGCGGTAGAGACTATAGGAGTCGGTTAGTACCGCCTGTTGGTGGGGTTGATGCTGTTCTACTTTCTGCAACTTGTCTTTAGAGACAGGTGCAGCATAGCTCTCGCCGCAACCAGCGAAGGTCAAGGCGAAGACGCATATTATGAAAAGTAGAAAGCGTTTAAACATATATGATTTCTTATCTATACCTTATTATATTATAGAGTTATCTCACCGGCGATAGACTGTTGTAGCTTCTCGCGCACTATCTTGTTGTCACTGTATCTGCCTTGCAGGTACATCAACTTGGTAACAGCAGCTTCCACCGTACTGTCGCGTCCACTGATGACGTGGGCTGTCTTGAGGTGAAACCCTGCTCCGTATCTGCTCATCTCTACGCTACCAGTCACACACTGGCTGATATTGATGATGTTGACACCGCGATGGGCTGCCTGGTCGAGAAGTCGCATGATCCAAGGAGCCTGAGGAGCATTGCCTGAGCCATAGGTGCGCATCACGATGCCTCGGAGTGTGGGTGATTCCAATACGTGGCGAACGATGGCGTCCTGTATACCGGGAAAGAGGCTAAACACGATGACGTTAGAGTCGAGCTTCAGATGAGGAACCATGGGCTTGTTGTAGTCAGGAGTGAGGATGTGGTGCTCGTGAAAGGTAAAGTTGATACCTACATCACAGAGATGAGGATGGTTGAAAGAGTCGAAGGCGTGAAAACCTTCTGCGTTCATCTTGATGGCTCTGTTGCCACGTAGCAACCTTCCGTTAAAGAAGATACATACCTCAGGAACCATAGGTCTTCCTTCTTTGTTTTTCATCGATGCCAGCTCAATGGCTGTCATGAGATTCTCCTTACCATCGGTGCGCAACTCGCCTATAGGCAACTGACTTCCTGTTAGGATGACAGGCTTGGTGAGGTTTTCCAGCATGAACGAAAGAGCTGATGCAGTGTAGGCCATGGTGTCGGTTCCGTGAAGGATGACAAAGCCATCATAGTCGTCGTAGTTGTTGGCTATCATACCTACCAATTCTGCCCATCTCATAGGGTCCATGTCGCTGGAGTCGATGGGTGGGTCGAATTTGCGCACATCAACGGCTGCTTGTATGAGCTGAAATTCTGGCATGGAAGAAACTAAATGATTGAAGTCGAGTGGCTCTAATAAGCCTGTTTCGACGTTTTTTCCCATACCAATAGTTCCTCCTGTATAAATAATCAAAATTCGAGCTGTAGCCATCTTTGTCCTTGTGTTCTTTAACTTCTTGTTTGAATGGTTCTGTCTCTCGTTTTTATTCTCGTCAAGACGAGATACATGTGAAAAACATGATTCCTGTTTGCAAAAATACAACAAAAAACGCTCAGAGCAAAAAAAAGTTGGAAAAATATGTACGTCGTATGCAAAAAAGCATTACTTTTGCATTTGATTTAATAAAAATACTAAGTTGTTATGGTAAAAATCACATTCCCAGACGGTACTGTTCGTGAGTATGAGCAGGGCGTTACTGGTTTACAAATCGCCGAGAGCATCTCACCGGCTCTCGCTCGCAACGTTGTATCTTGCGGTGTCAATGGTGAGACTGTAGAACTGAATCGTCCTATCAACGAGGATGCAAGTGTAGAACTTTATAAGTTTGAGGATGAGCAGGGTAAGCATACTTTCTGGCACACATCTGCTCACTTGCTTGCTGAGGCTCTTCAGGAGTTGTATCCTGGTATACAGTTTGGTTTCGGTCCTGCAGTAGAGAGCGGATTCTTCTATGATGTAATGCCTGCTGAAGGTCAGGTTATCTCAGAGAATGATTTCGCTAAGATTGAGGCTAAGATGATGGAGCTTGCCAAGAAAAACGAGCCTGTGGTTCGTAAGGAAGTGTCTAAGGCTGATGCTCTCGCTGAGTTCAAGGCTGATGGTCAGGAATATAAATGCGAGCATATAGAGCAAGACTTGGAGGATGGCACCATCACTACATATACTCAGGGTAATTTCACCGACCTTTGCCGTGGTCCTCACTTGATGAACACGGGTCTTATCAAGGCTGTGAAGATTACAAGCGTGGCTGGTGCTTTCTGGCGTGGTGATGCCAAGCGCGAGCAGATGACTCGTATCTATGGTATCAGCTTCCCTAAAAAGAAGATGCTCGATGAGTATTTGGTAGTACTCGAGGAAGCTAAGAAGCGCGACCATCGTAAGATCGGTAAGGAAATGGAACTCTTCATGTTCTCTGAGCGTGTGGGCAAGGGTCTTCCTATCTGGTTGCCAAAGGGTACACAGCTCCGTCTCCGCTTGCAGGAGTTGCTTCGTGCTCTCTTGAAGCCTTACAACTATCAGGAGGTTATCTGTCCTGGTATCGGCGGCAAGAGCCTCTATGTTACAT
>USOQ01000102.1 GCA_900556395.1 Candidatus Segatella caccae | reverse complement strand
CCTTATCCGAGGAGGTCTCACGGACGCATGGGTGAAGATGAATCATTCGATGTACCATGACGGAGTAAATCTTGTCGTGAGAAGTCAGCAGAGGTCATAGTACCCAAGACACGGGTTGTCTATAGGGAATGACTGAATCGTGCAGTGCAATAGTAAATGACTGCTACCTTGAGAGTCTTTTGTAGTCAGATGTCCGAAAAGGAACTCTCTATTCACACGATAGGACGGAATCCGACAATAGAATAGAAGTGACGTATCTCGAAGGGATGGTTGAAAACAACTTGCCACACGCCGTAAGGTGTAAAAGCACGAAACCGCCGTATGCCGAACGGCACGTACGGTGGTGTGGGAGGTCGGTAAATGTGAAAGTAGGAGGTAAATGCCTTTTATGAATAACATTTACCTCCTACCCAATTGTTGGCATAAAATGGGGAATATGCCAGAGCTTGCTCCCCGAAGGAACTTCTTTTTAAGTGGCTGCTTAATGCGGTTTTCCAAAACCAGCAATTAGGCTTACCAATTTAGAAAATCGTCGTCTTGAGACATCGAGCAAGCTCGGTTAAAAGATAAAAGCCAATGATCTTTGTGAATTCTGAATGAGAAACACATTGGGCGTTGGCTTGATATTTATGCACAACTTTTTTTCTTTGAAAAATGGTCTATTGCACCTTGAAGCTATCGTTTTTTAGCCTCTGTATGAGCCATTCAAGAAAGGGACAATCTCGGTTGTCTCTTTCAATCGGTCACCGATACGCTTGCCATACACCTCTGAGATTTGTTGAGGGGTGAGGTTGGAGGTGATGATAGTCGGCAGTTGGTGTTCATAGCGGTAGGAGATGAGGTCGATGATGGGACTGAGCACATTGCCGTATTCGATGATTTCGCGAGGCTCGGTGCCAAGGTCGTCTATTGCCAGAACGTCCTTGTCCATGAGCGATCGCCAATCTTTGGGATGTGTTTTGCAGATGTTGGCAAGGTCTTTGGCATTGTAGAGGCTGATGCCGAAGTTCTAACCTGTCACTTGATTATTGATACCCAAATGATTGACGAGATTCTGCATGGCATAGACAAATGTGGTCTTGCCATTGCCACAACCGCCAGCAAGCAAGAGGCTGTTCTTGCCAGACATGCCACAAAGCCAGTGGGCAACAATTGCAACTTGTTTATGCAACTCATTACCATTCCGAAATGGATGGTTGCGACATTCCACTTCTGCCGAGATGGCTGCTGTCAGATACTGAGCTGCCAATTCGCTGTTCATCGGCAACTTAAAACGAGCCTTCATAGGCTTGCGGTGAAGTAACTGTGACTTCAATACTTCGTTTACTTTCATAATTTTGCTTATTAAAATTGTTGCTATTTGTCTTGAGATATTCTTTTTTCATCTTGTTGAAGAAATGACTGCGGCAGTCTGACTCTTCCTTCTCCGTAACCTTGCAGATGCGGAGGTAGGCAAAGAACTTGCGGATGTATGGAATGAGGTGTGCAGACTCTGATATTCGATGATCGTTCAGTTGACTGATGATGCTATTATGCCATTCCACATCCTCGACCAAAATCTTTTCCAAATCGTCAATGCTCATGCGTGCGTGGTGATTAGAGATTTCTTTGTTTATGTTGTTGTCTTTAATAATGGTTGCATGAGTGGTTTCGGCATCAGTTTTATGAGCAGTACTGTCAGCAGTTTCGCCATTGGTTTCAAATGTGCGGATATGATAGGTTGGGGCGCGAGAATGTTGAACACCCTCCGTAAAACCGATAAGTCCTTTCTTCTTCAGTCCGTTGCGAGCACGGATGAGTGTGGCTTTAGTCATACCCGTAGATGCACAGATGATGGCCGTGGCGCAGGCAATAGGCATCTGCCAATAGTTGCGGTTCGCCTCGTTGAGCAGATAGAAGTAGAGCGTTGTCTCTGCCATGGTGAACTGCGTGTTGCGGTTGGTCTCCCAAAAACGGTTAATCAACTTGATATACTCCATGGCTACATTCCCCAATTTGATTTTGGCTTGTGTCTTACTGTACTGCGCATCTGTTCGGCAATACTTTCTGTTGTTTGCGAAGAAGCGTCTTGCCTGGCACTCTCCATCCACGCCATCAACTCCGAACGCTTGAACTGAAGCATCTTACCTGGCTGATAGAATGGTATCTTATGCGCTTGCGTGAGTGCATAGACCGTGGACTTGGCCCGACTGAGAATCTTGCATGCTTCATCAATGCCAATCATCTGTTCTACTTGTTGCTTGCTACAATGTTTCTGCAACGCTGCTACTGTACTTTGCAGCGTGTCAACTTTCTGAATCAGTTCAGAAATAGCCTGAGGCATTGCCTCGAATGTGATATTGTCCATAACTTTTTGGATTTTGATGTTTCGTGCTGCAAAGTTCTGTGGTTATTCTTTATCCCGATGGTTATTTCATAGATAACCGCTTGTTTGTAAGCAATAACCGTAACCACATTCTTATGGTACCAGAGGCTCGTCTTTGGGAATATTCTCTATCGTACATTTAGCATAAGTGTCATTCATCTTTCTGTAGATAGTCTCCTCGTTGGTGTTTTCAAGAATCATCGGAAAAGCGTTCTTGATGAAACGACATGAAACTCTACGGTCTAAGGCATCCAGGCGAGTCCACAGATTCCATATCAAGTGGTAGAAGTCAATAGGGCGAAGTCCTTTTGTGTCGTTAATGCCAATCTTAATGGGTGTGCATCTTATGATGCCACTGGCATACTCTTCAACCAAATGCAATAGTTGGGGCGTTAGGTCCATTGGGAAATATTGAGCAACACCCCTTCTTATGTATTCTTTGCATAGAGTGACAGCCTCCTGCCGATCATTTTCTTTGATATTAATCTCTTGTACTGGCGGAACATCACGTTCTTCAGTTATTATAGGCTTAGGCTTTTTGCCCGTATCTTTTGGATTGATAGGCTTCCTTTTCAATGTCTTGTGCCTTGTCTTTCCCTCCTTACATACTGACAACAGAACTACATAAACAGAATAAGAGACAATGCCTTCAATGCCAATGGAACATACTCCCAAAACAACATGGCATTTCAATCCATTAACGGCATAGATATAGGAGATGGCGCAAATGAATAGCGTCATTATCAAGTAAATGTTGGTAGATACGAACTTTGTAATATTCATAATATGATGCGGTTATGTGAGTTTTGTTGATACAAAGTTATCGGTCATCCAAGCAAAGAATAGAAAGAACTATCAGATAACAACCTTTTTGAGGGGCAAAAAGTAAAATTGGTTCTATTCAGAAAGATGAATAGAACCAATAAAGAAAGCCCAAGCCTTTTAGTCTTCAACGATAAACTTGGGTTTATAAAAAACTCAGAACAGTTTATTTCAAAGAAATCCTGTCAACCGTCTCACGTTTCTTGTCATTCACAAGGTCGGCATAGATTTGCGTAGTGGTGACATTCTTGTGGGCAAGCATCTTGCTGACCGTATAAATATCTGTACCTGAGGCAATCTGCAACGTGGCGTAAGTATGACGGAAGCAATGGAATGAGATATGTTTTTTGATACCGGCTGCTGCAATCCATTTGCGGAGTGGATAATTCACCATGCTTCTGGTGAGTCCACGAAAGACTCTACCTTCTGTGCGTTCACCACAGAGTTGCAGAGCTTCATCACTGATAGGGAGCATCGTTTCCGTGTCTGTCTTTTGTATTCGGATGCGGACGCAATAGCCAAGGTCGGGAGCCAACTGGATGTCATCCCATGCGAGATTGAGAATGTCGCTGATTCGCAGTCCTGTAAGGCAGGAGAACAGCGAGGCTTGTTTCAATACAGGTATGTCGCATGGAGTAGCAGCCAACTTCTTTAGTTCTTCTGAAGTGAGAAATTCCTTGCGCACATCATCGGTTTCAATCTTCTCTAAGAAATCGTTCACATTCTCCTTAATCATCTTTTCTCGATAGGCGATGTTGAGGAAACCACGGAATGTGGAATAATAACCAGCTGCCGAGTTCTTGCTGATTTTAAGATGTGTGAGCCGGAGTTGGTTTGCGCCGAGCAAGTATTCACGGAATTTCTTGCAGAGGTCTACAGTTACTTCTCCACAAGTGCAGTGGCCTTGCACAAAGTTGAAGAAGTGTTTGTACACAATGTCCCATTTCTGGTCTTGTCCTCTACATTTCTTCTTATAGTAGGCGAGGAAATCGCTTTTCATCTTCTCATGGTCAAGGAAGTCAAACTTTTCGTTGATGAGCGAAGTGACTCTCATGCAGCGTATTGCCTCGGCTCGCTCAATCATCAAGCGGTTGAACTCGCGTTCTGCATCATTCCTTGGCTTGGCAAAGATGTAGATGCCAAGATATTCCCTGTGTGTCATCTTCATCGTTTCTGGATTGCGGATGGCAGGGTAGAAGTCAAGATACAAGGACAAGCGTCCATTGGTAATGGGGCGTCGGAGTAGCGACACCGTGGTACAGGTGTGATAGTGTGACATAATATCTTTCGTTTTGATGTTTTGTGATTGAATGTGCGTGCAAAGTAAGACGGTTATTTTTGCAGTGTCAGGTTATTAGTTAGATAACTGCAGACAAGTAAGATATAACCATAACCTTATCCCTTGATAGTCGGTGGAGCAAACAATTCGTCCAACTCTTTCTTGGACAACTTCACATACTTTCCTTCTTGTACCTTGGGAATGTTGTAGGTTTTCGCATAATGATAAAGCTGGTCGCAGGTAGTGACATGAAACTTTGCCATCGCTTCCTTTATGGTGTAATATTGTGGTACATCAGGCATGGCAACACCCTTGGCTATATCCACATGGCATTTGGAGTAGAGTACTTCCTTCTTTATTCGCTTCTTGGGTATCTTGAAATTAGAAACAAAAGTATAGACGGCCGTGGTAGTCATGTTGAACTTCTCTTTTATGTCTGCCACAGAATACCACTCCGTGATGCTTGCGTCCACGGCTTTCTTGGCAAAGTAAGAATCTATATGTTTCTTGCTCCAATAAGACTTGCCACGCTGAAACACTTTCGGAAAAGTCTCGCTCTTGGCAATCTTGTACAACCCCGACTCGCTGATGCCATACTTCTGAAGAATTTCAGAGGTTGTGTAGAACTCGGTGATAGGTTGGCTTGATTTTCTTTTCCGTTTTTCGTGGTTGTCGTCAAGCATCACATCAATATCTTTTCTTTTAATGAGAGTAATACGAGTGCTAATGTGAGATGCTTTTAGCAAACCTTTATCAATAAGGTAATAGACATTACGAGTAGACAATCCCAATAGGACTGCCACCTCCTTGGGCGACAAAATTGTTTTGTCTCTGATTTTCTCAATAGGTCGGGTGTTTGTTTCATTTTCCACGCACCATCTTCATATCCTTGATAATCAAGCGCATTGCACTTTAATCGGTACGAACGGAATATCAACAT
>USOQ01000101.1 GCA_900556395.1 Candidatus Segatella caccae | reverse complement strand
TCTATTCTGTTTCCCGTTAGGAAGTAATATCAATTAAAAAGGGGGCAAGCGCTTGCAGAAAGCGTTTGCCCCCGATTTCTTTAGCATAGCAAAGGCTCCATGTTGTCAAAGCAAATGGCTCAGATTTATCCCAAATCGTGATAGCTGCTGTTTATACCTAAATGGTGGTACGAATGGCTGGTGGGAGTATGTGCGCTATCACGAATTGCACGATGGCACCTATGTGGTGCGCACAAACACCATCTGTAAGGCGCGCGGATACCGTAAAGGCATATAATACCTCATGGCACTCATGCCATGGGGTGTTTTTATGATTCCAGTATCCTAACTCTCTATATGTTTTGAGAGCATCATAGGTTTGTAACTCAACAAAAACGAGGGATAAGCAAATAAATATTCAGTTTTTCCTCTTTCGTATTAAGAAATTTCTTATATTTGCACAATCGTTATAACTAACGAGCAAATGGAATTATTACTAACCCAAAAACATATTATTTATGAACAACATTCCATTAGTATTTTGGCTCATTCCAATAGCCAGCGTTGTGGCATTGGGAATGGCATGGTACTTCTTTCGCACCATGATGAAAGAGGATGAAGGTACAGACAGGATGAAAGAAATTGCAGAACATGTAAGAAAAGGTGCTATGGCTTACCTCAAGCAGCAGTACAAGGTGGTTACCGCCGTTTTCGTCGTGCTCGCCATCGTTTTTGCCTTTATGGCTTATGTGCTGAAGGTGCAAAATCCATGGGTGCCCTTTGCTTTCCTTACTGGTGGTTTATTCTCAGGATTGGCAGGTTTCTTTGGTATGAAGACAGCTACCTATGCTTCTGCTCGTACAGCCCATGGTGCACGCACCGGACTGGATAAAGGATTGAAGATAGCATTTCGCAGCGGTGCCGTGATGGGCTTAGTGGTGGTAGGCCTTGGATTGCTTGATATAGCCATTTGGTTTGTTGTTCTTAATGCTGTTTATGATGGCGAGGCAACAGCCTTAGTCACTATAACCACCACCATGCTTACGTTTGGCATGGGTGCCTCTACTCAGGCTCTCTTTGCACGTGTGGGAGGTGGAATATACACCAAGGCTGCCGATGTAGGAGCCGACCTTGTGGGCAAGGTAGAGGCAAACATTCCTGAGGACGACCCACGCAATCCAGCTACTATTGCCGACAATGTGGGCGACAATGTGGGCGACGTTGCCGGTATGGGTGCCGACCTATACGAGAGCTATTGCGGTTCGATATTGTCGACAGCAGCCTTGGGAGCTACAGCCTTTGCTATGAATGGCGACATGCAGCTACGTGCTGTCATTGCACCGATGATAATCGCTGCCATAGGCATCTTCCTTTCACTCATCGGCATCTTCTTGGTTCGCACCAAGGAGGGGGCATCGATGAAAGAGCTGTTAAAATCTCTCGGTCTTGGCACCAATGTCAGTGCAGGTCTGATAGCCGTTGCCACATTTGTCATTCTCTATCTCTTAGGCATTGAGAATTGGCTCGGATTGTCGTTCTCAGTAATCAGCGGTTTGGTGGCAGGAGTGGTGATTGGTCAGGCTACAGAATATTACACTTCGCATAGCTATAAGCCAACACAAAAGATAGCAGAGGCTTCGCAGACAGGTCCTGCTACCGTTATTATAAAAGGTATAGGCACGGGAATGATTTCCACGATGATACCTGTTGTCACCATTTCGGTAGCCATTATGTTGAGCTATCTCTGTGCTAATGGCTTCGATATGTCGCTTTCGGCAAAGTCGATAAGCACTGGTCTTTATGGCATCGGTATTGCTGCCGTGGGTATGCTTTCGACACTCGGCATCACCCTGGCTACAGATGCTTATGGACCTATTGCCGACAATGCAGGAGGTAATGCCGAAATGAGTGGACTGGGTGAAGAGGTGCGCGAACGCACCGATGCTCTCGATGCTCTTGGCAATACGACTGCAGCCACAGGCAAGGGCTTTGCCATTGGCTCTGCAGCCCTCACAGCCCTTGCCCTTCTCGCTTCTTATATCGAGGAAATCAAGATAGCCATGATACGTGCCGTGGAGAATGGCAAACAGTATATGGATGCTGCAGGCAACATCTTCGACCCAACGAATGCCACTACCATCGACTTCATCAACTTCTTCCAGGTCAACCTCATCAATCCTAAGGTGCTTGTAGGAGCCTTCTTAGGAGCCATGGCAGCCTTCCTGTTCTGCGGACTGACGATGGGTGCCGTAGGTCGTGCTGCAGAGTCGATGGTTCAGGAGGTACGCCGACAGTTCCGCGAAATCAAGGGTATCCTTGAAGGAAAGGCAGCCCCCGACTATGGTCGTTGTGTAGAGATTAGTACGCGTAGTGCCCAGCGCGAGATGATTATCCCGTCACTCCTTGCCATCGTCATCCCTATCGTCGTAGGTCTTGTGCTTGGCGTGGCTGGTGTGCTGGGACTTCTCACGGGAGGTCTTGCAGCAGGTTTCACCCTTGCTGTGTTCATGTCCAACTCTGGTGGTGCATGGGACAATGCCAAGAAGATGATCGAAGAGGGTCATTTCGAGGGCAAGGGCAGCGAAAACCATAAGGCTACTATCGTTGGCGATACCGTTGGCGATCCTTTCAAGGACACCTCTGGTCCTTCACTCAATATCCTGATTAAGCTCATGTCGATGGTAAGCATTGTGATGGCTGGTCTGACCATTGCTTTCCTATAATACGAAGAATACGTAAAAAATATGTTGAAGAAACACCACTCCTTGGCAGATGGATGCTCCATGACTATGATATGCTTGCTGGTCGTGTGGATGATAGTAGCTGTCTGTCAATCGGTTTATGCCAAAGATGTCTATCCGCAACAAGCTGTAGAGATAGCCAAGAAGTACATCACCCTGTCTCGCGACGTGAAGGCTCAAGCACGGGCGAAGGGGCTTCGTGCTACAACTTTGGCACCTTATTATATATATAACGATGCACAGGACAAAGGTTTTGTCATTGTTGCTGGCGATGATGACATGGGCGAAGTGTTGGCCTATAGCAACGAGGGAATCCTCGATACGCTACAGGCTAATCCTGGTGTGAAGTTACTCCTGGAGTCTTATCGTCAAACCTATGAGGTGCTGAAAGAAGGGCTGGTGACAGTGCAGGTAAGTGCTCGCTCAGGGCTGTACTCCAAAACCGTATCGCCCTTGCTGAAAAGCAAATGGGGGCAGTCGCATCCCTTTAATGCCCTGACGGGGTATCCCTACAGTGGGTGCGTGGCAACGGCGGTGGCACAGATGATGTATTACTATCAATGGCCTGCCCAGGGGAGTGGTAAAAACGAGTATCGCGTCACTTATTATAATGAGATGAAGAGTGCCGACTTCAGTCAGTCGCACTATGATTGGGCGAATATGTTGCCCGACTATAACCCTCCAGTGCGTGCGACTGAGGAACAAGAGGATGCTGTAGCCTTATTGATGAACGATGTGGGGGTAGCTTCCTTTATGCAGTACACCCCATCGTCAAGTGGCACACAAGGCATTTTTGCGTATCAGGCCTTACAAAAGAACTTCGACTATACAGCGGCTTACGCTACCAAGGCTGTCGAAGGTCCAACTCGTTTTGCACAGATCTTGCGACAAGAATTACTCCATGGATGTCCCGTTTATCTGGAAGGGCGTCCTGCTGGTAATGCTTCTGGCCATGCTTGGGTAACCGATGGATTTGATGAGAATGGGCTTTTCCACATGAATTTTGGATGGGACGGACAGGGCGATGCCTACTATTCGCTCACCAACCTGAGTCTCTCGCAGACGGGAAGCGAGTTCCAGGGCAAGCCCTTGGCTTTCAATCGTGCCATCATGGCCATCTTGGCACATCCCAATAATGGTAAATATCCCGCTATTGATCGTGGACTTTTGGAAACCTCTCCTCAGTTGATGTTCAATGAGGGCGGTTCTGTCTTGTTAAAGGATGTAGCAGATAAGACTTTCCTTGCTTCGCAGTCGATGACCATAGCAATGAACTCTTTTGTCAATAAGGGCAAACCTTTTAAGGGTGATGTGGGCATAGCTGTCTATGATGCTGAGGGTACATGCCGACAGGTGGCTTATACCGACGATCACGCTATAGGCGGTTTTACTCAACGACTCTATGGTGGAAGTGACGCAGGCTTTATGGGGAGTGATTATCTGGTCAATCAGGCTCTATCCGTACAGATGAATCTTTCTGGTTTGGAGGATGGATATTATCGTCTGATTCCCGTCTGTGTCGCTCTACAAGAGGATGCTTCGTGGGATGAATTCTTCGCTATGAAGAAGGCTCCCATCATCGAGGTGGAGTTGTCTAAAGGAAAAGGGCGCATCTCAGAAATCAGTTCTGCTGATGCACATTTTCAGTTGATGGCGCAGCCCAGACTCTCAGGTCAAGCAGAGCAGGGCGGAAAGGTATTAGCCTTTTTCACGTTGAAAAACCTGAATGGTGTGCCTCGTGATTGTTATCTGAGGGTGCAGTTGCTCGACGAAAGCAAGGCGGTAGTGCTCAATACTCGTGTGGATGAGTTGACCGAGATAGAGGGCTTCACCGAAGCCGAGATTCCCATACTCCTTACTTTGCCAAGCAGCATCGTTCCTGGACGTTATCAGGTGCAACTATCCCTGTCGGGCGATGCAGCAGAGACGACAGATTATCCTGTCAACCTTATTCACGATAAGGAGGCGGCTTACATCGAAGTGCTCAAGGCTGCAGAAAAACCTCTCATGGAGCAGGTTGAAGTCTTTTTTGCAGATGACTCTAACGAGAGGATAGAGTCGGGCTGTGTTGATGTGACTAAGATGTCCAACTTCAAAATCGCAGTCTTGCTGCGTACGACAGAAGGTCGTAGCTATGAAGGCAATGTGTATATGTACTGTGAAGACCTGATGACTCACGCAAAGACGCAGGTTAAGGGCATTGACGACTGGGTTTCTATCTCGTCTTCCGTGTCTGTGCCTCTCTTTAGCTATTGGCTACGTAAGGGCAACTTGCCATGGGAAGATGGACATACCTATCGTGTGATGGTGATGGGCGACATAGGCGGACAGCAGGTTGAACTCGTCAACTCGCTGGCCTCCACCTATTACCTACAACGTAAGGGTGATGTCCTTACACTCTCACCTGGTACGCCTACATCTATGGGTAATGTACCTACCACTGCTCCTTCTTTCACCATCAGACGTGAGGGCAGTAGAATCATTGTCTCTGGTACAGAACTGAAGTCGTTGCGACTATATGATGTAGCAGGTCGACTGCTTCAGCAGACCACGTCAGCCGAAGGAAACCATGCCGTTCTTTCCCTACAGAGAGCTGCATCTGGCGTCTGTGTGCTGCGTGTAGAGGCAGGTAACCAATGTTTCACCTATCGCATTCTATGGGGTCAGCGGATTTTTCCGGTTGGTAACACCATATGTTAGGAATAAAGTGTTGCC
>USOQ01000100.1 GCA_900556395.1 Candidatus Segatella caccae | reverse complement strand
GTACGACTTTATTCCTAACATACGGTGTTACCAACCGGAAAAATCCGCTGACCCAGACTTTCCTACTCTTCCTTTGACTTTCTAAAAACGAAGAAGCACTTATGAACAGAGTTCACAAGTGCTTCTTCGTAGCGGGACCGGGCTACGATCCCGGGACCTCCGGATTATGAATCCGACGCTCTAACCAACTGAGCTATCCCGCCATCCGAGCAAACGATTTCTTGTTTGCGGGTGCAAAGGTAATACAAAGTTTTGAACTGAACAAATTATTTCGCAAGAATTTTACAAAAAAATATCATTTTCGTATTTTTCATCTATAAGAAGTGGCTTATTCCTTACAATTATCATACTTTATTCAAACAAATACGATGACGCCTCTGACTTAAAAACGAAGATTGAAAATGTAGTTACCTTAATAATGTACGGATGTTTCGCATGTACGAAAGTTGAGTTATCAACAAAATTAAACGATTTCTTTTCATGCCCGCAAAATTACAAATTATCAAACAAGACATAAAAAAGCCTATTAGAAGCCTTTCATGTGAGATTAGAATTTTCTAATTAGGTAAAAAGAAGCCCCACAGGTTCAATTAAATATATAAAAAACTAAAAAAAGAATGATTTCTGATTTTTTTATGTTACTTTTGCATGCTGAAATGAGATTCAAGAAATTAGATATATTCATCGCGAAGCAATTCGGACTGCTTTTCGTGGGAACATTCTTCATCTGCCAGTTTGTGCTGATGATGCAGTTCCTATGGAGATACATCGACGAACTGATAGGTAAAGGTTTGTCGGTAGAGGTCATGGCTCAATTTTTCTGGTACATGGGGCTCATGCTTGTACCACAGGCCTTGCCATTAGCCATTTTGCTGTCATCGCTCATCACTTTCGGTAACTTAGGCGAAAGCTCTGAGCTCACAGCTATCAAGGCAGCAGGTATCTCGCTGATGCAAGCTTTCCGTTCGCTGATCATCATCACGGTTCTTGTGATGCTCAGCTCTTTTTACTTTCAGAACAACGTAGGTCCCAGCTCCAATATGAAGCTGGCACAACTCCTCATATCCATGAAGCAGAAGAGTCCTGAGCTGGAAATTCCTGAAGGAATCTTCTATGACGGCATCCCTAACTGCAACCTCTACGTGCAGAAGAAAGACCTCAAGACAGGAAAGCTATATGGCATCATGATTTATCGTATGACCAACAGCTACGAAGATGCGGCCATCATTTTGGCTGACTCGGGTATGCTGCAAAGTACTGCCGAAAAGAAACACCTCGTCTTAAGCCTATATAGTGGAGAATGGTTTGAGAACATGCAGAGTAGCGAACTCGCCAATAGTGCTGCTGTACCATACAGAAGAGAGACGTTTATCTCGAAAAAGATTGTTCTCGACTTCGACAATGATTTCAGTCTGACAGACGCCAGTTCGCTATCAAACAACGCCAAAGCTAAGAGTCTGGCTAAAATCAAGCATGACGTCGATTCCATCAATCACGCCTACGACTCCATCGGTCGCATCTATCTCTCCGACGCAAGGGTGAGATATTACCACCAACCATATATGAGCAAAGAAGACTCATTAAAGGCAGAGAAGATGGCTGCCACAACTAAGGTAAACATCGACTCGATATTCGAGAAGTTACCTACAGACAGAAAGCTTTCGGTGGTAAACTATGCTTCTTCGGATGTGCAAATGGCTATGAACGACCTCGATTTCAAGAGTATGATTACCAGTGATGGAGACCGCGTAATAAGAAACCATGAAATGGAGGCCATCAATAAGTTTACACTGGCTCTATCGTGCCTCATATTCTTCTTCATCGGAGCTCCTTTGGGCGCCATCATACGAAAAGGAGGATTGGGATTCCCTGTCATCATCTCAGTATTGGTGTTCATCACCTTCTTTATTCTTGACAACACGGGCTATCGTATGAGTCGAAGCGGTATTTGGGCAATATGGTTCGGTAAAGGACTCGCCACTGCTGTACTCGCTCCATTGGCAGTATTCGTCACATACAAGGCTACGAACGACTCTACCGTCTTCAACCTGGACATGTACAAAGATTTTGTATTCAAACTCCTGGGCATCAGAGTGAAGCGACACATCTTTGGAAAGGAAGTTATCATCAACGACCCTGCTTACGCAGAAGACGCCATCAAGTTGCAGCGCATCAACGAAGATATTGAAGCCTACAACCAAGAGCATAGACTCAAGAAATGGCCCAACTTCATTCATGTATTCTTTAAGTATAAGCCCGATCATGAGATAGAGCGCATCAGTGACGAACTGGAAGCTGTGATAGAAGACCTCTCTAACACCAAGAACAAGTTTATTCTACACAACATCAACCAGTATCCCGTACTATCACCCAAGGCCCACACACGCCCCTTCGAATATAAGTGGCTCAACATCTTGGCAGCTCTCATCGTTCCCGTAGGCACCATACTCTATCTGAGAATGTGGAGTTTCAGACTCAGACTCTATAGAGACTTAAAAGTGGTGAAGCAGTTGAACAACGACATCATCATGAGAACAAAAGAAATGTAACTATATATATAATAAGGTATCAAGAAGTAAAATGGAAGACTTAAAATTAAATAGCATTGAAGAAGCCGTTAACGACTTCAAGGAAGGAAAATTCGTTATCGTAGTAGACGATGAAGACCGCGAAAACGAGGGCGACCTCATCATCGCTGCAGAAAAGATAGACGCTGAGAAGGTAAACTTCATGCTCAAGCATGCACGTGGCGTGCTCTGCGCACCTATCACCATCAGCCGATGCGAAGAACTCGACCTACCTCATCAAGTCTCCGACAACACCTCTATGCTCGGAACTCCATTCACCGTCACCATCGACAAGCTCGAAGGATGCACTACTGGCGTGTCTGCTCACGACAGAGCAGAAACCATTAAGGCTCTCGCCGACCCTGCCTCCACCTCAAAGACCTTCGGACGTCCGGGACACATCAACCCTCTTTACGCACAAGACAATGGTGTGCTTCGCAGAAGTGGACACACAGAGGCTGCCATAGACCTCTGCAAGATGGCAGGCCTATACCCTGCTGGCGCCTTGATGGAGATTATGAATGAAGACGGATCTATGGCTCGTCTGCCACAGCTCTTGAAGTTTGCTAAAGAATGGGACCTGAAAGTCATTTCCATCAAAGACATGATAGAATACCGACTGAAGAAAGAATCACTCATAGAAATCGGCGAAGAGGTAGAACTTCCTACTGAATACGGACATTTCCACCTCATACCTTTCCGCCAGGCAAGCAATGGTCTGGAGCACATGGCTCTCATCAAGGGCGAATGGAATGAAGACGAACCCATCCTGGTTCGCGTACACTCTTCATGCGCTACTGGAGATATCTTAGGTAGCAAGCGTTGTGACTGCGGACAACAGTTGCATAAGGCCATGGAGATGATAGAGAAAGAAGGTAAGGGTGTTCTCATCTACATGCAACAGGAAGGAAGAGGTATCGGCTTGATGAATAAGATAGCTGCTTACAAACTTCAGGAAGAAGGCTACGACACCGTTGATGCCAACACACACCTCGGCTTTAAACCCGATGAGCGCGACTATGGTTGTGGCGCGCAAATGCTGCGTCACCTCGGTGTACACAAGATGCGACTCATGACCAACAACCCTGTAAAACGCGTCGGACTGGAAGCATACGGACTGGAAATCGTGGAGAACATTGCTATCGAAACGACACCCAACCCATACAACGAGCGTTACCTCAAAACTAAGAGAGATCGCATGGGACATGTGCTACACTTAGGTTAAAGCATGGCAAAATGTAACAATTTATATACAAAAAGTTAAATTATAACATGTTTTCTTCCGCAAAAGAAATAAAATGATTACTTTTGCAGTCGAATTATAAACATTGATATAAATTATGGCACAATTATCAGATCGTCTTAACAGATTGGCACCATCAGCAACGCTGGCGATGTCGCAGAAAAGTAGTGAAATGAAGGCTCAAGGCATCGATGTCATCAACATGAGCGTAGGAGAACCCGACTTCAACACACCTGACAACATCAAAGAGGCAGCCAAACAGGCTATCGACGAGAACTTCTCACGTTACTCACCCGTACCAGGTTACCCTGACCTGAGAAAAGCAATTGTTGCCAAACTGAAAAACGAGAATCATCTCGACTATACCACCAACGAGGTTATCGTAGGTACAGGAGGCAAGCAATGTGTATGCAATGCCGTACTCGCACTGGTCAACCCTGGCGATGAGGTTATCATCCCTGCACCTTACTGGGTAAGCTATCCACAAATGGTGAAATTGGCTGGAGGTGTACCTGTCATCGTCAACGCTGGTTTCGACCAAGATTTCAAGATGACAGCCGAACAACTCGAACAGGCTATCACTCCCAAGACCAAGATGCTCATCCTCTGCTCTCCAAGCAACCCTACTGGTAGCGTATACTCTAAGGAAGAATTGGCAGCCCTTGCTGATGTCTTGAGAAAGCATCAGGAAGTATTCGTCTTAGCCGACGAAATCTACGAGCATATCAACTATATCGGCAAGCACCACAGCATCGCTCAGGAACCTGGAATGAAAGAACAGGTAATTATCGCTAATGGTGTGTCTAAAGCCTATGCTATGACAGGATGGCGTATCGGTTTCTTGGCTGGTCCAGAGTGGATCATTAAGGGATGCAACAAACTACAAGGTCAGTACACCAGCGGAACTTGCTCAGTAAGTCAAAAAGCTGCTGAAGCTGCCTATACACTCGACCAGAGTGCAGTAGAGGATATGCGTCAAGCTTTTGAACGTCGCCGTAATCTCATCGTGAAATTGGCAAAAGAAGTACCAGGTCTCGAGGTAAACATACCTCAAGGAGCATTCTATCTCTTCCCTAAATGCAGTAGCTTCTATGGTAAGAGCACAGGCGAAAGAACCATCAACAACTCTACAGACCTTGCTATGTATCTCCTCGAGGAGGCACACGTTGCAACCGTAGGTGGAGATGCCTTTGGTGACCCAGAATGCTTCCGAATGAGCTATGCTACAAGCGACGAAAATATCATCGAAGCTATACGCCGAATTAAGGAAGCTTTGAGCAAACTGAAGTAATCAAAAAAAAACAAGACTACAAACGAAAAAAAGAGTAAAAACGCACATGAAAAGCGTATAAAGCGACTTAAATAACGAGATATTGATTAAATACATTCAATATCTCGTTAAATCTTCTTAAATGCGTTTCGTGTTTTATTTTTAATTACTATCTTTGCGATTAGTAACGTAAAAAACCAAACTTTGTCTTATAACAAATAAGGTGACACAACATTAGAGAAAAGAACATTCAAATAATTTATTAACTAATAATTTAAAAAAAGTAAAATTATGGCAACTACAAAACAAGCAGCCCCAAAAAAGAAATCTGAGGGCTTTCAGGGAGTAAGAGGCGCATTCTGGATCATCGTGGTATGTGCAGTTATCGCATTCACATTGTTCTTCACATGGTTCGGAAACGACATGCACTTCCAGGATC
>USOQ01000099.1 GCA_900556395.1 Candidatus Segatella caccae | reverse complement strand
ACACATTTTGGGGATAGAAGTAAAAAAAATGTTATTTTCATGCAAAAAAACAGGCAAAAGTATGGCTGTTTAGAAGATTAGCCGTATCTTTGCATCAGAATTATAAGTTTTAGGTTTTTAGTTAGGTAATAGATTGTGATAGGTTATTAGTTAAAGGTAAATAAGAGATTGTTATTCAAGGACGACAGGTATTAGAATCTATCAAGGTAATTAGAGATTGTTATTCAAGGACGACGAAAAAGATTTTTAGTTAATAAAGAAAAGCAAACAATGCTTTTCATCCGAAAAATCAAACCCAATAGATAGAGGTTGCTGAAAGGTAAAAAAGATCTGTTTTTTGGGATTAAAAAAGAAATTAAACATTCATATTCATAAAGATGGCGATTCCTTTTAGGAGGGATCGCCATTTTTCTCGCTTTAGAGTTTGTACATATTATGTTATATAGCAAAAAGACAGAATATCTGATGGAATCGATTCGCGCGGGACGCTCCATGCACCGCAGCGAGAAGCTCAACCTCATCGTGGGGCTGAGTATTCCCTCCATGTTGGCACAGATTTCCACAGTCATGATGTTCTTCATCGACGCTTCTATGGTGGGCCATTTGGGTGCAGAGGCTTCTGCAAGCATAGGCCTCATCGAGTCCACCACATGGCTTATCGGTAGCCTGCTGAGTGCCTTTGCCACTGGTTTTTCGGTACAGGTGGCACACTTTATTGGTGCCAACGACTTCGGCAAAGCCCGTCAAGTGTTTCGCCACGCCTTGCTCTGTGGCATCATCTTCAGCATTCTGATTGCCCTCATAGGCGTGGGCATTCATGCTCCCCTTCCACTATGGCTGGGTGGAGGCGCCGACATCTCAGCCAACTCATCGGCTTATTTCTTGGTTTATAGCCTCGTGCTACCCTTTGTCTACTTGTATCACATGTCGGGCATGATGCTCAAGGCAGCTGGCAACATGCACACGCCCAGCGTCATGGCCATACTGATCTGCCTGTGCGATGTGGTGTTCAATTATTTCTTCATCTACGTCTTACACATGGGTGTCGTAGGCGCAGCCTTCGGAACTGCTTTAGCTTACGTATGCATCTCGTTGCCCAACCTTTTGCAGGCTGCTTGCCACAACAAGATTCTCAACCTACGACAGGACAAGATTCGTTTCAGCTGGGTGCGCGAATACGTACACAATGCCTTCAAGATAAGCATCCCCTTAGCCATACAGAACATCCTGATGAGCGGTGCACAGATTGTCAGCACCATGATTGTGGCACCATTGGGTAACATCGCTATTGCAGCCCATTCGTTTGCCATCACCGCCGAGAGCCTGTGCTACATGCCAGGCTATGGCATTGGCGATGCAGCCACAACGCTCGTTGGTCAGACACATGGCGCTGGCCGCATCGATCTGTGCCGCAAGTTTGCCTATATGACCGTAGGCCTCGGCATGGGCGTGATGGCAGTGATGGGACTCATCATGTATCTCTTTGCGCCTGGCATGATGGCAGTGCTCTCACCTGTCGACGCCATCTGCGACTTAGGCACACGCTGTCTTCGCATCGAAGCTTTTGCCGAACCATTCTTTGCTGCCAGCATCGTGACCTATTGTGTATGCGTGGGAGCTGGCGACACCTTCAAGCCTGCCGCCATCAACTTAGGAACGATGTGGCTGGTGCGCCTCACCCTGGCTTACGCTCTCTCACAGAGCTATGGGCTGGAAGGTGTATGGATAGCCATGGCCACCGAACTTACCTTCCGAGGCATTCTGTTCCTCATCCGCCTCTATCGTGGTAGCTGGATGAACAGCTTTCACGCTTCTACAACTATCGAAAACAGAGCCTAATGTTAGGGAAATGTTAGTGGAATGTTAGTTTAATGTTAAGAAAGCAAGCATTTGGAAAGTTTTTTTTCAAAACGCTTGCTTTGTCATTAGATTTATGGTAATTTTGCAGTATCAAGTTTGTGATAGAAAGACAAATACACATTAATTATATATATAAAAACAACATCAGCTATTATGAAACTTAAGAAGTTTTTTGCTGCAGCCATCGTGCTGCTTACTGCCGGACAGACCATGGCTCAGATGATGCCCCCTATCCCGGTAGACAAAGATGTGAGAATAGGCCATTTGGACAATGGTCTGACTTATTACATCCGACACAACAGTTTCCCTGAGCATGTAGCCAGCTTCTACATCGCACAGAAAGTAGGCTCTATCAATGAGAACGACGACCAGCGCGGTCTGGCTCACCTCTTGGAACACCTCGCCTTCAATGGCTCAGAGCACTTCCAGGGCAACAGCCTACAGGAGTACTTGCAGAGCATCGGCGTGGAATATGGTCGCAACCTCAACGCCTACACCTCTATCGAGAAGACTGTTTACTACTTCACCGACGTGCCCACCACACGCACATCGGCAGTAGACTCATGTATGCTCATCCTCAAAGACTGGAGCAACGGCATCTCACTCACCAAGGAAGCCATCAACGACGAGCGCGACGTGGTGCACAACGAGTACCGTATGCGCATGGTAGGACAGCAGCGCATCCTGGAGCGTGCCCTGCCTAAACTCTACCCCAACTGTAAGTATGGTGTACGCATGCCTATCGGACTGATGAGCGTCATCGACGGATGCGACCCTGAGACCCTGCGCGCCTACTACCGCAAATGGTATCGCCCAGACAACCAGGCTGTCATCATCGTCGGCGACGTGGACGTAGACCATATCGAGGCTCAGATCAAGAAGCTCTTCGGAGGCATCAAGGTGCCTGCCAGTGCTGCCAAAGTAGTCCCCGTGGAAGTGCCCGACAACAACCAGGCCATCTACGTGGTAGACAAGGACAAGGAGCAGCAGATGGGCATCTTCCAGATCTTCATGAAGCACGAAGCCACACCCGACTCGCTGAAGAACGGTGTCGACTATCTGCTCAAAGGCTATATGAACAACCTCTTTGCCAGCATGATGAATGCCCGCTTCAGCGAGAAATCGCAGGAGCCCGACTGCCCTTATCTGCAGGCAGGAACCCGCATTGGCGACTATCTGCTCTCAAGCACCAAGGAGGCGCTCACTTCCTTCGGCGCTGCCAAGGACGGACAGATGAAGGAGGCTTATGCCGCCGTGATGCGCGAACTGAAGCGTGCACACGACTTCGGCTTCACTGCCACTGAGTATCAGCGTGCCAAGGATGAGTTTATGAGCCAGATGGAGAAGGCTTACACCAATCGCGACAAGATGAAGAACGAACAGTTCACCACTCAATATGTGGACAACTTCACCAGCAACGAGCCTATCCCTTCGGTAAAGGACGAATATCAGATCTATCAGATGCTGGTGCCTCACATCCCTGTAGAGGCTGTCAACCAGTACGCCAAGCAGTTGATTTGCGAAACCGACACCAACCTGGTGTCACTCGTCATGATGCGCGAGGCCGACGGTGCTGTTTATCCCACCGAGCAGGAGCTTGCCGACATCGTGAAGCAGGTGCGCGGCGAGAAGCTCGAGGCCTATGTGGACAATGTGAAGCAGGAGCCTCTCATCGCCCAGAAGCCTAAGGCGGGCAAGATCAAGAGCACAGCAGAAGACAAGAAGCTGGGATTCAAGACCCTCACCCTCTCCAACGGTGCCAAGGTGGTACTGAAGAAGACCGACTACAAGGACAACGAGATACAGTTTGCTGCCACAGCCAACGTAGGTTACGCAGCACTCGACAAGGCCGACTACACCTTCGCCTTCATGGGCGGCATGCTGCTCAACGCCAGCGGTCTGGGCCAGTTCTCAAGCAACGACCTCGAGAAAGCCCTCGCAGGTAAGCAGGCAAGCGTGGCTTACACCGTCACTCCTTTCAAGCATGGACTCTCAGGCAACTCTACTCCTAAGGATATCGAGACCCTCATGCAGCTCATCTACCTCAAGATGACAGCGCTGAGCAAGGACGAGAAATCGGCTGCCAACCTCCTGAGCACCATCAAGACCGCTCTTGCCAACCAGAGCAAGAACCCAGAGATGGTTTACCAGGATTCGCTGCAGAGCACCATCTACCTGGGCAACAAGATGGCACGCATCCCTAAGACCGAAGACCTCGATGCTGTCAACTACGACCGCGTGCTCGAACTGGGCAAGCAGATGTTCACCAATGCCAAGGACTTCACCTTCTTCTTCGTGGGCAACTACGACGAGGCCACTCTCCTGCCACTCATCGAGCAGTACATCGCCTCTATTCCAAACAAGGGCGCGAAGCTGAAGAACAAGGCTATCCCTGTAGCTACAGGCGAGGTGAAGAACATCTTCACCAAGAGCATGGAGAACCCAATGTCGCAGGTGACCGAGATATGGTATGCCAAGACTCCTTACACCCTGCAGACAAGCGTGCTCGCTGACATCTCTGCACGATTGCTCCAGATGGACTATCTGCGCAACATACGCGAGAAGCTGAGTGCAGCCTACCATGCAGGAGCCGAGGCAAGCATGGAGCTCGACTGGGACGGACAGCTGGCACTCAGCCTGACCGGCAGCGCACAGCTCAACCCCGAGAAGCTCGACGAGGCTCTGCCTTACTTCTTCTCTGGTCTGAAGAATACCGTAGAGCAGCCTAACACCGGCGACCTGCAGAAGATCAAGGAGATTCTGACCAAGCAGGCTTCGGTAGACGCCAAGACCAATGGCTACTGGACTGGCATCCTGCGCAACTATGTCATCAACGGCATCGACCTGCACACCGATTACGTGAAGACGGTAAGCAGCGTCGACGGCAAGGCTATAGGCGACTTCCTCAAGAATATCGTCCTCAAGCAAGGCAACCACCTGGAAGTCATCATGAAGGCTACCAAGGAAGAGGCTGGAAAATAAAAGCTCAACGAACTTTTCTGAAATGGGAAATTAAAGAAGTTAAAGCCATATGCTTTATAGCTAAATATTCTGCAAAAAGCTGTTGGCTTTAACTTCTAACGACCGAAGGGAGTGATAACTTCTTTAACTTCTATAACTTCTCATCCCCAGAGAATAACAATAAAACCATAAAAGGTCCCGTCGCAGAACCAAGTTCTGTCAACGGGACCTTTTACGTTACACGGGAAACGACGTTCCCGGAATGTCAATTCTTTTTGTGTTTTTTTGAGAAAACAATCTCTCCTGTTTTTTAAGCTCTTCTTCTAACCTTGTTAGCGAGGGCTTCGCGTCGGTCATGAAGAATCTGCTGGCATTTGTCCTGTGCAAGATTCTCAACCTCTGCATTGACCTTAATTAAACTATAATCCATAACCTATTGCGATTTGTAATATTGCAAAGGTAAAACATTCCTATTACAAGATACAGAAAAAAAAGAAAAAAATGCTACGGGAAACCTATTTTTTTGACTTAAATCAAAGAAAAATAGGGAAAACCTATTAAAAATATACCTTTTCCCTTCGCCATCTGCGCTTTTTTTGCGAAATTTGCATCCGATAAATGAGAAAACTCCATACAAATCTTCATCGTAATAGAAGTTAAAGAGGGAATAAACAAAACTTGAAAACAACAAGAAAGTATCAAGAAAAATGAAGAAAGTATTCATGATGGTTGCCCTTGTGATGGCATGTACCACAGGCAGCCATGCCAGCGAAACAGTCGCTGAAAACGTATCTACAGCCGAGATGTGTAGTCTTTCTGCTAAAAAAACAACCAAGAAAAAGAAGGCTACCACCCAAAAAAAGTCTACAACGACAGCGAAAAAAACAACCACGGCTACAGCAGCCAATACTGCAACAACCGCAACGCCTACTACAGCTACAGCAGTAGCAAAAGACTCTTCCAAGACAAGTACTACTGTCGATACAGCTAACGCAAAGTCTTCAGCTGCTACATTGATATCTGGTCTCTTGGGCTACGCTGGCGAAAACAGCAGCACCACAGGCTCCTCAACAAGCAAGGTTGGAAGCATCGTGGGAAGCATCCTCGACAACATAATCGGTTCTACCACCTTCAAGAAGGCTGATCTCTGTGCACACACATGGAAATACAAATCACCAGGTTGCGCCTTTACCTCAGAGAATCTGCTGGCGAAAGCGGGTGGCGAAGTCGCTGCCAAGAAGGTTGAGGACAAGTTGAGCGGTTATTATCAGAAAGCAGGCTTCAACAGTTCCAACACCTATATCAAGTTCAATGAAGATGGTTCCTTCAATGCCAAGATAGACGGCAAGTCATGGAGTGGCACCTACACCTTCGACGAAAAGACCCATGCCGTCGACCTGAAGGGCCGCCTGCTGCTCAGTCTTTCGGGTTACGCCACAAAGACCACATCGGGCATCAGCCTCCTCTTTGAATCGAAGAAACTGCTTACCATCATCCAGACGCTTACAGCCCTGAGCGGCAACACTACCCTCAGCACAATCGGTGAGATTTCTAAGAACTACGATGGTGTGCGCGTAGGTTTCGATATGAGCAAATAAAAGAGATTGAATAAGAAACCACGTTTGCTGACCAAAGGGTAAAGCTATTAAAGTTAAAGGGTGACTAAAGCCACCCTTTTACTACTTTACTACAAATTTGAAAATTCTAATTCAACTTTCGCAAATGGGGAAGTTAAAGAATTTAAAGAAGTTAGAGAAGTTAAAGCCATATGCTTTATAGCTAAATATACAACCAAAAAGGCTATTGACTATAACTTCTTTAACTACTATAACTTCAGTACATGCGAAACTTCAGTCTCTAATTCTTGAAAAAAAATAATCCTTTAATCAAGAACTAAGAATACATTCCA
>USOQ01000098.1 GCA_900556395.1 Candidatus Segatella caccae | reverse complement strand
TATTATCGTGAAATATAGACATTTTAAACAGGCCTTACTTTTTAAAGTGGGCTCATAATTCAACTTTCACAAATGAAGAAATTAAAAAAGAGGGAGTAAAGTCAGAGCCCTATACTTTATGGCTAAGTATCCACTTCTTTAACTTCTATAACTTCAATAAATCAAACTGATAATCTATATTTTTTCTCTTAATTTTGAAACAAACTTTCAAATTGTAATATACAAACAACAGAACGCTTACAATATGAAAGCAAGACAGCAATAATAGCTTCAAGATTAAAACAAAACACGCAAAACTAACACAAATTGCAAGTAAATATTTCTTAATTATGTCAAATTGTAGTAATTTTGCATTCAATACTTAGCAAAGTGTTACAAACAACCGTAAAAGAAAGGAAAAGCAATTATGTGTGGTATCGTATCTATCTTCAACATTCAGGAGCAAACTCCCGAACAGCGACAGCAAGCACTACGTATGAGTCAGAAAATCCGCCATCGCGGACCAGACTGGAGCGGCATCTACTGTGGTGGTTCCGCCATCTTGGCACATGAGCGTCTAAGCATCGTAGATCCAGAGAGTGGTCGCCAGCCACTCTTCTCTCCCGACAAGAAGCAAGTACTCGCTGTCAATGGTGAAATATACAATCACCAGAACATCCGCTCACGTTTTGCTGGTCATTACCAGTACCAGACAGGCAGCGACTGCGAGGTTATCCTATCGCTCTATCGCGAAATGCGCGCCGACACCGACTTCGCCACACTGATCTATCAAGGCGAGGATGCTGTACATGCCCGCATCTGCCAAATGCTTGAAGAATTGAACGGCATTTTTGCTTTCGCTCTCTACGATGCAGAGCACGATGAGTTTTTGATAGCACGCGACCCCATTGGCGTAATACCACTCTATATAGGCTACGACAACGACGGCAAGGTGATGGTGGCTTCCGAACTCAAGGCCCTCGAAGGACAATGCGACCATTACGAACCTTTCCTGCCTGGACATTACTACTACAGTAAGACTCCAGGCATGAAGCGCTACTACAAACGCGACTGGTTTGAATATGCCGCCATGCAGAAGAAATACCATATCGACGACAACAAGAAGGCTTCCGAACAATTGGCAGAGGCTACACCACAGGAGCAGACGGCAGTCGACCAGATACATGATGCTCTTGAGGCTTCGGTAAAACGCCAGTTGATGAGCGATGTACCCTACGGAGTGCTGCTCAGCGGTGGTCTCGACTCATCGGTCATCTCTGCCATAGCCGAAAAATACTCTGCCACACGTGTAGAGAATGGTGGCGAGACCCAAGCCTATTGGCCACGACTTCACTCCTTCGCCGTAGGACTAAAGGGAGCTCCCGACTTGGCTAAAGCCAGACTGGTGGCAGAACACATCGGAACCGTTCATCACGAAATCAACTACACCATCCAGGAAGGATTGGACGCCATCCGCGATGTCATCTACTTTATAGAGACTTACGACGTCACCACCGTGCGTGCCTCCACCCCTATGTACCTGCTGGCACGTGTCATTCGCAGCATGGGCATCAAGATGGTGCTTTCGGGCGAAGGGGCCGACGAGGTTTTCGGTGGTTACCTCTACTTCCACAAGGCCCCCGATGCCAAGGCGTTCCACGAAGAAACCGTCCGCAAGCTCGGCAAACTCTATCTCTACGACTGTCTGCGAGCCAACAAGAGTTTGGCAGCATGGGGCATCGAGGGCCGTGTACCCTTCCTCGACAAGGAGTTCCTCGACGTGGCCATGGGCATGAACCCCGTGCTAAAGATGTGTCCCGACAAGACCATCGAGAAGAAAGTGGTGCGTGAGGCCTTTGCCGATTTGCTTCCAGAAAAAGTGGCATGGCGCCAGAAAGAACAGTTCTCAGATGGTGTAGGCTATTCATGGATAGATACTCTGAAACAGATTACCGCATCAGCTGTAAGCGATGAGCAGATGGCACATGCCGCAGAGCGTTTCCCCATCAACCCCCCACAGAACAAGGAGGAATATTACTATCGCTCCATCTTTGCCGAACATTTCCCCAGTGACAGCGCTGCACGCAGCGTGCCCAGCGTGCCCAGCGTGGCTTGCTCTACAGCAGAGGCACTGGCATGGGATGCCTCATTCAAAAATCAGAATGACCCCAGCGGTAGAGCTGTAGCTGGAGTCCATCAAGAAGCTTATAAGAAGTAAAGTGAATTATCAAGAAGATTTATTCGAGATTATTTTTTAGTCAAGAATTAGAGAATTAGAGATTTTTTCTCTGTTTTGAAATTCTCATTGTTATCTTCATGAGAAGCAAGAATGAAAATTCTCTAATTCTTGATAAAAATAATATTCTTGATAAAAAAGTGTATTAAGTTATAGAAATAACCGATAAATATAAAACGAACAAGAAATGGAAAAAGGATTGTACAGTTCAACCTATGAGCACGATGCGTGTGGCGTAGGAATGGTGGTTAACATCCACGGCAACAAGAGCCATGAGCTGGTAGACAATGCCCTAAAGGTACTCGAGAACATGCGCCATCGTGGTGCTGAGGGTGCCGATAACAAGACGGGCGACGGTGCCGGCATCATGCTCCAGATTCCGCACGAGTTTATTCTTCTTCAGGGTATTCCTGTGCCCGAGAAAGGCAAATATGGCACAGGTCTCATCTTCCTACCTAAAGACGAAAAGAAACAGCAGGACATCCTCTCCATCATGATCGAGGAGATAGAGCGCGAGGGACTTCAGCTCATGCATCTACGCAACGTGCCTACCAACCCCGAATGTCTGGGCGAGGCTGCTTTGAGCAATGAGCCTGCCATCAAACAAGTATTCATCACAGGTGTTACCGACGACAAGGTGCCTGTCTTCGAACGCATCCTCTACCTCGTTCGCAAGCGCATCGAAAAGCGCATCAGCGACCCCGACTTCTACATCTGTTCGTTGTCTAATTCGAACATCGTATACAAGGGCATGCTGAGTAGCTTGCAGCTACGCCAGTATTACCCCGACCTCACCAACAACTACTTTACCAGCGGTCTGGCACTCGTCCACTCACGTTTCTCTACTAACACCTTCCCAACCTGGAGTTTGGCACAGCCTTTCCGTCTGCTCTGTCACAATGGTGAGATCAACACCATCCGCGGAAACAGAGGTTGGATGAAGGCACGTGAGAGTGTACTCAGCAGCGAGGCTTTGGGCGACATTCGCGACATCTCACCCATCGTACAGCCCGGCATGAGTGATTCAGCCAGTCTCGACAATGTGTTTGAGTTCTTTGTGATGAGCGGTCTGTCACTGCCTCACGCCATGGCGGTCATGGTGCCAGAGAGTTTCAATGACAAGAACCCCATCTCTGAAGACCTCAAGGCTTTCTACGAATATCACTCCATCTTGATGGAACCATGGGACGGACCTGCTGCCCTACTCTTCAGCGACGGACGCTATGCTGGTGGTATGCTCGACCGTAACGGTCTTCGCCCAGCCCGCTACACCATCACCAAGAACGACATGATGGTAGTGGCTTCCGAGGTAGGCGTAATGGACTTCGACCCATCTGAGGTGGCAGAGAAAGGTCGTCTGCAGCCTGGTAAGATTCTGCTCATCGATACCCAGGAAGGTAAGATATACTATGATGGCGAAATCAAGGAGCGTCTGGCAGCCCAGCATCCTTATCGTCAGTGGCTCAACACCAACCGCATCGAGTTGGAGAAGCTCCGCAGCGGACGTAAAGTGGAAAACGCAGTGGAAGATCTCACCCGCAAGGAGTTGGAGTTCGGCTTCGGCGAAGAAGACATCGACGGAACCATTATCCCTATGGCTACCAAGGGCCAAGAGCCTACAGCATCCATGGGTAATGACACTCCACTTGCCGTACTTTCCGACCAGCCACAGATTTTCTTTAACTACTTCCGTCAGCAGTTTGCACAGGTTACCAACCCTGCCATCGACTCCATCCGTGAGAACCTTGTGATGAGTCTCACCGAGTACATAGGTCGCGTAGGTTCTGGCATTCTGAACCCCGATGAGAGCAATTGCAAGATGGTGCGTCTGCCACATCCTATCCTGACCAACACCCAGTTGGATATCCTTCAGAATATCCGCTACAAGGGCTTCAATACCGTGAAGCTCCACATGCTCTTTGAGACCGTCAAAGGCGAAGAAGGACTGCACGAAGCTCTGGACGAACTCTGCAAGGAGGCTGCCAAGAGTGTAGACGACGGATACAACTATATTATTCTCTCCGACCGTGGCGTGGATGAAACCCATGCAGCCATCCCATCCTTGTTGGCTGTCAGTGCCGTACACCATTATCTGATTGATGCCGGCAAACGTGTGCAGACCGCTCTTATCGTAGAGAGTGGCGAGATACGCGAGGTGATGCATGCAGCACTCTTGTTGGGTTACGGTGCATCAGCCCTCTGTCCATATCTGACATACGCCATCCTTGACGACCTGGTAAAGAAGGGAAAGATTCAAGAAGACTACCATACAGCCGAGCAGAACTACATCAAGGCTGTGAAGAAGGGCTTGTTCAAGATTATGGCTAAGATGGGTATCTCAACCATCCGTAGCTATCGCGGTGCCAAGATCTTCGAGAGCATCGGTCTGAGTGAGAGTCTGCTAAAGAACTATTTCGGCACAGAGGTAAGCACCATCGGCGGCATAGGTCTCGAAACGATAGCCCGCGACGCCATCCATCTGCACGACAAGGCCTTCGCCACCAAGAAGCTCGACTTCCTGCCCAGCATGGGACAATTCCACTATCGTAAGGACGGCATCAAGCATGCCTGGAACCCAGAGACCATCGCCACGTTGCAGCTTGCCACCCGCAAGGGCGACTATCAACTGTTTAAGAAATACACCCAACTTGTCGACAACAAACAAGAACCCATCTTCATCCGCGACTTCTTCGCTTTCCGCAAGAACCCTATCTCTATCGACAAGGTAGAACCTATCGAGGAAATCGTGAAGCACTTCGTTACAGGTGCGATGAGTTTCGGTGCCCTCTCCAAGGAGGCTCACGAAGCGATGGCACTTGCCATGAACGCCCTCGGAGCACGTAGCAATACGGGTGAGGGAGGTGAAGATAACGAGCGATTCCATTCTACTCAGGATGGCATCAGCCTTTCAAGCAAGACCAAACAGGTGGCTTCGGGCCGTTTCGGTGTAACAACCGAATACCTCGTCAATGCCGAGGAGATACAAATCAAGGTGGCACAGGGCGCTAAGCCTGGTGAAGGCGGACAGTTGCCAGGCTTCAAAGTCAACGAGGTCATTGCCAAGACCCGTCACTCCATCCCTGGCATCAGCCTCATCTCGCCTCCACCTCATCACGATATCTATAGTATAGAAGACTTGGCACAGCTCATCTTCGACCTGAAGAATGTGAACCCACGCGCTGCCATCTCTGTGAAACTCGTTGCCGAAAGCGGTGTGGGTACCATCGCTGCCGGTGTGGCTAAGGCAAAAGCCGACCTCATCGTCATCTCTGGTGCCGAGGGCGGTACAGGTGCCAGTCCTGCATCCAGCATGCGCTTTGCAGGTATATCACCCGAGATTGGCCTTTCTGAAACCCAGCAGACCTTGGTGAAGAATGGTCTTCGCGGACAGGTTCGTCTACAGGTAGATGGTCAGCTGAAGAGCGGACGCGACATCATCCTCATGGCATTGCTCGGTGCAGAAGAGTTCAGCTTCGGTACTGCTGCCCTCATCGTCTTGGGCTGTGTCATGATGCGCAAGTGTAACCTCAATACCTGTCCGATGGGTGTTGCCACACAAGATCCTAAGCTCCGCGCTCACTTCCGTGGTAGCTACAAATACCTCATCAACTACTTCCGCTTCCTTGCCGAAGAAGTACGCGAATACTTGGCAGAGATGGGCTACACCTCACTCAACGACATCATTGGTCATACAGAACTTATTGTTCGCAAAACCGATGAGGAAGTGGTTCCTACAGAGGGTGACGACGCCGTAGACAGTGCTACAGCACAGTTTATCAAGCAGAAAGCCGACCTTCTCGACTTTTCTCGCCTGCTGCATCGTGAGGCAGGCCACGGCTCACTCTATCACACCACTGAACAGATACACGATCTTGCCAATGTGCTCGACCAACAGCTCGTTCGTGGTGCACAGAACGCCATAGAGAAGCAAGAAGAGGTCAACCTCGACTTTGCCATCAAGAACACCGATCGTGCTGCCGGAGCCATGCTCAGTGGTGCCATCGCTGCCAAATATGGCGAAGCTGGTCTGCCCGACAAGACCGTGAATGTCAAGTTTAAAGGTTCTGCAGGACAGAGTTTCGGAGCCTTCCTTGTCAAGGGTGTTGACTTCAAGCTGGAAGGCGAAACCAACGACTATTTCGCCAAGGGACTATCGGGAGGCCGTATTTCCATCCTGCCTCCTATCCGCAGCAATTTCTCTGCCGAAGACAACATCATCGCAGGAAATACCGGACTCTATGGTGCCACATCAGGCGAGTTGTATATCAATGGTAAGGTAGGCGAACGCTTCGGAGTACGCAACTCTGGTGCCATTGCTGTCATCGAGGGTGCTGGCGACCACTGCTGCGAGTACATGACAGGCGGACGCGTGGTAGTGCTCGGTGAGACAGGTCGTAACTTTGCCGCTGGTATGAGTGGTGGTGTAGCCTATGTATGGGACAAGAACCACAACTTCGACTACTTCTGCAACATGGACATGGTGGAAATCAATCTCGTCGAGGACAGCACATACCGCAAGGAACTGCACGAGCTCATCCGCCAGCACTATCTCTATACCGGCAGTAAACTCGCCCGCACCATGCTCGACGACTGGAACCACTACGTAGAGGATTTCATCCAGGTAGTGCCAA
>USOQ01000097.1 GCA_900556395.1 Candidatus Segatella caccae | reverse complement strand
TGCAGGCTTTCGCCAAGGAAAAGTCGCGTAAGATGTCGCAAAGGTAAAACAACAAGACACGGTCGTTATTATGCCCGTTGCTCTCGCCATAATGATAGTTGCCGATGAGACTGCTTAAGACAAAGAGCCATGTCATCACAGCCACAAAGTTTGCTTCATGACAAAGGGAGTTAAATTCAATAATTTTTGTTAAACAAATCCTATCTTACCTCTCATGTTTATACCTTTGCACGCAAATTGAATAATTCAAAGGATAACATTTTAGTTATTTAAAGAAGAATATATGAGAGAAAATTCAGAAAGTTCAGTAGCCTGCAATCGTCATAAAGTAGGCTTCCTGGGGCTGCTCGTCACATTAGGCATTGTGTTTGGCGACATCGGAACATCCCCACTCTATGTAATGAAGGCCATCCTCCACACGGGCGAAGCCATCAACGAGAACACTATCCTTGGCGCATTATCCTGCATCATCTGGACACTCACCCTACAGACCACCATCAAATACGTATGCGTGGCGCTGCGAGCCGACAACAATGGCGAAGGAGGCATACTCGCCCTCTACGCCCTGCTGCGTCGACTCAAGAGCAAGTGGATTTATATATTGGCTATCATCGGAGCAAGCACCTTGCTGGCAGACGGAATCATCACCCCTGCCATCACGGTTACCACAGCCATCGAAGGACTCGAAAGCATCAGTCCCAACCTGCCTGTCATCCCCATCACCCTTGCCATCATCACCATCATCTTCTTTGTACAGCGGTTTGGTACAGAAAGCATAGGCAAGTCGTTTGGAGTATTCATGCTGGTGTGGTTTATGCTATTGGGTGTGATGGGAGCCTTCAGCATCACGTCTTACCCCATGATACTGAAGGCCTTCAATCCCTATTACGCTATTGTTCTGCTGGCACAATCACCAGAATGGTTCTTAATCCTGGGTGCCGTGTTTCTCTGTACTACAGGTGCTGAGGCTCTCTACTCCGACTTGGGACATTGCGGCAGGAAGAACATCACCATCAGCTGGGGATTTGTAAAGACCATGCTCATTCTCAACTATCTGGGACAGGGTGCATGGGTGCTGAATCATGTGCAGACAGCCTCTTTTGTGAATCCATTCTTTTCTATCATGCCCCAGAGTATGCTTCTCTTCGGCATCATCATGGCCACAGGTGCGGCTATCGTGGCGAGTCAAGCACTTATCAGCGGTACTTTCTCCATATTGAGCGAAGCCATGAACCTGCACTTCTGGCCTCGTATGCGAATCAAACATCCCACCCATGTTAAGGGACAGCTCTATATTCCGATGATCAACCTTGCCATGTACGTCGGCGTGGTTCTTATTATCCTTCTCTTTCGCGACTCCTCCCATATGGAGGCAGCCTATGGTCTCGCCATCACCATCACCATGCTGATGACCACTCTGCTGCTCGGTTTCTACCTGCACAGCAAGGGTGTGGCGCGAGTCTTCACGTTGTTGTTTATGGGTGCATACTGCACCATCGAAGCCATCTTCTTAGCAGCCAACCTGTCGAAGTTTATCGCTGGAGGATGGTGTACGATGCTCATTGGCGGAATCCTGTTCCTGATGATGTATGTATGGGTTCGTGCCATGAAGATTCGCCAATATTACATCAGTTCCAAGCCACTGGATGAATATTATCAGATAATCTCCGACATCAAAGCCGACGAGAGCATCCCCAAGTACGCCTCCAATCTTGTCTATATAAACCATGCTGGCAAGGAAGGCACCGTAGACGACAAACTGCTCTATTCCATCATCAATAAGCAGCCTAAACGTGCCGATCATTACTGGCTTATCAATATGGAGTTTGTAGACACTCCTGACACGTTGGAGTACAGTTGCGAAAACCTGGTTCCCGACACACTCTATAGCATAAACATGCACATAGGTTTCCGCATAGAACCTCGGGTAAGCCTCTATATGCGACAAGTGGTGGAAGACCTTGTGGCAAGAAAAAAGGTGGATCTGACCAGTACGTATGCATCGCTTCGTAAGAATCGAATTCCTGGCGATTTCCGATTCATCATCATTCATCGCGTGTATTACCCTGAAAGCTCCGACAACCGCCAGCAGAACCTTCTGATGAGCATCTATGCCCTTATCAGCAAGATAGGCATTGACGAACCGAAAGCATTGGGACTTGACACTTCTATGGTGACTGTGGAACGTGTTCCGCTCATCATCAACCAACGTAACAAAAGTATCAGGCGCATCAAGAAAATTGTCGAAGAAAAGGAAGATTGTTCCAATTAATACTTAACTTTCGCAAATGGGAAAGTTGAATAATTTTCTTTTGTCTGCGTGCTTAATAAGCACTATTTAGTGCAAATATACTAAACTAAAAATAAAGCGAAAACAACAATATGATTGGTCTCACATTGCATGAATTGTTTAAAATCGGTCGTTTCTCTATAATTAATCTTCTATTTTGCAATGTCATGAATAGCATACCGACTTATAGGAAAACACCCATTTAAGTATCCCATTGGTGTCATATAAGTATTACTCCTGTACCAACTAAAGGATACTCCAGTACCACCAGGGTGAAACTCCAGTACCACTTAAGCAACATCAAAAGTGGTACTGGATATATAAATTCAGACAATATACTGAACTTTCGCATGTTGTAGAAGAACGGACTAAAGGCTATAAAGCTTTTGTGCATGAAGAATTTTTGATAATAAGCAAATCTCCATGGTCAAGATGTACAAGGCATTGGGAGACGACGGATGGTAAAAAACAAGAAAACAACGAAAAAAAATGAAACAACTGAATGAAAACGAAGGCATTGAACGTAGTTTATTGCTTACGATGGCAATTATTGCGGGACTTACCGTAGCCAACTGCTACTATAATCAACCTCTTCTGGAGATGATACGCCACGATATGGGGGTGAGTCAACATGAGGCAAATCTCATAACCGTTGTCACACAAATAGGCTATGCGCTTGGTTTGTGTTTCCTCATCCCTATGGGTGACCTCTATTCGCGCCGACGCATCATTATTACCAACATGACGGTGGCGACTATCATGGCCCTTGTCATTGCTGTCGCCCAAAAGGTATGGCTTATTTGGGGCGCCTCTCTCCTACTTGGTGCCTGTTCTGTAATACCACAATTTTTCATACCTATAGCAGGACAATATTCGAAGAAAGAGAACAAGAGCAGGAATATGGGTGTCGTTCTGTCGGGACTGCTAACGGGTATTCTTGCATCGAGAGTCGTTAGTGGTTATGTTGGCGAATGGTTGGGTTGGCGCGAAATGTTTTTCATAGCCGCTGTTGTGATGGTTCTGTGCATGGCTCTCACGCTCAAGATTATGCCACAGATAAAAAGCAACTATACTGGCTCCTACAAGGGATTGATGGTTAGCGTCTTCAATATCGTGAAGACCAATGGTCGCATACGCCTTTATGCCATCCGCGCAGCTTTCAGCTTTGGAAGTATGATGGCCATCTGGTCATGCCTCGCCTTTAAGTTGGCAGAAGCTCCGTTCTTCGCGGGCAGCGAGATGGTAGGAACGTTAGGAATGTGTGGCATAGCAGGAGCCACTGCTGCAAGTGGCTTGGGCAAACTCGTGAACAGATGGGGCATAAGAAAGATGAGCATTTACGGAGCCTGTTTACAGCTTGTGGCATGGACTACGGCCTATCTGATGGGCAACACCTTTATAGGGCTCATCATAGCCATCATCTTGGTCGATGTAGGCTTGCAATGCCTACAACTCAGCAACCAAAGCGGTTGTATCCAGGAAATGCCACAAGCCTCCAATAGAGCTAACACCATCTTCATGACAACCTATTTTATTGGTGGCTCTTTCGGTACTTATTGCGCAGGATTGGCTTGGACACACGAGGGATGGTTGGGTGTATGTCTTGTGGGAGCAATCTTAGCTGCGATATCGCTTCTCATAACTTGTTTAACTTCTGAACGTGCAAAACTTTAAAATCTTTACTGAAGTGAACAGAATAAAGGAAGAGCAGCAAGTCGTGGAGCAGATGATACGACTATACTGCAGGAAGAAGGAGGGCAACGAGGAATTATGTACTTCGTGCAAAGAACTGCTACAGTATGCTACAGCAAGGTTGGAACACTGCAAATTTGGTGAGAACAAGACGACTTGCAAGAAATGTCCCATCCATTGTTATCGCCCTCAGATGAAAGAACGAATGTGCAAAGTGATGCGCTGGGCTGGTCCGAGAATGATTTTGTATCACCCTGTCGCAGCCATCAAACATATCCTTAGAGAATTGTAGCAGGCAGGAATCGGTATGCTCTTCGCCATGATGTGTGTAGGCACTTTTTGCTTTAGTAAAGTTAAAATAATACTTATAAGTGTAAAATAAACACCTTTATCATAAAATAATCCATTAAAAGTTTTGCACTTTAAAGATAAAGTTATAGTTTTACACCCATAAACGTAAAACAATAACAACTAAAGCCCAAACAACATGAACAATCCAAAACAATGTATACAATCAGGACGCGCTGTGCTCGGAATAGAATTGGGGTCAACACGTATCAAAGCAGTGCTGATTGATGAGAATAATGCGCCGATAGCCCAAGGCGCACACGAATGGGAAAACAGGTATGAGGATAAGCTATGGACATATAGCATCGAAGACATCTGGAATGGACTAAAAGACTGCTATGCAGACCTGCGTCGTCAGGTCAAGCAACGCTATGACGAGGAGATTACATCGCTTGCCGCCATCGGCATCAGTGCCATGATGCACGGCTATATGGCATTCGATAAAAGCCAAAAGATTCTTGTGCCGTTCCGCACTTGGCGCAACACCAATACAGGTAAGGCTGCAGCCAAACTTTCAGAGCTCTTCAACTTCAACATACCTCTGCGTTGGAGTATCTCTCACGTATATCAGGCCATCATCGATGGAGAGACCCATGTGAAGGAGATCGATTACCTCACTACTCTCGCAGGATATGTACACTGGATGCTTACTGGAAAACGTGTCCTGGGTATAGGCGACGCATCAGGTATGTTACCCATCGACTCTGACACTAACGATTATGATGCCTCCATGGTAGAAAAGTTTGATAAACTTATAGCATCTAAAGACATAGGATGGAAGATACTTGACATCTTGCCGAAGGTACTTCTTGCAGGCGAGAACGCTGGCACATTGACCGAACAAGGTGCCCTACTCCTCGACCCAACGGGCAATTTGCAAGCGGGAGTTCCTCTGTGTCCACCAGAGGGCGATGCCGGAACGGGAATGGTGGCTACCAACGCTGTGCGTCAGCGCACAGGCAATGTGTCGGCAGGTACGTCTTCATTCTCTATGATCGTACTCGAAAAGCCATTGAGCCAACCCTACGAAGCCATTGATATGGTTACGACACCCTGCGGAAGTCCCGTTGCCATGGTACACTGCAACAACTGCACCTCCGATCTCAATGCTTGGATTTCTCTCTTTAAGCAGTATGCTCAGCTTTTGGGCGTGGAGATTAGTACGGCAGACGTATTTGCCAAGCTCTACAATCATGCACTACAGGGCAATGCCGACTGTGGCGGCCTCCTCGCTTACAACTACTTCTCTGGCGAACCTATCACAGGGCTAAACGAAGGACGGCCAATGTTCGTTAGGTCGACTGGCGACAAGTTCAACCTTGCCAATTTTATCCGTACCAACCTTTATGCAGCCGTAGCCGTTCTGAAGATAGGCAACGATATTCTCTTCAAGGACGAGCATGTGGCAGTAGACCGCATCACGGGCCATGGTGGACTATTCAAAACACCTGGCGTAGGTCAGCGTATTCTTGCAGCAGCGCTCAACTCGCCTATCTCTGTGATGGAAACAGCTGGCGAAGGTGGAGCTTGGGGTATCGCCCTCCTCGCTGCCTATATGATAAACAACAACCAAGAGTCGCTTGCTGACTATTTGGACAATCGTGTCTTTGCAGGCAACAAGGGGGTGGAGATAACACCTACTGCCGAAGAAGTGGCAGGATTCGATAAGTATATCGAAGCCTATAAAGCTGGCCTTGCCATTGAGCAAACGGCTGTAACCAACAAAAAATAAATCTCCAATAGCAGAAAATAACTGAGTCAACTCGTATTATCAATAAAGCGTAAAGTGGTCAACTAAAATCGTTAAACCACAATAAGATTATGACAAACAAGGAATTGATACTCGCTCAACTGATGAGGGCGATGATTAAGTACGATGGTGGCGATGCGCCACTCATCCAGCATTTCGTAAAGGTGCACGACTTTGCCCGTATGATTGCGATAGCAGAGGGAATGAACGGAGAAGAACTCTTCGTGCTCGAAGCAGCAGCCATTCTTCACGATGTAGGCATTCACGTTTCACAAGCCAGATACGGCAACTGCGATGGCAAGCACCAGGAAGAACTGGGTCCTGACGAGGCAAAAAAAGTACTGTCAGAAGTAGATGGATTCACAGCCGCGCAGACAGATAGAATCTGCTGGCTCATCGCTCATCACCATACTTATACGGATGTAACCAGCCTCGACCATCGCATTCTGCTCGAAGCAGATTTCCTGGTGAATTCCTTCGAAGCCCACCTTGCCCCCGAAGCCATCATCACCTTCCGCAATCATGTCTTCCGCTCAGAGTCTGCAATCAGTATGCTGAATGATATGTGGGGGCTGGAATAAGGAGAATACTTTTGTCTAAAAAAATAATAATTTAAAATCATGGGAAAAACAATAAATGATATGGGAAATAAACAGCTGGATAGCAATGCTGACTGCAGTAAGCAAAAAAGAGTGAAGAATAAGCAAACTCGGCAGCTGGTACTATGGATAGGCGCTTTGATAGTAGGCGCAGTCTTAGGTATGTTCGGCATCAGCTGGCTGGATGGCCTGATGAATTTCATCGCCACGGTCTATACCCGCTTATTCCAACTTCTGGCAGTACCAACCATAGCCTTGGCTGTCATCACAACCCTGGCATCCTTGGGCAACCAGGCAGATACCGGTAAGATATTTCGCCACACCATCACCTACACCCTGCTTACGACGATAGCAGCTGCAGCAGTGGGTCTGGTGCTCTACAACATCGTTTCTCCTGGCAATTTACCTACAGCCTTGGTGCAGAGCGGTATGGCAGATGTTCCCCAAAAGC
>USOQ01000096.1 GCA_900556395.1 Candidatus Segatella caccae | reverse complement strand
CGTGACCTCCTGCGTGACAGGCAGGCATTCTAACCAACTGAACTAACGCACCAAAAGAAGTTTAAAACTTAACCGCTTGAGGTTCATTTCTCATTTGCGAGTGCAAAGGTACTGCTTTTATTTGATTCTACCAAATTTTTCTGCAACTTTTTTACAAAATTTTTTGCAAGAAATAAGCATCTCCATACTCTTCATCCTTCAAAACCCAGTCTTTCAAACATATATCTCCCTGAAAGCCAAACGTTTTCAAAAGTGACAGGCAATTTGTATTCTCGCAACTCACGATGGCATAAATTTGATGCAAATGAATGACCTGACGAGCATATTGGCAAATTTCGTATAAGATAGACTTGCCAAAACCTTTTCCTCGATAAGCACGTTTGATGACAATTCCCAGTTCTGCTCTGCGATGTTGAGGGTCAAAACTGGTCAAGTCAACAATACCAACAGTCTCACCCTCCTCGTTATCCACCATCAACCGCACCTGTCCATCGGCATAGATATCACAACGAGAAGAGGTGATATACTCGATGAGCACCTTGCGCGAATAAGGCACATTGGTGGCACTAACATCCCATACCGATGGATCATTCTCTAAATCATAGAGCATCTCCAGGTCTTCTGGCTCCATGGCTCGTAGGCGAACATGAGGTAAAAGGGAGCCTGTATTATTGGTGTCCATTATATATATATATATGTATGTGAATCAACTAATGACATCGTGTTCTGTCACCACCTTGCGAGTGGCAGCATGATATGTACCTATCCTCCACTGCTGATGAGGGTCCTTCTTGAAAAGTTCCATGAGCTGTTGATAGTGATATGCTCCCATATCGTAGACAATGTAAACAATCGACTTACCCATGGTTTGCAAAAGTGCTTGCACAGTAGCCGACAGATGTCCTTCGGGCATACGTGCTGCATCAGCAAGTACGAACTGAGCATCGAGTCCGTTCTCAAAGCTGATGTTACGACAGACATCTAACATCTCCTGACCACCTAAGAAGATATAGTGCGGAGAAGCCTTACGACGTGGGGTGAAACCTAAACTCTTGCGCATCTTAGAGACCAACATACTAAACGCAGCTATGCTGGCTCGTGCGTAGATGGCTGCACTGATGGGAACTGTAAGAAGCAGCGACATCCCTGAATTGTGCTTGCGGAAGAAAATCAGCATGGCTTCATAAAAGACATGCACATAACGGAAACTGGATTTCTGCGTGCTCTCGCCCTTATAGTGAAGAATGAGAGAAGGGAGATAGTAGTTGCGATAGCCACCCTTCAACACACGATATGACAAATCGATATCTTCGCCATACATAAAGAAATCTTCATCGAGTAGTCCCACCTTATCCAACGCCTCACGTCTAAGAAGACAAAAAGCACCACTCACCACCTCTATGGATGCAGGAACATCCCAGTCGAGATATCCCATATAATAATGCCCAAAACGACGATGTGATGGCATCCTGTCGCACAATCCCATCATCTTCCAGAAAGCCACCATAGGGGTTGGAACACCACGACGGCTTTCTCGTGCTGACTCTCCACAGGCATTGAGCATACGTACTCCCAAAGAGCCGGCATCGGCGTGACTATCCATCCACGCCACTACCTCATGCAATGTGTTCTCTGCCACAAGGGTGTCGGGATTGAGCAAGAGCACATAATCGCTCTTACTCATGCGGATGGCCAAATTATTGGCACGTGCAAAACCCAAATTATGCCGGCTCGCCACAAAATGCACCCAGTGAAAGCGTTCGCGAAGATACTCTACCGACCCATCACTCGAATGATTGTCGACCACCAACACTTCGGCATCAATCCCCTCAAGCGCCTTGCGGAGCGAGAGAAGGCATTGTTCTACATAGTGCTTTACATTATAGTTGACGATTACTACTGATAGTTTCACGTTCTATTGCTCATTTATTGGTTCGGAAGTCTCGTCTATACATCTACCCATGGAAGGATAAACAAAGAAGAGACACAACAGCAGGATAATACCTAAATAACCAAAACCCGCCCACATCGTCTGATAATACAACAGGGTATCAACAAGCATGGGGACACAGAGCAACTGTATGCGAACTGTACCCCAGCGAAGCAATGCTGTACCCTTGGTTTCCAACAGTCGTCTGCGCACAGGCTTGAAGGCAAAAAGCTTTAACGCTACTGGTATGACTATGATAGACGCAAACTCCATCACAATCTGCAAGAAGAACACCAACTGCGTGTTGTTGGACAAATCACTTGATACAAGAATTTCGCACTCATAGAGAACGACTATCAGCAAACAGAGTGCTATCATCAGCACAAAATTGAGCATCAGATAACGCTGTGCTATTTTTAAATCTAACATTCTTTACGCTTATTTTTATAGGTTATAAGTAGAGAGAATCTGCCAAAAGAGATAGAAAGAGAGGCTTAAAAGCCTTGCTACTGGGCAAAAGGTGTACGGTTAAGAATGGAGCGACCCAAAGTTACCTCATCAGTATATTCCAGTTCATCACCCACAGAGATTCCACGGGCTATCACCGACAGTTTAACAGGATACTGAGCCAACTTACGCGATATGAAAAAGTTGGTCGTATCTCCCTCCATAGTACTGCTCAATGCCAAGATAACTTCCTTTACCCCACCCTGACTTACACGCTCTACAAGTGAGTCGATTTCCAAGTCAGCAGGTCCTACACCATCCATAGGAGAAATGACACCCCCTAAGACATGATAGAGACCATGAAATTGCTGGGTATTCTCTACAGCCATCACGTCTTGCACGTTTTCTACCACACAGATGACAGAACCATCACGGCGAGAATCGCTGCAAATAGAACACACATCGGTATCGCTGATGTTGTGACACACCTTACAATACTTGACTTCCCTTTTCAGACGAGAGAGAGCATCGGCAAAAGTCATCACATCCTCATCGGTCTGACGCAACATGTGAAGAACCAAGCGCAAGGCCGTCTTGCGCCCGATTCCTGGAAGTTTGGCAAACTCGCCTACAGCCTTGTCAAGCAAAATCGACGGATACTGACGCATCATAGCTTACAGGTAAATGCCTACACCTACCTTGAGACCGATGGTAGAGAAATTGGAATGATCCTTAAAACTCTGGTCGTAATATACGGCAGGCTCTATAGTCACCGTCTTGCTCACAAAAAAAGCATAGCCCACTTCCAGTCCTGGCATCACATCATTATAGCTACCCGAATGGATGTATTTTGCGCCCAAACCCAAATAGAGTCCGTTCTGGATGATATAATAACGTCCCTGAACACCCACCGACACATAATCTGACACATCTGAAGAACCTACGTGATTATAACCCACAGTTCCTACTGCCATCAGATTGTCGGCAAAAAGATAACCAGCCTGAGCATTAAGACCTAACTTCAGCTCAGAACTGCCACTATAACTCAAACCGAGGTTTGAGAGCGATGCACCGCAATATACTTTACCTTTCTCGAATTGTGCGTTAGCAGCTACTGTCATAAACAGAGCTACCAACATTACTGCTAATTTTTTCATGTAAATAATCGTTATTCTTTTAAATATTTAATGATTACGCTGATACTTGGTGTACCAAGCAAAAAACCACACTAAAGCCAAAACCAAAATAATCACACTACCTGTATAAGCTACAACTGACTGCAATCCTAAGGCCTGCTTAGAAACAAGCAAGAAGGTAGAACAAACGACCGTCATAAACAAGGCTGGCAACAGAGTAACAAAGAAAGGTTTTTGCTTCTGCACAAGATAAACGGTGAGAGTCCAAAGTGTAAAGACAGAGAGCGTCTGGTTGGCCCAACCGAAATACTGCCAGATGACATTAAAACCATCGGGATTACCCATCTGCCATACTAACAACAGGATGGCTATAACAAACATTGGAATACAGATGAAGAGGCGACGATGCATCGTGCGCTGCTCCATGCCTAAAGCCTCCGCTATGATAAGACGAGCACTACGAAATGCGGTATCACCACTGGTGATAGGAGCTGCCACAACACCTAAGAGGGCAAGAACTCCACCTGCCACTCCCAGCCAAGAAGAGCATACCAACTTGACTACCGTGGGAGCATCATAATACTGAATCAAAGTCTGGCCATCTGCAGACTGAGCAATAAACTGCTGGGCTACTTCGGAAGAAACAACCTCACGCCAACCTCCATAATAAAAGAAATACATAGAGACTGTTGCCCAAATGAGTGCCACTATACCCTCGGTAATCATCGAACCATAAAAGATAGGACGTCCCATCTTCTCTGACTTGATACAGCGAGCCATCAGCGGACTCTGCGTAGCATGAAAACCACTAATCGCACCACAGGCTATCGTGATAAACAGACAAGGGAATAACGGATTCTTGGTCATGAACGAATCGGTACCCAACCAAGCTGGATAGGCGTCAAGATGACTCGAGCCCAACTGATCCCAAAGCTCTGGTATGGCAGGCATTTTAACAAATAAGCCTATCATCAAAGCTGCAGCCATGAAAAGTAGCGAAATAGCAAAGAGAGGGTAAACCTTACCTATTATCTTATCTATAGGCAGCAAGGTGGCTATGATGTAATAAATAAAGATGACTATTATCCAAAACATCTTGGAACCACACATCGACTCAAGAATAATAGCGGGACTATAAACAAAAACAACTCCTACCATCATGAGCAAAAGAACGGAGAAGACCAGCATGACCTTGCGAGTAGTATTACCCAAATACCGTCCCACTAACTCCGGGAGACCTGCACCGCCATGACGCATACTAAGCATTCCGCTCATATAATCGTGCATGGCTCCTGCAAAAATGCATCCAAATACAATCCACAAATATGCCACTGGACCATACCAAGCACCCATAATAGCACCAAAGATAGGACCCGTTCCGGCAATATTAAGGAATTGAATCATGAAGATTTTCCAACTGGGCAGTACGATGAAATCTACCCCATCCGCCTTAGTCACTGCGGGCGTAGGACGGTCGTCTGGCCCAAACACGTGAGCCACAAACTTTCCATAAAAAAGATAGCCTAAAACAAGGGCTACCAAACTCAGTAAAAAGCTAACCATTTCTTCTTGTTTCGTTTAAAATTCTTGGCAAAAGTAACATTTTTATTTGATATAAGAAAAAATATCAGTATCTTTGTTGCCAAATTGAAAGATTATGCGCATTTTATATATAATATTTATACTTTTTTATCTCTCTACGACCGCAGATGGTCAGAGTTTCTTCACCGTTACCCCCAATCCTAAATATGAAGTAAGAGCTGTATGGCTAACCACCATAGGTGGCATAGACTGGCCTCACTGTTACGCACAGTCGGAAAGATCGGCAGAAAAACAGAAAGATGAACTAAGAAAAATTCTCGACCAACTGCAGAAAGCCAACATCAACACGGTGCTTTTACAAACTCGCATCCGCGCCACTACCATCTATCCCTCACTATACGAGCCGTGGGATGGATGTCTGTCGGGATTCCCTGGCAAGTCGCCAGGATACGATGCTCTACAGTATGCCATAGAGGAATGTCACAAACGAGGGATGGAAATCCATGCCTGGGTGGTAACGATACCCATTGGCAAATGGAACACCTACGGATGCAAACAGCTCAGGAAGCGACACCCCAATCTGATAAAACGTATCGACCAAGAAGGATTCATGAACCCAGAAGCGCCACAAACGGCTACGTATCTTGCCAATATGTGTCGTGAAATCGTACAACGATATGACATCGACGGTATTCACCTCGACTACATACGCTATCCCGAAACCTGGAAAATAAAAATCAGTAGACAACAAGCCAGAGAAAATATCACGCGCATCGTAAAACAAATATACCAAGCCGTAAAACAAGAAAAACCCTGGGTAAAGATGAGCTGTGCCCCCATTGGCAAGTTCGACGACCTAACTCGATACTGGAGCCATGGATGGAACGCATACACCAAAGTGGCACAAGACGCACAGGCGTGGTTGAAAGACGGACTGATGGACGAACTCTTCCCAATGATGTACTTTAGAGGCGACCAATTCTTTCCTTTCGCTATCGATTGGCAAGAGAACAGCCATGGAAGAATCATCGCACCAGGGTTAGGCATCTACTTCCTTGACCCAAAAGAGGGAAAATGGAACATCAATGATATAACCAGCGAATTATACCATCTACGAAATATCGGTGAAGGCCATGCTTTCTTTCGCAATAAATTCTTACTCGACAACCATCAGGGCATCTACGACTTCGTAACGAATAACTTTAATCGCTTCCCTGCATTAGTGCCACCAATGACTTGGCAAAGCGACAAACTGCCACAAAGTCCACATACTCTTACCATGGAAGTGAAAAATGGTATCACAACACTAAGATGGAGCAATAGCAAACTTTACGAGGACGGTACTCACATCAGTACACCGCATATATATTATAATGTATATGCAAGCAACAAATACCCTGTAGACACACAAGATGCCCGCAACCTCTTACTGACCAGAATCAAGAAGATGCAACTGGAAACAAGAACAAGCCCACAACCCACTTACTACGCCGTAACCTGCATGGACGACTATGGCAACGAGAGTAAAGCACTACAACTCAATCAGGCAGAACTTCCAAAGTATACTGCAAGAGGATATGGCAAAGCAAATAAACTAACTGTAACCGACGGATACGTGCTCCTACCTCACTTCAGTAAGGAAACTGACTGCAAATTTATCGTTGTAAAAAATATGCAAGGACAGGCTGTATACATCACGAAGCCCATGAATGATAAAATAAACATCAAAAAAATGAACGATGGCGTATATACACTCAACTGTGTGACTTACAAGAACATAGAACATACTTTAGGTACTTTCTTCAAGAGAAATCAACAAAAAAGTTAGAAAAAAGTTGATAAAAAATTTGGTGGAATCAAATAAAAGCAGTACCTTTGCACTCGCAATTCAGAAATGAGGCTTAACGTTGCACCCTTAGCTCAGTTGGTAGAGCAACTGACTCTTAATCAGTGGGTCTAGGGTTCGAATCCCTAAGGGTGTACAAAAGAGTAATCAGAGCATGGTTCCGTAGCTCAACTGAATAGAGCACTTGACTACGGATCAAGAGGTTCAAGGTTTGAATCCTTGCGGAATCACATTCCAAAACAAGAGAATTGCAAAGTTTGGCTCCGTAGCTCAACTGAATAGAGCACTTGACTACGGATCAAGAGGTTCAAGGTTTG
>USOQ01000095.1 GCA_900556395.1 Candidatus Segatella caccae | reverse complement strand
TTACCAGACTTACGTTCGTAAGAGCCAGGAGGACTGGAGCGAGCAGATCTAATCTGATTCTTCCATATCAGTAATATACAAGTTCAAGCCGAGAGGACGAAAATCCTCTCGGCTTTTTTTATCTCATTACGTGAACGAAAGAAGAAGTCTTCGTGTACGTAGATGGATGAAAGAAATCCTTTTTTATGAGTTTTTGCATGATTATCAGAAAAAAATCGTAACTTTGCAAGAAAAGACCAACATGAGACTAAACAAAACATTACTCACCTTCGGCTTGGCCACAGCACTTTTGCAGATGCCAACCTCTACTTTTGCCCAGTCTGCTGGTGCCAGTTGTTCCACCCCTAACCCTCTTCTCGTAAAGAGTAGTCTGCCTTTTGGGGCACCCGATTTCAGCAAGATTCAGGAAAGCGATTATCTTCCTGCTTTCGAGATTGCCATCAAGAGCCAGCGTGAAAACATCCAAAAGATTGTCAGCAACAAGAAGAAGCCTACCTTCCAAAACACCATCCTTGCCTTCGAGGAAAGTGGACTGCTGCTCGACCGTGTAAGCAACGTCTTCTTCGGACTCACCAGTGCACACAAGACTCCGGGCATTGCAGACACACAGAAGAAAGTTATGCCAATGCTCACTGATCTCGAGAACGAGATTTCCTTCAATCAGAAACTCTTCGAACGCATCAAATACGTATACGACAACGAGTTGAAGAAGCTCAAGGGTGAAGATCGTCGCCTCACTGAGGAAACCTACAAGAGCTTCGTTCGCTCAGGTGCCTTGCTGAAGGCAGAGAAGATGGAGCGCATGAAGCAGATTAACACCCGCATCTCACAACTACAGGAACAATGGGACAACCTGCTACCTGCAGCCACCAACAACGCTGTGGTATGGGTACAGACCAAGGAAGAGTTGGCAGGTCTCAGCGATGCCGACATAGCCCAATGCAAGAAGAATGCTGACAGCCGTGGCGGTAAGGCTCCTTACTGTGTGGTTATCATCAACACCACCCAGCAACCTATCCTTGCCTCTCTTGCCAACCGCGACCTTCGCCGTCGTGTGTACGAAGCAAGCATTCATCGTGCCGACGCCACCAATCCCGACTTTAACACATTCCCTATCGTAACAGAAATAGCTAAGTTGCGTGCAGAGAAGGGACAACTCATGGGTTACAACACTTATGCTGACTACTCGCTCGAGAAAACCATGGCAAAAAACAGCCAAAACGTAAACAACTTCCTGAACCAGCTCATCAAGGAATACACTCCTAAGGCAGAAGCTGAGACCAAGGCTATCGAGGAATACGCACAGAAAATCGAGGGTAAGGACTTCAGACTGCAACCCTATGATCGTTTCTACTATTCTGCCAAGATGAAGAAGGAACTCCTCAACATTACAGACGACGAGATTAAGCCTTATTTCAATATCGACAGCGTACAGATCAATGGAGTGTTCTATGCTGCACACAAGGTCTATGGTCTTAACTTCAAACAGCGCAAGGACATCCCTACCTATCATCCCGACATGAAGGTGTTCGAGGTGAGCGACAAGAATGGTAAGCCATTAGCTCTCTTCTATAGCGACTTCTTCCGTCGTCCCACTAAGCGTGGCGGTGCATGGATGAGCGCCTTCGCTAAGCAGAGCAGACAGCGTGGACAGCTTCCTATAATATATAATGTGTGCAACAATGCCAAGGCTCCAGAGGGTCAACCATCGCTCATTACCTGGGACGAGGTTTGCACTATGTTCCATGAGTTTGGTCATGCCTTGCACGGCATACTCTCCGACTGTCAGTACAACACCCTCTCGGGTACTGCCGTAGCCCGTGACTTCGTCGAGATGCCTTCACAGTTTAATGAGTCGTTTGCTTCTATCCCTGAAGTGTTCGACCACTTTGCCCGTCACACAAAGACAGGTGCTCCTATGCCAGCAGCTCTCAAGGAGCGTATGCTGAAGAGCATCAACTTCCAGACGGCTTATTCGTTGGGCGAAAACTTAGCTGCCACCTGCCTCGACCTGGCATGGCATGAGCTAACACCAGAACAGATACCTTCTGTCTACATGGCTGGTGCCTTTGAGAAAGAGGCGCTCTTCAAGGCTGGTGTTCTCAACACACAGATACCTCCACGCTACTCCACCACCTACTTTAATCATGTATGGGGAGGTGGCTATGCAGCAGGCTATTACAGTTATCTATGGACAGAGGTTCTTGCTGTCAACGTAGCCGACTATTTCGCTCAGCATGGTGCACTTAACCCAGCTGTGGGCCAAGCTTTCCGTAGCAAGATTCTCAGCCGTGGAAACACCAAAGATCAGCTCGAAATGTTTACAGACTTTACAGGTATGAAGCAGCCAGACGCTTCAGGCTTACTCAAGGCAAGAGGACTATAATAAGGGTAAAAAAGTAAAAGGGTAAAAAGGTAAAAAGCCTTGCTGCCGATTTTAACTTTAAGAGACTTATAGCTTAACAGGACAAATGTTTTTACAAACACTTTGTCCTGTTTTTCTTTTTTGCAATCTTTCCACACCCACTTTTTTTACCTTTTAAAAAATCTTTCTACCTTAAAGAAGCAAGAATGCCTTTTTACTTTTTTACCTTTAACTTCCCCATTTGCGAAAGTTGAGTAATTTACAAATGAAGAAACTTCTGTTGTGAAAAAGAAAGGAGATGACCGCCTATAACTCCAAAACTCCATAAACATGATTTAAAAATCTTCCAACATCACATTTTCAACTATTTTTTTGTCAGTTTCAACAAAAAAATTGTATCTTTGCACGAATAACAGTCTATATGATTTATGAGCAATAAAAATACAGTAAGACAAAGACATTACTATAAGAATCTATTAAGCATTGGCATACCTATAGTCATCGGACAATTAGGCACCATTATCTTAGGCTTTGCCGACACCATAATGATAGGTCACCACAGCACAGAAGAACTCGCTGCAGCAGGACTTGTCAACAATATCTACACCCTCGTTTTCGTCATGTATATGGGCTTCACCTATGGTCTGACTCCCATCATCGGACGACTCTATGGCGAGGAGCGCACCGACAGCATCGGACAGAAAGTACGCAACTCTCTTTTTGCCAATATGCTTACAGGAACACTCCTCTCGATAGGACTCGTAATGCTTTATCTCAACCTCTCACACATCGGACAGCCCGAAGAGCTTCTATCACTCATCCGCCCCTATTTCATCGTCAACCTCGTCTCTGTACTCTTCATGGGAATTTTCTACACCATGAAGCAGTTTCTTGATGGAGTGGCAGAGACCCGTGTAGCTATGTGGGTGATGATAGCTGGCAATGTAGTCAATATCTTTGGCAACTGGCTACTCATCTATGGTGTGGCAGGTTTCCCTGAACTGGGACTTCTCGGAGCTGGAATCTCCACGCTGCTGAGCCGCGTGCTCATGGCAGTAGCCATGGTGGGAATCGTGTTCAGCAGGAAGAAGTTTGCACAATATCGACACGACATACTCTGTAGTAGTATCACCAAGGCAGACTTCCGCGAGATGAACCGTCTGGGATGGCCCGTTGCCCTACAGTTGGGCATGGAGTCATCGGCATTCACCCTCAGTTGCGTCATGGTGGGATGGCTCGGCACCATACCTTTGGCTGCCCACCAGGTGATGATTACCCTCTCTCAGTTGTTCTATCTCGTACTCTCGGGTATGGCAGCAGCCATGGCCATCCGTGTGAGCCACTTTGTGGGACAAAAAGACTATCAGGCTGTACGTCGCAATGCCTACGATGGCTGGCGCCTGAATCTGATGTTCTCATTCTGCATGGGTTTGCCCGTGCTGCTCCTTCGTCACCAAATAGGTGGTTGGTTTAACGACAACGTAGAGGTGCAGCAGTATGTCGCTCTACTCATTATCATGATGATGATCTATCAGTTTGGCGATGGTCTGCAGTACAGCTTTGCCAACGCCTTGCGAGGCATCGCCTGCGTGCGTCCGATGGTGCTCTATGCCTTTATAGCTTACTTCGTCATCTCTCTACCTATGGGCTACACACTTGGCTTTCCTCTCGGCATGGGCATCCTTGGCATTTGGATAGCCTTTCCCTTCGGACTCACCATCGCTGGTGCCATGTACTGGCGACGATTTGAAAAAGAACTATGCAAAATGGAGCGACAAGCTACAGGTGTAGAAACCTAAGCTCATGCCTCCCACTGTACAGCATAAACATCTAAAAACCCAACAAAAAACCGAACCGTGAAACAACAGCAGATATACAACCTGGAAGAGTTTGCCAACAAATATCAGTTGGCAAATACTTTTGGCGCCTATGCCGCCTATTTTTCTGTCGGCCAGAACGACCCTACAGAAACCAATATCTTGCAACACTTCGAAGAGATGATGCAGCAACGCACTCTCTTCACCAAACTGTTGCTCGTAAGAAAGGGTACTATCAAGGTACATATCAGTGAGCACGATAACCAGAAGACGCTTACGTCTGACTACCTTCTGGCGATGACATCGAAGCATATCATCAGCAAGGCAGAGCTCTCACCCGACTTCAAGGCGGAGTGTATTCTGGTTGACTCCGACATGGTGAGTAACAACACCATCTATCGCCTTAATGAAGAAAAGCACAAGAGCGTTAGCGACATTTTCAGCATAATACACAACATCGTAAAGCATCAACACATCAACAAGATTGAGATGATTGAATCCATGTTTAATGTACTGCGCCTTATCCTCGAAGAATTACCCTATGAGCAATGCTCCATCTCCCACGACTTCAAACATAAGAAAGAAGTGTATGAAATATTCCTTCACCATCTATATCGTAACTTCCGACAAGAACGCCAGATACGCTTTTATGCGGGCAAGATGAATGTTTCTACAGCATACCTGTCACGCCTGGTCAAGGAAATCAGTGGTTCCACCATCAACGACCACGTCACTTCGCTCATCTACAAGGAGGCTTGCAACTTGCTCTCACATTCCGACATGACCATTGGCGAAATAGCCGACACCTTAAACTTCAGTGACCAGAGCGCTCTCACCAATTTCTTCAAGATGCGCTCAGGCATAACACCCCTCGCCTATCGAAACAAAATTTAGCGAGAAGGAAGAAGTTTGCTTTGGGGTGTTTTTTTGCCTAATGACATAAGATTGTCAAATCAAAAGTTGCAACATATCAAAAAGTTTTTGTAACTTTGCACCATAACAAAACTAACTATTTCATTATGAGAAGAAAATTACTACGTTTCTCACTTGTCATAGCGACAAGTGTACTGCCAGCACTCTCTTCGCTGGCACAGATTCCCGAAGGCTATTATAGCTCATTAAAGGGCAAAAAAGGCGCAGAACTCAAGACGGCAGTCCATAAAATTATCAAAAATGCCAAAGTACTGAGTTATGGTTCTGGTAACCAAAGTTCTTGGTGGGGATTCTATGTTACAGATGTCACCGATGATGGCTACTGCATTGACCGCTATTCCCCTAAAGAAACTTGGCAGAAATATGGCAACCGTGGTTCTTCTATCGGTGGTATGAATATAGAACACTCCTTTGCACAAAGCTGGTGGGGCAAAGGAGATTGTAATCTCAAAAAAGATCTATTCAATATTATGCCGTGCGAGCAAAGAATCAACTCCAGTAAAGGCAACCGAGGCATGGGCATCGTTACTAAAGTAACAAACACGAATGGCGCAACCAAAGTAGGAAGCGGCGCTAACGGATTAAGTTTGTGGGAGCCTGCCGACGAATGGAAAGGAGACTTTTCACGTGGATACATGTACATCGTAACAGCATACGAAGATTATGCCAACAAATGGACCTCTGAAGGCAAAAACTCACTATATAACAACACCTACCCCACACTTAAAGAATGGGCATACAAACTCTATATCCAGTGGGCTAAAGCCGACAAAGCCTGACGCTGTAGAGGTGAAGCGCAACAACGACGTATACAAGATTCAGGGCAACCGTAATCCTTATGTTGACTTCCCTAATCTGATGGAATACGTATGGGGCGACAGTACCAACATAGCCTTCAATCCTGAGACTACTGTCAAATCATCAAGCTACGTAAATGGCGGAGGCGGAGGTGGTGGTTCTATCGACCCAGACCCCAACCCAGGCACTACCGAGGTGAATATCTATCAAGCCACCTTCACTGCTAATGATGGTGGATGCAAGGAAAGCATCGTAAGCAATAGCAGTCCTCATGACAATATATGGACACGCGACGCTAAATATGGCTGGAAAGCAACAGCTTACAATGGCAGCAACAACGAAGCTGAAGCAACCCTTTCGCTACCAGAGGTAGACCTAACCGAATATGATGACGCTAAGCTCACCATCAGTCAGGCTGTCAACTTTGCAAAAGGCAATGCCCTAAAATATCTTAAGATAGAAGTAAGATCTGTCGATCCTGAAGACGGAACTGTAGAAATCTCGCCATTGTCAGACTTTAAGGTTATAGAATCAAGCTCTTGGACATACTATGATTTCACTTTCGACCTCTCCTACTTCTGTGGAACGAAGGCTACCATCTCGTTTGTCTACAAGAGCGACAATCATATATGCAGCACTTGGGAAATCAAGAAGGCTACCATCACGGGCAAGAAGACTTCTACAGGCATCAAGATCAACACCTTCGATCAAAATGACAGTATCGACTTCTCAAAGCCTTACGATGTATACAGCATCGATGGTCGTAAACTAAATCCATCACAGGTGAAGACAGGTGGCATCGTTATCATCCGCCAAAACGGCAAGGTAATGAAGATGAGAATCAGATAAAACTGCAAAAGGGGTAATGGGCTTATATGCCCAACTCCCATGATATATACTAATATATTAAGGTATCAAGCAACGGAAAACAAGAAGACCTTGCAAAAGTAGTTAAAAAAACATAACACAAACACAATATCGGGCGCAAGATTGCTCTAATTCACAGAAAATGAGTAATTTTGCACCCGATTTATATATATTCACATAAAGTCTAACTTTATTAATTTAAAATTTAATTATTATTTTTATGTCAGATTTAAAGAACGTAAAGCCATTGGACGACTTCAATTGGGACGAGTTCGAGAATGGCGGCAACGCAAACGTCAGCAAAGAGGACCTCGAGAAGGCCTATGACGAAACCCTTAACAAGGTAAGCGAGCACCAGGTAGTAGAAGGTACAGTTATCGCAGCCGACAAGAAGGAAGTTATCGTAAACATCGGTTACAAGAGCGACGGTATCATCCCAGCTTCTGAGTTCCGTTACAACCCAGACCTCA
>USOQ01000094.1 GCA_900556395.1 Candidatus Segatella caccae | reverse complement strand
TCTCTAATTCTTGAAAAAAAATAATCCTTTAATCAAGAACTAAGAATACATTCCAAAATTCTCTAATTCTTGAAAAAAAATAATCCTTTAATCAAGAACTAAGAATACATTCCAAAATTCTCTAATTCTTGAAAAAACAATCCTTTAATCAAGAACTAAGAATACATTCTAAAATTCTCTAATTCTTGAAAAAAACAATCCTTTAATCATTGACCGCTTCGACTTGCATCACGACGTCCTTTTTGGGACGATCCCCTCGAAGGGTTTCACAATTCTGTATCTTTTCCACTACGTCAAGACCTTCTTCTACCTCACCAAACACCGTATATTGTCCGTCGAGAAATGGAGTTCCGCCTTGTTCGGTATAAGCCTTTACCTGCTCATCGGTAAACTTAGGATATCCTTGCTCTTTGCAGCGGCTACGAGTCTCGTCGGCCAACTGGTCTTGCAGTTTCATAAGTCCTTCACGATCACGGCTACGTCTGAAATTCATGATTTCCTCATGATGGTCGCGTGCCAGCTGATTGAAGATTTCCTGTTCTGCCTGCATCGCCATTTGTTTCTCCATCTGTCGGAGTTCATTCAGCTTATAAGCTTTCCCCCATACTATATAGAACTGGCTTCCACTACTCTCGCGCTGAGGATTCACTTCATCACCCAAACGAGCAGCACTCAGAGCACCACGCTTATGGAAGAAGCGAGGACAGTCTATCTCAGCAGGAATCGTATAATCTGGTCCACCCGTTCCTAACATCTTACCTTTAGGTGCATTTTTGCTTTCCGGGTCACCACCTTGTATCATAAAGTCTTTGATGACGCGATGGAAGAGCGTACCATCAAAGTATCCTTCCTTAGCCAATTTCAAAAAGTTGTCACGATGAAGTGGTGTTTCATCGTAAAGACGCACCTTGATGTCGCCTTCTGTTGTCTTAATCAATACTTTTGCCATATCTTGATTTATTTATAATATTCCTCCCACTGCTTCATCGCCTCTTTCCAATCGGTCTGCTCACCATCGGCAATGGCCTGCTGCTGGCGCTCAGCCTCATCACGTGCTTTATCACGAGCACGCTTGGCCTTCATCGCCTCTATCGTGGCATCATCGAGTATCTGAATGGCTCCACGACTGATGGCATCTTGCAATTCTTGTTCGCCAAAGGCCTTGCCTGGCTCATTAAAGTCAGAGATATTAAATTCATAGTCTACACGTAAGTCGTGACGTATCTGTTTCTGTTGCAGACGATTGCCCGCATTCTTGAGTCGCAGCAGTTTGCCTATCTGGGTGATTTCTGCCTGAGAGTATTTATTTCTTCCCATGTTTTTATTTTTTAGGTTGCAAAGATACAACTTTTTCAGTTGCACTCCAAATTTTCGACCTCAAAACCATCAAGCCTTCGCTAACCATGCACGCTTTTTCACGTTCTCCCTTGTACCTTGTTTCAAGAATCTTTCTGCTAAGAGTTTACATATCTTATTGCACAGCCAGAATCGTTACATCTCGGTCATGATGTTTTTCCGAAACTGATGCCAAGTCTATTCCAGTAATCATTTAACCTATCGAAAACGGAAACTTATGCACAACTATTCCACCCAAAAGGAAACTACTAACGAGAGAACGACGAAAAATATCAATATGAAACATTAATACACCTATTTACTTTCACTTTGCATACTAAATACACCCAAATAGCTTCCTATTGAAAGAAGATTGATATTTTTACATCAAAAAGTAAGCAAACAGCGTTAAATAACTATCAAAATGTCGTAATTTTGCAGTCGTAAACGTACACAATGCTACATTTGCATAAAACAAACAAAACAATTAGTTATAAATCTATAATAATAGGAGAGATTAGTTATGAAAAAGATTGAAGCAATCATCCGTAAGACCAAGTTCGAGGATGTGAAGGAAGCATTACTTGCAGCCGACATCGAGTGGTTCTCTTACTACGATGTGCGTGGCGAAGGCAAGATGCGACAGGCCCGCATCTATCGTGGCGTGATGTACGACACAAGCAGTATCGAGCGCGTACTGCTGAATGTAGTTGTACGCGACAAGAACGTAGAGAAAACTATCAATGCCATCCAAGAGGCTGCCCGCACAGGCGAGATTGGTGATGGTCGCATCTTTGTTATCCCTGTAGAGGATACCATCCGTATTCGTACAGGCGAGCGAGGCGACATCGCCCTCTATAATGCCGAACAGGAGAAATAGTTGTTAGTGACTTGTTAGTGATTATTGGGAAGAGTCACCTCATCACAGTTATGACTAACATTGAATGTTTTCTTAAAATTTTATGAATCTTGTGTAGTGTGGGCACATACCAAATTAAATATTAAAACACTACACGCTAAATAGTAAAAAGATATGAGTGTACAGGATTTAGGAATTTCATTAGATACCGTGTGGATGCTGTTGGCAGCCATGTTGGTCTTTTTCATGCAGCCGGGCTTTGCCCTCTGCGAGGCGGGCTTTACCCGTAGTAAAAACACCGCAAACATCTTGTTCAAGAACTTCGTCGACTTCATGGTCGGTTCGGTGCTCTTCTGGTTCGTAGGTTTCGGATTTATGTTTGGCAGCGACGGAGCTGGCTTTATCGGAATGCCTAACTTTGGCGACCTCACCTTCTATAAAGGCGACTTACCAGTAGAGGGCTTCCTGATGTTCGAGACCGTATTCTGCGCCACCAGCGCCACCATCGTGTCTGGAGCTATGGCAGAACGTACCAAGTTCTCCATGTACTGCATTTATTCATTCTTCATCTCATTGATTATCTACCCTGTAGAGGGTCACTGGACATGGGGTGGCGGCTGGCTTTGCAACGCAGACGCAGGCTCATTCATGATGAACACCTTTGGTGCTGCTTTCCACGACTTCGCAGGTTCTGCCATTGTTCACAGCGTAGGTGGCGTATTGGCATTGGTGGGTGCTATCTGCCTTGGTCCTCGTCTTGGCAAGTATCGCAACGGCAAGAGCACAGCTATCCCTGGTCACAACCTCATGGCAGCAGCTCTCGGTGTATTTATCCTCTGGTTCGGATGGTTCGGCTTTAACCCAGGTTCTCAGCTTGCCGCTTCTGGCGAAGTAAACCGTGTAGCTATCAGCCACGTATTCCTGACAACCAACTTAGCAGCCGTTTGTGGTGGTCTTGGCACCATGTTCACCTCTTGGATCAAGTATGGCAAGCCTTCTTTCTCATTGACTCTAAACGGTATCTTGGCTGGTTTGGTAGCCATCACAGCAGGTTGCGACTTGGTTAGTCCATTGGGTGCTGCCATCATCGGTCTCTTGGCAGGTATCATCTTGGTATTCTCTATCGAGTTTATCGATACCAAGCTCCATATTGACGACCCTGTAGGTGCAAGCTCTGTACATGGCGTATGCGGTATCTTTGGTACCTTGATGACAGGTCTCTTCGCCATCGACGGTGGTGCCTTCTATGGTGACGGTTTCGGATTCTTCGGCGCACAGTGCTTCGGCATCATTTGTATCGACCTTTGGGCTGCTGTTGCAGGTATCATCCTCTTCTGGAGCATCAAGAAGATTGCTGGTCTGCGTGTAGACAAGCGAATCGAGGAAGAAGGTCTCGACATCTACGAGCACGGCGAGAGCTGCTACAACTAATCTGTGGCAACTGGCGTAAACGAGAAAAAATAAAGATTGGGCAGCTGCTGCGATTCTGAAAAGATGGGCAGCTGCTACAATCTAAAGTAAACCGAGTATTAACACATTAAAGTAAATGAGTATGAAAAGTTTGAAGAAGATTGGATTGTTGGCACTCGCATTGACGGCATGCGCTACAGGTGCACAGGCACAGGATAAGATTGAGGCCAATGTTTCGGCCGATGTAGTAAGTCAGTACATCTGGCGTGGTCAGGAATTAGGCAACGTGTCATTGCAGCCTACACTCGGTCTGAGTTGGAAAGGTTTGTCTCTCTCTGCATGGGGAAGCGTAGGTCTCTCCAAATGGGACGACACCAAGGAGTTCGACCTTACCTTGGCTTACCAGACTGGTGGATTCCACGCTGGTGTAACAGACTATTGGTTTAATACTGGCGACGGCCGTTACTTCCTCTACGATGCCCACAAGACAGCTCATGTGTTTGAGGCTAACGTAGGTTACGACTTCGGCCCTGTGGCACTCAACTGGTTCACCAACTTTGCCGGTGCAGATGGAGAAAACAACAGTGGTGACCGTGCTTATTCTTCCTATGTAGAAGCCACAGTGCCATTCCGCCTTGGCGGTCTTGACTGGCAGGGTACAGTAGGCGCTGTGCCTTACGCAACATCCATCTATGCCGACGCATCAGGATTTGCCGTTACCAATGTGGCGGTAAAGGCCACCAAGGATCTGAAGATTACCGACAGCTTCTCGGTCCCTGTCTTTGCCCAGGTAGCAGCCAACCCAAGCACACAGAAGGCATACTTTGTTGTAGGCTTCACTCTCCAGCCATAACAAGAAATTGAGTTTTTAAGTTATTTCATGATTTAAATACAAGCCCTTACGTTTTTTAATTCAAGGCAAAGGTGCCGATAGTTCGCACGAACTGTCGGCACCTGTACGCATAGAAAAAAAGTAAAAATAATTACGATAGTGTTAAAACAATATCAATCGCATAAAATAATCACAAGAAGCCACACTATATTCGAGAAAAAAACATAACTTTGCACCACATTTCTATGGATAACAGAATGTTTCAGTAATAATATAGAAAAAAATAGAATAATCACAAAAACAATAGTAATTGTATGAAAAAGAAAAATTATGAGCAAGCATGCATTCGCGTGATTGCAGTAGAATCAATACCCATCCTCGCTGACAGCAAAAAATTGCAGGGAAAGACAAGCGACAGCGGGCAGGACACTCCAAACATCACTTATGGTGGCGACGCCGACAATAAAACTCAAGAAAATCCAGATCACTACGAAGTTTGGTAATAAAGTTAAACAAAGATGGTATCGAAAAAAATGAAAACAATAACATTATATAATAAAAGAAACTGGAAGAGTCTTTTTACTCTTTTGATGCTCATCATGCTTATGCCTGCCACCCTGAGTGCTGCCGAAACATGGGAATATAAGAACAGCGGATTCTCAGGCGGCAATGGTACCAAAGATGATCCTTATCTCATCAGTACAGCACAGGACTTGGCAAGTCTGACATATCAGACAAGTTATTCCATAACATCCTACAAAAATTTTAAAGACGTATATTTCAAACAGACCGCCGACATCGTACTGAACGACGATGTGCTGAAAAGCGTATCAATCGATGCTTACGGCAGGGCTACATTCAACGAAACAAGCCTCAACAAATTGAAAGACTGGTTTCCTATAGGAATATACGGAAGAAGCACTTTGGGTTACGAATCATGCTATTGGTTCATGGGGCATTACGATGGCGACGGACACTCCATCAGCGGTATTTACTGCTATCGTGGAGATCACGACAACACCTACGACAGCGGAAATGGCTACGACAATTATCTCGGCCTCTTTGGTGCCGTTCAGAACGGAAGCATCAAGAACCTCACACTGAAGGACTGCCTGATTAGAGTACGCGACGATAATGCAAGTTCTAACGAGTGGAGATATATCGGAATATTGGTGGGAAAGGCAGAAAACACAGTCATCAGCAACTGCCACGTAGAGAATGCAGTCATCTGCTCGGAAAACCTTGCCAAGCCGACAGAGGTTAGCGTGGGCGGCATAGTGGGCTATTGCAACATCACCGACTACACGGGTGATTACGAACTGAAAGACTGCACATTCAATGGAAAGATCAACATCTGGAACGCAACCGCATCTTGCTCGCCAAGCTTAGGCGGAATATGCGGAACCATCTATGCTTCCGACAATTATCTCAACAGCCACAGCAACCCCAAGATATCTGGCTGCCAGACACGTGGTGTGATAGCTTACAATTATGGCAACAACACCAATCCCGCTGAGTATATCGTCTACGCAGGCGGCATCTTAGGAAAATTCAATCGTCCATCTAACAACGCAGATCAATATGCCAGCATCTATCGATGCACCAACTTCATCAACACCGATGTCATTTCCACCAAAAGCAATGTATACGCTGGTGGACTTTCAGGCTATTTGGCAAGTTGCGAGCAAAGTGCCAACTTCGGAAACCTCACCGTCAACAAGACCGGCGGAACAGTAAGCAACGTCTATGCCGGCGGCATTGGATCGTTTACCCAGATAGACAACTGCGTGAACTATGGCACGCTCACCTTAGGATTCGGCAGCAGCGAATATCCAACTACGGTAACAGGAAATGCATATCTTGGCACCCTGGCAGTATGCGGCTTAGGCACCGCAGCCTTATCAGACAATCCCTGCAACATTGTCAACAGCGCCAACTGCTCAAGTATCGTGAACACTGGGGTTAGCGGCAACTGCCAAACCGATGGCGTCTGCGTGTTCAGCAATGCCAACGCATCAGGGACCAACAACAATGTGTACAACTGCAGTTCCACCAACACAACTTATCACAGAAACATAATCTGGAACGCTAAGGACGATTATCAGAAATACGCCAACCTCTCAATCCTCAACGACAACGCAAAAGCCAACGGAACCAAGGAAAACATCTGGGGACAACTCGATGCTCCTCAGTCCACCTTCTACAAGTACATCATGCCCGTTGCTCCAAGCGCTGTACCCGCAGTCAAACTGGACGAGAACGACGACAACCTGACATCGCTGATAGCCAACAACACCTACGATGCAGAGCAGCAAAACAAGGTAAGCGTGACATGGATACGCAACCTGAAAGTTGGTTATTGGAACACCATCTGTCTTCCTTTCACGATGACAGCCGAGCAACTGAAAGCCACTTTTGGTGACAAAGTGAAAGTGGAAAGCTTAAAGGATGCTTCTGTAGATGCAAGCGGAAAGGTAACGATCAACTTCGCCTCGGCCACCGAAATAGAAGCTGGCAAGCCTTACCTCATCAAGCCAGCCAACATCAGCACAGATCAGGACACCTACGTGTTGGGCACTTACGCCCTAAGTTCCAGTCTGGCATTTTTAGAGAGCGATCTCACTGACGGCGGCAAAGTAAGCATGATAGGAAGTTATGGAAAATTCACGCTGAAGGGTAACGGCGAAGCAGAAGAATACTTCCTGCAGGGCGACAAGTTCTACCACATCGTTGCCAGCAACCCAATCTCAGCAAAAGGCTTCAGATGCTATTTCAGCATACAGTATCCAAGCACCGAAACTCTCACCCTCGCCAAGATACAGCATGCCGACGGTACGCCAACAAGCATCCAGCTCGTGGAAGCAAGAACTGCTGCCGACGGCACTAAGATATACGACCTGCAAGGCATTGAGCACACAAAACTGGAGAAAGGCATTTACGTGGCAGGCGGAAAGAAGTTTATAGTGAAATAAAGCAAGTTTTTTTCATGAAACAACAAATGACTTATAAAATAAGCAGCAAAGAAAATCTAACTAATTTATGCTTTTAGTTTAGCAGAAGTGCCGACAGCTCGTGAGAACTGTCGGCACATTTTTTACGTTTCTTACAGAAGGCTCTTAATAATTGAGCCCACTTTAAAAAGGGGCATATTTTGAATCCAGTCTGACCAGTGTGGTCAT
>USOQ01000093.1 GCA_900556395.1 Candidatus Segatella caccae | reverse complement strand
CGATGTTCTGAGCACCTGCACGTGAACGACGGAGGTCGCCCTTACGCTGAGGACCGTCAAGAATCATCTGATCACCTGTGTAAGCGTGGATAGTAGACATGATACCTGACTGGATAGCTGCATACTTGTTCAAAGCGTCAGCCATAGGAGCCAAGCAGTTAGTTGTACAAGAAGCTGCAGAAATAACTGTGTCGGCTGGAGTCAAAGTCTTGTGGTTTGTGTTGTAAACGATAGTAGGGAGATCGTTACCAGCTGGAGCAGAGATAACAACCTTCTTAGCACCTGCTGCGATGTGAGCAGAAGCCTTCTCCTTTGATGTATAGAAACCTGTGCACTCGAGTACTACATCAACACCAAGCTCACCCCAAGGAAGCTCAGCAGCGTTTGGCTTAGCATAGATAGTGATTTCCTTACCATCAACGATGATAGAGTTGTCTGTTGCCTCTACAGTGTGCTTGCCCTCACCGAACTTGCCAGCGAAGCCACCCTGAGCTGTATCATACTTAAGAAGGTGAGCCAACATTTTTGGAGATGTAAGGTCGTTGATAGCAACTACCTCATAACCCTCTGCCTCAAACATCTGACGGAAAGCCAGACGACCGATACGGCCGAAGCCGTTAATAGCAACTTTTGTCATTTTGTTTAATATTTTAATTAATGGTTGAAAATAAATCTTACTTTCAAGCTCCTCAGTACTTGCCTATGAGCTGAAACATTCAAAAAGCAATACTTTTGAGCATTTTTTCTCTTTATCGAGCGCAAAGTTACTAATTTTTTTCTAACTTTGCATGCGAATTGAGTATTAAATTATATAAAAAAGTCCGCATGCTGCCAAATATCGGAGGGTTTTCTTACCTTAACATGCAAGAGTGACAACTCCATATTGCAAAATAAAAAGTCATGATGTGTGCGCACAAAGGGAGTACTCACTATATATATAATAAGGTGTATTCTTCTAACATCAAATAATTAAAAGAAAAGATGAGCAAATTTCTAAATGAATTTAAGCAATTCGCCATGCGTGGCAATGTGCTCGACATGGCTGTCGGTGTCATCATCGGTGGTGCCTTTGGAAAGATTGTCAGTTCGGTAGTTGATGATATCATCATGCCTCCTATAGGATGGCTCATTGGTGGCGTAAACTTCTCCGACCTGAAGGTTTCACTCCCCACAGTAGAGGTTGCTGGCGAGAAGTTGCCTGCTGCCACTATCAACTATGGTAACTTCCTACAGACCTGCCTCGACTTCTTCATCGTGGCTTTCTGTATTTTCCTGCTGATAAAGCTGGTCAACAAATTTGCCAAGAAGAAGGAAGAGGAGCCTAAGCCTGAACCTAAGCCTACCGCTGAAGAGAAACTCCTTACTGAGATTCGCGACCTGTTGAAAAACAAGTAATACGAAACATACAGCGTAGGGTACAGCAGATGAAACACTTCATCCATCGACTGAACCTACGCTATTTTTACGTCTGAAAAGAACGAGAAAATGAATAGCCAAGAGATCGTAGACAAGTTGGAGAAAAAAGGCATTAAGCCCACTGCCAATAGGATTTTAACATACCAAGCCTTGCTCAACCAGTCAGCCCCCATGTGCCTTGGTGACATGGAGTCGAGGATGCCATCAATGGACAAATCGAGCATATTCCGAACACTTACCTTATTCTTAGAACACGATGTAGTGCATGCCTTTGAAGATGGACGAGGGGTACTCAACTATGAACTATGCGAGGAAGAAGGCAAATGCAATCATCACGATGGACATATCCACTTCTATTGCGAAGCATGCCAACGCTCATTCTGCATGGAAGACATCCATATCCCCAGTTTTGAACTACCCGAAGGATTCTACCCCCACTCTATTTCCTTCGTCATCAAAGGCGAATGCCCTGAATGTAGAAAGAAGAAAACCACCACCTAACATCATTTACATCAAAAAAACAAGATGCCTCATACACAACATATTGCTATCATTGGCGGTGGCGCCGCAGGATTCTTTGCAGCCATCGAGACCAAGCGTAACTTTCCTCATGCCGACATCACCATCTTCGAAAAGAACTCTCAAGTACTTGCCAAGGTAGAGATTACGGGAGGTGGAAGATGTAACCTTACCAATTCTTTTGATGAGATTTCAGACCTGAAACAGGCATATCCTCGAGGACATAAACTGATGAAACGCCTCTTCAAACGCTTCGATTATCGTCATGCCTACGAATGGTTTGAGGAGAATGGTGTGCCACTGGTAACACAAGAAGACCAATGCGTGTTTCCGCAGTCGCAAGACGCACACAGCATCATCGACTGCTTAGTGAATACAGCCAAGATGTTGGGCATCAAGATACAATGCAACCATCAACTTACTGACATTACAGAACTGGAAGACGAGAGACTGCTACTCGACTTTAAGACCAATAAGGGTGTGTCTGCAGAAAGTAAGCAGATAGCTTTCGACCGAGTAGCCATCACCACAGGTGGACATCCACACATAGATAGTTTCGAGTATCTCGCCGACTTAGGTCACACGATAGAGCACCCCATCCCAGCACTCTTCACCTTCAATATCGCAGACAAAGCGTTAAAGAATTTGATGGGAACGGTGGTAGGCCCAGTTTTTACCAGTATTCCTGGCAGTAAAATAAAGGCAGAAGGTGCCCTTCTCATCACACATTGGGGGATGAGTGGTCCTGCCATACTGAAACTATCCTCTCATGCAGCACGACATCTACATGAGAACAACTATCAGATAAAGATTTCTGTGAACTGGATACATGAGAGCAACCGTACCTGTGTGGAAGAAAATATCCAAGGCATCATTACCGCCAATCCGCAGAAGCAGTTGGCAAACATTCGTCCTTACAATCTGCCATCTCGCCTATGGCTGTACCTGATTCAGAAAATGGGATATGAGCCAGAGAAGAAATGGAGCGAAATGGGCAAAAAAGGATGTAACCTATTGATAGAGACACTCACCAACGACCTCTACCAAGTAAATGGCAAGGGAGCCTTCAAGGAGGAGTTTGTTACCTGTGGCGGTGTCAGCCTCAGCAATATAGACCTTCACACCCTGGAAAGTAAGGTTTGCCCCCATCTATTCTTCGCAGGCGAAGTACTCGACATAGATGCCATCACTGGTGGATTCAATCTCCAGGCTGCCTGGACGACAGGATATGTAGTAGGACAACACATCGGTGAATAAGTCTCCAAGGAGATACGAAGACCAAGCCTCCTACTCTTCCGAAACAAACCCCTTCACGATACGAGTATATTCTTCGTGATGATCGCGATAAGCCATGGCATGCACAGAACCTTTGGCTACGAAAAGGGCCTTTCTACCTTTCGTCTTAGCTTCGTACAAGGGACGAAGCATCGTATAAGGCACAAAGGCATCCTTGTCGCCATGGATAAAGAGCATCGGTTTGGTACTCTTACGAACCTGGTCTATCTGCTGAGCCTCAGCAAACGACCAGCCATACTTGTGCTGGCAGAGGGCAGAGGTGGTGTTCATCAAAGGGAAGGCAGGTAAGCCAAACTGCTCTTTGAGTTGCGCAGAAAACTCATCCCACACACTGGTGTAACCGCAATCTTCCACAAAGCACTTCACGTATCCCGGTGTCTTCTCGCCAGCTACAGCCATCGTCGTAGCAGCACCCATCGAGATGCCATGAATCACTTGACAGGTTTCTGCTTTTATGCTATCTTTCACTTCTCCCAAAGAACTTTGATTCTTCTCGCTTCGTTCTTCACACTTTACCTTAAAAATGTCATTGGCCACTGCAGACCATCGCATAACATCCCAACGGTCTTTCCATCCCATTTGTATATGATCGCCCTCACTCTCTCCATGCCCATACAAGTCGGGCAAGAGCACATTATATCCCATGTCATGGTTGTAGAGATAGGCAATGTGGAGCATTCCCTCAGCACGTACCTGATAGCCATGCACCACGATGGCGGTCTTTAGCGTAGGCTGAGGTGCATAGAGATAGATGGCGTGAGCCCGATAGCCTGACGGCATCACGATAAAGGTGTCTTTTACAAGATGATGATGATACACAGAGTCCATCCAGGAAGTTGTCCAGGGACATTCATTCTGCAATCTCTTTTTCCAAAACGCAGCTGTCATTCGCTCTTCCCTCGGATAGTTGAGCGAATAATCGAGCATATAATGACTCACACCATACAGGGCTACGATCAACAAGGTTATGACACCTATCATCGCAACCAGAATCTTCTTGTATGTATTCTGTTTCATATACATTCTATTACTTAGTTATTCTAAAACACTTTACGCATAAAAGACAAACGTTCCTCACAGAGTAAGACCCACACATAGCCTGCAGAACGATGCTTACCTCGAATTGCAAAATTAAGCAAAATAAAGAAGAGAACAAAACTTATCGGTAGGTTTTTGAACGAACATGCGTGAGAACCAATTATTCTTATTACCTTTGCAACAGTTTATGCAGGAAACACAAGAAAACAAATGGAACAAAAAAATAAAAATACACTTAGTATATTTCAACGTCCTATGTGGGTGAGCCTCTTTGCCCTTACTGCTGCCATATCGTGGGGATGGGCTTATCCTTTGATAAAGATGGGCATGGAAGAGTTCAAGATAGCTACCGACATGACAGGCAGCAAGATGCTCTTTGCTGGTATTAGGTTCTTTGTATCAGGCATCATCATCCTAACCTTTGCCAAGGGTTCGCATCGTAGATTCAACATACGAAAGGCTACTGATGGTTGGTTTATCCTCCTCTATGCACTGCTCAACACCACCTTGCATTATGCCTTCTTCTACTTCGGACTCTCCCACAATCCAGGGGCACGCTCGGCAATACTCAACTCGATGAGTGTTTTCACGGTGGTAATCTTTGCCTGTCTCTTCTTCAAAAGCGACAAGATGACGTGGAGCAAAGCTGTGGGCTGCATCATCGGTTTTGTGGGCATTCTGACCTTAAACCTTGGTGGAAAAGAAAGTGGAAGCTTTACTTTCTTGGGCGATGGTATGATTATCCTCAATGCGCTATGTGGAGCCAGTGCCTCCTTGCTGACAAGGGATTTGAGCAAAAGGGTGGATGTATTTGTAGGAACGGGCTATTCGCTGAGCATTGGCGGTGCCCTACTGATGATTCCTGCCCTGTGGATGGGCGGTTGTCTGCCCATAGTAAGCCTGTGGGGTATTATTATCCTGCTATTACTCATCGCTATCTCTACCATCAGTTTTGCTCTCTACAACAAACTGATCACCTGCAATCCTGTGGGTAAAGTGGCCATCTATAACTCGCTCATCCCTGTGGTAGGAGCCATCACCTCATGCCTGTGTCTGGGCGAAACCTTCTACTGGAAATACCTCATTGCAGGCACCTTGGCTACGGCGGGCATCTACATCATCAACAAGGGGAAGAGATAGCTCGCAGAAGAAAACCATTCGAATGAAAAGGAACTGTCTATCAATCAACACAACAAAATCATGACAAAGAAAGCAATCGTTATGGGCGCCACATCGGGCATCGGAATGGAAGTGGCCAAACGCCTTGCATCCAAAGGATGGCAAGTGGGTATAGCCGGTAGAAGAACAGAAAGGTTACAGGCACTGATGACTGACGGCATTACCTGCTATCAACAGATAGATGTCACATCTGCTGATGCTCCTACCCAACTACAGCAACTCATCGACAAGTTGGGAGGTATGGATCTGTACTTCCATAGTTCGGGTATAGGTTGGCAAAACAACCTGCTCGATATAGAGAAAGAACTGAAGACGGTGGAAACGAACGGGATGGGATTCACAAGAATGGTAGACACCGCATTCAACTGGTTTGCTGCCCACACCCCAACAACCGAAAATAAGCATACATATCGCATTGCCTGCATCACATCCATAGCAGGAACAAAAGGACTTGGTGCAGCCCCAGCCTATTCTGCCACCAAGCGATTTCAAAACCATTATCTGGAATGTCTTGCCCAACAAGCACGTATGCGCCATCTCCCCATCTCAATAACAGACATACGCCCAGGATTTGTTGAAACAGCTCTTATTGCCGGCAGTAGCTATCCACTACAACTCAAACCCGAAGTCGTGGCTCAACATATCGTACACGCCATCGAGAGAAAGAAAGAAATAAAAGTCATAGACTGGCGATATGCCATCCTCGTCTTCTTCTGGCGACTCATCCCACGATGGCTATGGACAAGGTTGCAAATCACAAAATAAGCGTCACAAAATAATAAAGAACAAAACAACAAAGAACAAAATAAAAATCCCTCCCTCAAGCATTTGAACTGCACCCCAAAAGTTAGACACAAAACTTTTTGGGGGCACTTCATACACTTGAAGGAGGGATTTATTATATAGATTGTAGAAATCTGCTTTCTTAATGATTTTCCACAAAGAAATCATCACAGGATGAAATCATCGTGAGAAGAAAGCCTTACTCCCACTCAATAGTCGAAGGTGGTTTTGAAGAGATGTCGTAGCAAACGCGGTTCACACCCTTCACCTTATTAATAATCTCGTTGCTCACCTTAGCCATGAAGTCGTAAGGAAGATGCGCCCAATCGGCAGTCATCGCATCAGTACTGGTCACAGCACGCAATGCAACAGGATGTTCGTAGGTACGCTCATCACCCATGACTCCTACCGAACGAACAGTAGAAAGCAACACGGTACCCGCCTGCCAAATCTGATCGTAGAGAGAAACCTCAATCTCGCCATTCTGCATATCGGCAGGAACGCCAGCAGCCAACACACGACGAGCCTCCTCACCACTCAACTTCACCTTGTACTCGCGCAAGCCACGGATATAGATATCATCGGCATCCTGAAGGATACGCACCTTCTCGGGAGTGATATCACCCAAGATACGTACTGCCAAACCAGGACCAGGGAAAGGATGACGAGTAATCAGATGCTCAGGCATACCCATAGAGCGACCTACTCGACGAACCTCATCCTTGAACAACCACTTCAATGGCTCGCACAACTGAAGGTTCATCTCCTTAGGAAGACCACCCACATTGTGATGGCTCTTGATGACCTTACCAGTAATATTCAAGCTCTCGATACGGTCGGGATAGATAGTACCTTGAGCCAACCATTTGGCACCAGTCTGCTTCTTTGCCTCAGCATTGAACACCTCCACGAAGTCACGTCCAATAATCTTACGCTTCTCCTCAGGATCGGTAACGCCAGCCAAGTCAGCAAAGAATTTCTCTGATGCATCCACACCAATCACATTCAGACCCAAGCACTTGTAATCCTCCATCACATCACGGAACTCGTTCTTGCGAAGCATACCGTGATCTACGAAGATACAGGTAAGGTTTTTGCCGATAGCCTTGTTCAAGAGAACGGCAGCCACACTGGAATCGACACCACCTGAAAGACCAAGGATAACCTTGTCGTCACCCAACTGTGCTTTCAGCTCTGCCACTGTAGTCTCTACAAAAGAGTCAGCACTCCAGTCTTGCTTACTGCCACAGATATCTACCACGAAGTTCTTCAGCAACTGGGTACCCTGCAAAGAGTGGAACACCTCTGGGTGGAACTGTACCGCCCATACAGGCTGTTTGGTAGAAGCATAAGCAGCATACTTCACATTGGCAGTAGAAGCGATGCACTTATAATCCTCTGGGATGGCAGTGATGGTATCACCATGGCTCATCCAAACTTGAGAGTTCTCGATGAATCCCTTGAACAAAGGATTCTCCTTGTCGAACTGCTCCA
>USOQ01000092.1 GCA_900556395.1 Candidatus Segatella caccae | reverse complement strand
GAGCTGGTCCGTGGTTAGGACCCTTAGCGACAACGCACATGTTGTCTACTTCTTTAGAATAGATCATATTCGCTAAAATTTATATTAGTATATAAAATGTTTGAATACATTCAATAATTGATAGATATCTGACGTAAGATGCAGAAATCCGACCACAAAAGTACTATTTTTTTTGAAAAATGGGGCAATTTATATGTTCTTTTTAACTCTTTAATCTCATTTTTTATGAAATTCTTTGGTTTGTGCGCTTTTTGGTGTATCTTTGCAAACTGAAAATTGCAATTTTAAATAGAATCATTATATGACGCAGGTTAAGATAAAAGATAGTGTGCTACGCCAAGCGGCAGAGGCAGGCATGGACGAGTTTGTGCAAGCTTTTGTGGTAGCCATACGTGAGGCTATAGGTGGAGAACTCAATGCCCAGACCATGGCGATGCTCAATAGCGACCAAATTACTCTCTTGGCATGGGATGTGCTTCACGAGGAGATGATGGATGGAGGCATGGTGCAACTTATTCATAATGGATATGGAGGTTTTATCTTTTTAAATCCCACTGATAAGGCTTTTCGTAACTGGGGGCTGCAAGGACTCTATAAACTGATAAACAAGGCGCATAAGAGCTATAATCTCAATCATGAGGATATAGAGCGCGATATGAGCGACGAGGAGTTTATGGCTCTTTATGAGAAGTATCCTATGTTTGATGATTTCGACGATGACTTTGTGGAGAATGAAGAGGAGTGGACGGCTCAGATAGCTTGCTACATCGACGAACACATCGACAGCTTTGCCTGTGTGGAATGATTTTTTTTGAGGAATGAAGGAATGAACAAACAAGAACAAGAACTTCGTAAGAAGAGTCCTATACAAATAAGAAACAAGAAGGCAGCGTTCGAATACTTCTTTGTCGATACCTATACTGCGGGTATTGTGCTTACTGGTACAGAAATCAAGTCGATCAGGGGAGGCAAAGCTTCTTTGGTGGATTGTTATTGTGATTTCTATAATGGTGAGTTGTGGGCAAAGGGTATGAATATCTCTCCTTATTTTTATGGCTCGTTTGGTAATCATGAGGCACGACGCGATCGTAAGTTGTTACTCAATAAGCGTGAGTTACGTCGACTTGAGGAGGATGCTAAGCAGCCTGGATTTACCATTGTTCCAACACTGATCTTTATCGATGATCATGGACGTGCAAAGGTAGATATCGCTCTGTGCAAGGGAAAAAAGGAGTACGACAAGCGTCAAACTCTGAAGGAGAAAGAGGATCGCAGGGAAATGGATAGGGCTATCAAAAGATTTTAAAATCGTTTTCGCATATATGGGATGGAAGGTTAGAGAAATGTTATAGGATCGTTATAGGGATGTTAGAGGAACGAATGTCCTATGTTGTACAACATAGACGATGACTCTTCATTTCCTGAACGACTGTAGGGATTGATAAATTCTTTAACTTCTCTAACATCTTTAACTTCAACCAATTCCCTTACTTGTGAAACTTGAATAGGTAAAAAAAAAAGAGAGAAGGGTTGCATACGCGGGTCAACATAAAATGGATAATCATCAAGTAAATAGTTTTACGCTCAAAGAGTTATGTAACAGCAGAGTGCTGGTACTCGACGGGGCTATGGGCACGGAGATACAGAGATACAACCTCACAGAAGAGGACTTTCGTGGGGAAAGGTATGCTGATGTGTCGGGGCAGATGAAGGGCAACAACGATATGCTTAATCTCACACGCCCTGATGTTATATCTGATATTTATCGACGATATCTGGAGGCTGGAGCAGACATCATTACTGCCAATACTTTCTCGTCGCAACGTATCTCGCAAGCTGATTATCATCTGGAAAATGATGCGCGTGAGATGGCATACGAGGGAGCAAGATTGGCACGTATAGAAGCAGACAGATATTCTACGCCCGAAAAGCCACGCTTCGTGGCTGGCGATGTGGGACCTACTAACAAGACATGCTCCATGAGCCCTGATGTGAGCAATCCTGCTGCTCGTGATATGACCTACGATGAGCTTTTCGATATCTGCGCAGAACAGATAGATGGGCTTATTGAGGGTGGTGTTGATATTATACTTATAGAAACGGTTTTCGATACGCTCAACTGTAAAGCAATGATGGATGCAGCCTTCTCTGTGATGGAGAAACATGGGGTGCAGTTGCCTGTCATGGTGAGTCTCACTGTGAGCGACCTGGCAGGAAGAACCCTTAGTGGACAGACCATTGAGGCTTTTCTCGCCAGTGTTTCGTCATATCCTATTTTCTCTTTGGGTATGAACTGTGCTTTTGGTGCACCGCAGATGAAACCCTTTATTGAGCGACTGGGCAAGGTGGCACCTTATTATATTAGTGCGCATCCCAATGCAGGACTGCCCAACGAGATGGGTGGTTACGATGAGACGCCTGAGAGTATGGCGCCACAAATCGCCGAGTTTATAGACGAAGAACTCGTTAATATTATAGGTGGATGCTGTGGTACTACACCTGAATTTATAGAAAAATATGCGCAGATGGTGGTGGGGAAAAAGCCTCATCGAGTGGCTGATAAGTCGCCTTATATGTGGCTCTCAGGTCTCGACCTGCTGCAGGTAGATGATGAGGTGCATGCTCCTATAGACAGCTCGCGATTTGTTAATGTGGGGGAGCGATGCAATGTGGCAGGTAGCCGTAAGTTTCTGCGTCTTATCAACGAGAAAAGTTATGAGGAGGCCTTAGGTATAGCACGTAAGCAGGTGGCTGATGGAGCTGCTGTGGTAGACGTCAATATGGACGATGGACTGCTCGATGCTAAAGCTGAGATGGTGAACTTCCTCAATATGATAGCTGCCGAACCTGATATTGCTAAGGTGCCTATCATGATCGACTCATCCAAATGGGATGTTATCAAAGCTGGACTCAAGTGCTGTCAGGGTAAATGTATCGTCAATTCTATATCTCTCAAGGAGGGTGAAGAGGTGTTTGTTGAACATGCCAAAGATGTGCTTCGGTATGGTGCTGCATGCGTGGTGATGTGTTTTGACGAGGTGGGACAGGCCACAACCTTTGAGCGTAGAATAGAGATTGCTGAAAGGGCTTATCATATCCTGGTCGACAAGGTGGGGATGAATCCTCTTGATATTATCTTCGACCCTAATGTGCTCGCTATAGCTACGGGTATGGAGGAACATGATAATTATGCTGTCGACTTTATTAAGGCTACAGAGTGGATTACTACGCATCTACCAGGCGCACATGTCAGCGGTGGTGTGAGCAATCTCTCATTCTCTTTCCGTGGCAATACATACATACGTGAGGCCATACACTCAGTTTTCTTGCACTATGCGCAACAGAAAGGTATGGACTTTGGTATCGTGAACGCTAAGGCTCGTATGGACTATCATAAGATTCCTAAAGAACAACTCGATATCATCGAGGATGTGGTGCTCAATCGTCGCAAAGGAGCTTATGAGGACCTTATAGAGTTGGCCGCTGATATCAAAGAAAAGGCTGATGCTGCCAAAGCTGCAAAGGCGACAGGAGGTACTGTGATGCCTAAGCCCGCTGCGCCCGAATGGAGAAAAGATAGTGTGGAAAACCGACTCAAATATGCCCTGCGAAAAGGTATCTCTGAGTTCTTACAAGCCGATATTGATGAGGCGTTAACCATGTATCCGCATGCCGTCAACGTGATAGAAGGACCTCTCATGGACGGAATGAATGAGGTGGGTGAGCTCTTTGGCGAGGGTAAGATGTTCTTACCTCAGGTGGTGAAGACGGCTCGTACGATGAAGGCTGCAGTGTCTATCCTCGAGCCACATATAGAGGCAGAGAAAGCGGGTGGGTCGGCTAAGGCTGGAAAAGTAGTGCTGGCCACCGTGAAAGGCGATGTGCACGACATTGGAAAGAATATCGTGGGTGTGGTGATGTCTTGCAACAACTATGATGTCATTGACTTGGGAGTGATGGTGCCTGCTGAGCAAATAGTGAAAAAGGCTATCGAGGAAAAAGCAGATGCTGTCGGACTAAGTGGTCTTATTACGCCTTCGCTTGAAGAAATGGTGAACGTGGCTCAAGAGATGCAGCATGCAGGGCTCAGATTGCCCATTATGGTGGGTGGCGCTACAACCAGCGAGATGCACGTGGCTCTGAAGATAGCTCCTGTGTATGACGGTCCTGTGGTGTGGGTAAAGGATGCCAGTCTGAATGCGGGTATCTGTGCGCGTCTCTTCGGTAAGGATGGTGCTGCTTATGAAGCAGAACTCAAACAACGTTATGAACTTCTGAGGCACAAGTATCACCAGGAACAGGCTCGACTGGGGAGTTTGCAAGAGGCAAGAGAAAATAAGTTGAAACTATTTTAAGAGTAAAAAGTAATATTTTAAATAACATCAGGATAGAATGATACAGACGATTGTTTTTGATTTTGGTGGAGTCATTGCAACTATTGATGGCAATGAAGCCAAAAAACGTTTTACCGACCTTGGTGTCGCTGACATCGACCATGTGCTTGATCCTTATCGTCAACAAGGAATCTTTGGTGATTTGGAAGAGGGTAAACTGAGTGAGGAGGGGTATCGCAAAGAATTAGGAAAAATGTGCGGACGCGAGCTCAACTTCGACGAGGTGAAACATTGTTGGCTGGGCTATATGAAAGAGTTGCCAGCTTATAAGTTGGAGGCTCTTCTGAAACTGCGTCGCGAGGGTTATCGTGTCGTTATGCTTTCTAACACCAATCCTTATGTGATGCATTGGGCTGAGAGTAAGGAGTTTTCTGGTGATGGTCATTCTGTAGACTTCTACTTTGATGCAATGTATCGTAGTTACGAAGTGGGATGTATGAAACCCGATGAGAATTTTTTCCGTCATGTATTGGCAAAGGAGCGCATCCTGCCCTCAGAGACACTCTTTGTTGATGATGGTCCACGCAATGTGGCTGCAGCAAGCGAACTGGGTATGACTACTTATTGTCCTGCTAATGGAGCTGATTGGACGAAGGAGATTTACAAGTATCTTGATGTAAAACTTGATGAAGAGTGATGTGGCTTGTAGGCCACTACTGATTGTTGCGATGTTGGTGTGATTCATCCATGTAGGGGTGTGTAAGTTTTTACACAAAATGTTGGGCAATCAAAAAAAAGGTTGTATTTTTGCATTTGCAAAATAAAAAATAATAAAAACAAGAAAATGGCAATCAAGAAAAAAAGATGGCATTGCTTGCCAGGTCAGCCACTTACCGAACTCGACAAGCAGGTCATGTATTGGGAAAGTAAGGGTAAGTTAGTACCTACTCGTGAGTTGATAAAAACTCCTGAGCAAATAGAGGGTATTCGTAAAAGTGGTGTAATCAACACGGGGTGCCTTGACGCAGTGGCTGAGGCTATACGCCCAGGTATGAATACTCAGGAGATTGACGATATCTGTATGAAATACTGCAAGGATCATAATGCCATACCAGCATGTCTTAACTATGAAGGTTATCCCAAGAGTGTATGCACAAGTATCAATGAAGTGGTGTGCCATGGTATACCTAAGGAGGAAGATGTGTTACAGGAGGGTGATATCGTCAATGTGGATATGACTACCATTGTGGATGGATATTATGCTGATGCCAGCCGTATGTTTATCGTTGGTGGCAAGACTACTCCTGAGAAAGAGCAGTTGGTGCGTGTGGCTAAAGAGTGCCTTGAGATAGGTATGGAGGTGGCTAAGCCTTATAGTTTTGTGGGCGACATCGGTCATGCCATCGAGAAACATTGCAAGAAGTATGGTTATGGTGTAGTGCGCGATCTCTGCGGACATGGTGTGGGACTTCAGTTCCACGAGGAGCCCGAGGTGTTGCACTATGGACACAAGGGCACAGGCATGCTTCTGGTACCTGGTATGGTGTTCACCATAGAGCCTATGATCAATATGGGTACTTGGAAGGTATTCATCGATGCTGATGATCCATACGGATGGGAAGTCATTACGGGTGATGAGAAACCTTCTGCTCAATGGGAGCACACGCTCGTCATGACGGAAACTGGTGTTGAGATTCTTACACACTAATTAATGTTTGATGTGTAGGGGGGATGAGGCATCTGTCTTTTCATTTCTCTACACTATAAATACAAAACAATAAACATTAATCATTAAAATGAAGGATATATATATATTAGGTATAGAGAGTAGTTGCGATGATACCTCGGCTGCTGTGCTCAAAAATGGCGTGTTGCTCAGCAATGTGACAGCCTCTCAGGAAGTACATAAAGCCTATGGAGGTGTGGTGCCTGAGTTGGCTTCGCGTGCACATCAGCAGAATGTTGTGCCTGTTGTCGACCAAGCTATAGTTCGTGCTGGTATTCAAAAGGAAGATCTGAGTGCTGTAGCTTTCACACGAGGACCTGGTCTTATGGGGTCACTGCTCGTAGGTGTGAGCTTTGCTAAAGGATTCGCTCGCTCGCTTAATATCCCACTTATCGATGTTAATCACTTGCAAGGGCATGTCATGGCTCACTTCATCAAAGAGTCGGACGATGATCAGAGTGCTCCTCCTTTCCCCTTCCTATGTCTGTTGGTGAGTGGCGGAAACTCGCAGATTGTAAAGGTGAATGCATACAATGATATGCAGGTCTTAGGACAAACCATCGATGATGCTGCCGGCGAGGCTATTGATAAATGTGCCAAAGTGTTGGAGTGGGGATATCCTGGAGGTCCTGTTGTTGACAAGTATGCTCGACAGGGCAATCCAAAGGCTTTCACCTTTGCAGAACCACATATACAGGGTATGGACTACAGTTTCTCTGGTTTCAAGACCAGTTTCCTCTATAGTCTGCGCAAATGGGTGGCTGATGATCCCGACTTTGTAGAGAAAAACAAGTTTGACCTGGCTGCCAGTATAGAGTACACCATCGTAGATATCCTGATGAAGAAACTCAGAATGGCTGTTAAGCAGACGGGTATTAAGCATGTAGCTGTGGCGGGTGGCGTCTCTGCCAACAATGGCTTGCGCAATGCCTTCCGTGATCATGCTCAGCGATATGGATGGACCATCTATATACCGAAGTTCAGTTACACTACTGACAATGCGGCCATGATCGCTTGTGTGGGAAACTTTAAATATCATGATGGTGACTTTGCCAGCATCGACCTGCCTGCATACTCTAAGGTGACATTCAAATAGCAGCAAACACATTAATATCTATATAAATGGAATTTGAAAGCAAAATCTTGAGCAAGAATATTTCTGAATTGCTCTATAATAGTGAGAAAACTCTGGGTACTGCAGAAAGTTGTACGGGAGGTAGAATAGCTGAGGCCATTATCGCAGTGCCAGGTGCTTCTAATTACTTCAAGGGTGGCATCGTATCTTACACCAATGAGGTGAAAGAGAATATCCTGAAGGTAAGTCATCAGGTGCTTGAAGAGCAGACTGCCGTATGCGAGGAGGTGGCACGCCAGATGGTGCTCGGTGCTATTGAGGCTCTGCAAGTAGACTTTGCCATTTCGGCTACTGGTGTGGCTGGACCTGCGGGTGGTACTGCTGAAAATCCTGTCGGAACCATTTGGATTGGCTATGGTAGCAAGGATGATGTACGCACCATTAAACTGACAGAGGATTATGGTCGTGATATCAATCTTGTCATCGCTACTAATACAGCACTTAAGGCGATGTTCGCTTTCCTTAAGGAGCACGAGGAAGATTTGAAGAAAGACTAAGCTTGTTTTGTTACACGTATGAAGGTTTTTCTTGACTTACATAGGGCATAACCCTGTGTTAGTCAACAAAATCGAAGAAAAAAGAAGCCGTAAGAGGCTAAAAGTATAAAAAATCCTTAAAAGATTAGTTTCTTTTAGGGATTCTTTTGTATATACGAAAAATATTTGTAATTTTGCACCCTGTTTGGAATAGGTATCAATTAACGAATTAGAAAATTAAAGATAGAAATGTCTA
>USOQ01000091.1 GCA_900556395.1 Candidatus Segatella caccae | reverse complement strand
TATTTGATGGCATTTCTCTTCATAACTATCTGATTATTTGATGTTTCTGAATGCAAAAATACATTTTTTATTTCAAATAACACAAAAAGTCGTCCTTAAAAATGTATAAAACTACAAAAAGTCGTCCTTAAAAGTGTGGAACATCGCAAAAAGTCGTCCTTAAAAATGTATTTACAGCAGCCATTTCCAGACAGATCCAAACCCAAAATGAAGGGTGAAGAGAATAGTATCTCTGAGTATTATGATCTGTTCTCCAGTGACTATAGCATAGACGATTTCTTTGTGGTAAAATTCAAGTCTGTAGGAAAAGGCAGACAAATGACCAGTGCTGTTGTTCATTCCAACAGAATTGAAGGTGCCAAGGAAGATAAATCTGTAGAATTAGAAGTGAAAAAGTTTCTGATAACGTCAAAATATAACCTAAATTAATTTGGTGACGCGGCGTTTTCTTCGTATCTTTGCCGCAAAATATACGGCGTTTTTGGATAAATAACGCCGCAAAGTATAAAAACTTCTTTATTAAGATTATTGCATGAAAAAACGACATAACAGAAAAAAATGCATGGCTCAATATGCCATGTATGCATACTGTTTTTTTGCGATTCTTTCACTCGTAAACACGGTTTGTGGAAGTCTTGGTGTTGCAGTCAACATTCCATCCATCTTACTCACCATCAAACAATGGGTATTAATGCTTGCCACCATAGCATTATGGGGAATATTCCGATTAATACAACCAAGAAACGAAAAGTTGCTGCGACGTTGCTGCGAGGTGATGGTATTTTACTATGTGTTTTCATTCGTCCTGTCAATATGTTTTAAGTTCAACCTAATACCCATGACACAAGATGGCTTGATAACCAGGACTGCAACTATCCTCACTTGGACAAAAAACTGCATCGGCTTGCTCTCTGTCATCGCATCACTGATTGCCGGTTGCCATTTAGGAAGAAAACATAAAGGAAGCATGCACCAACTGGGCACAGCACTTATCCTGGTTTTCATCGTATGGCTGATATGTGCAAACATCCTCCCAACCACTATATTTTATCTATTGGGAATCAGTCATCCAACAGCCTTCACCTGTGTCAATATGTTCTCTGTTTTTTCCAACACACTCGTTTATATATACGCATACTATAGAATGTATCGCACTATAAACAACTGATTACGATTTAAGAAGTAGGATTTATTCAGCCTTCTATTAAGCCACAGGTTGGTCATCTATCATGCCCCCAAAAGGGAATAAGAAGTGAAAAGAATAGCAAAAATCTATAAAATATCTGTTTCTTTTGGTAGAGTCTTTAAATAGCCGTATCTTTGCACTATAAAAACAGCAACAAGATGGCAAAGATATTGATTATAGAAGACGATTTGGCTTTTGGAACCATGATTCAGACATGGCTCAGAAAGAAAGGATTCGAAGTAGAGAAAGCCACATCGGTTGGTGCTGCCTTGAGGTTGTTGCAGGAAGACAGCCAGCGCGACTTGATTCTCTCTGACCTCAGACTTCCCGACCACGACGGACTCACCACACTGAGATGGCTCCACAAACAGGGCCTTCACATTCCCTTTATCGTCATGACCAGCTATGCAGAGGTGCAGAACGCTGTGCTCGCCATGAAATCGGGAGCCAACGACTATGTGGCAAAACCTTTTCATCCCGATATCCTGTTAGAGAAAATCAACGAAGCTATCAAGCTGTCAGCCTCATCGACACCTGCTCCGGCAAACTCTCCTGCCACACCGGCTCAACAAGAAACTCCTCGTCAAACTACAACACAGCCCGACGAAGACGAGGCGCCGAAATATATAGAAGGCAAGAGTGAAGCCTCACAACAGCTATATAGATATGTGTCACTCGTAGCACCTACCCCTATGTCGGTACTGATACTCGGGGCAAGTGGCACAGGCAAGGAATATGTGGCGCATCGCATACACGAGTTGAGCAACCGTGCCGACAAACCCTTCTTCGCCATAGACTGCGGAGCCATACCCAGAGATGTGGCAGCATCCGAATTCTTCGGTCATGTGAAAGGCGCCTTCACTGGAGCCGAACAAGACAAGAAGGGCGCCTTCGAAGTTGCCAATGGAGGTACGCTCTTCCTCGACGAGATGGGAAACCTAAGCTATGATGTGCAGGTGCAACTGCTTCGTGCCTTGCAGGAGAGAAAGATAAGACCCGTGGGAGGAACAAAGGAGATCGACATCGATATCCGACTGGTGTGCGCCACCAACGAAAACCTGGCACAGAGAGTGGCAGAGGGACAGTTTCGCGAAGACCTCTTCCACCGCATCAACGAGTTTACCATCTATATGCCCGAGTTGAAAGATCGCGGCACAGACCTCTTCCTCTTCGCCGACCTGTTTATAAAACACGCCAACAAGGAATTGGGAAGACACGTGCTCGGTCTCGACGATAAGGCTTCGGAGATGATAGCATCGTACAACTGGCCCGGCAACCTACGTGAACTCAACAATGTGATGAAGCGTGCCACCCTGCTGACCAAGGGAAACTATATCGGCAGGACTGAACTCCAGCAGAGCATGAGTCATCTGCAACAACCCACCGAGACGCTGACATTACGCGATGAGCAAACCGAACTGCAACGCATAGAAGCAGCTCTGAAAAGTGCCAATGGCAACAAGAGTAAGGCAGCACAGCTGTTGGGAGTGGACAGAAAGACCCTCTACAACAAAATCAAGAAATACGAACTATAGCCCACTTCCCCAACTTTTTGGGGAAGTTTTCCACACTTCTTCCACACATTCCACAGTTCCACGCTTTTCGGCATCGCTATGCCATAACTTGATAATCAAACACTTAGCGAATATTCTTCATTTTTGGCACACTGGTTGTGATATAAGATAGTGAACTCGCAAACGAACTCAATGTTCAACAAGCGACGTCACAGAGAACAAAACAACAAATTAGAATATTAACCATTTAAACATTACAATTATGAAGAAGTTATTTTTCGCAGTTATCGCAGCAGCATTCGTTTTCGTATCAGCAAACAACGTATTTGCAAGTAACAAAATGATGAGTTATACAGGCACTGAGCCTACAGATACTGTAGCTCCTACAGACACAACAGCAGAGCAACCTGCAGAAACTGGTTTCGCCATTGCACTCAACGACATGGAGCCAACAGACACCGTAGCTCCTACAGAGACTCCTGCCGACACAACAACAGAAAAACCTGCAGAGGCAGCCTTTGGTATCGCATTCAGCGACATCGAGCCAACAGATACCGTAGCACCAGCCGACACGACTCAGACTCCTGAGGCTCCAGCAGGACAGGCAGAGTAAACCGCTCCATCTTCAAAAAACAGTATACATGCAACTTTTAAAATGCAAATATCTTGTCTTCTCTTCTGAAGGCAAGATATTTTTTTGTATTTTTGCACCATGATAAAAAACAACATTCCTCTCAAAGTGGCCTTGGGATATGCGGCCGTTGCCGTAGTGATGGTATTGGCTGTAGCTCTCGTATACAGCAACACACAGTCTATACTCAACATCAACAAGGCTTCAAACGACTATACCCATAAGCGCAATCTGGCCGACAGCCTGGTGTATAGTCTGCTCGACGTGAGCAACAACGAGCGCACCATCTATATGGATGCGTCGCAAAACTGGGGGGAACTCAACCGCTCCATACAGGAATCTAAAGAGCTAACGCTGAAACTCAAGACTTTAGAGAACGACTCCTTGCAGAGAGCACGTATGGACACACTTGTCTATCTGCTCAACCTGAAGCAACTCAATTTGAAGCAACTCAGAAAAGCACTGAGAGGAAACAACCACGAGAGTTTTCTGCACGAGAAGGTGAACAACCTGAATAGCGGAAAAGACTCGGTAGTGGTACACCCCAAGACAGCCCTAACCCATGAGAATAAAAGAACAACCGTTGAGGTGGTGAAGACCCGCAAAGGATTCTTCCGCCGACTTGCCGATGCCTTTAAGAAAGGAACCACCGACACCGTAGCCATCCATAATGACGTAAACCAAACTACTACCGACTCGGTGGCGACACCTGTAGACATTGCCGAAGAGGTGGCACAAGTGCTCTCGCAGATAGGACAAGAAGACAAACAGAACACCCAGAAAAAAGAAAAAGCAGTAAACAGAGAGGTAAGCGACCTGCAAAAGGTAAACACCCAACTTGCCCAGCGTACCTCCCACTTACTCAACACCATCCGTCAAAACGAGATGCTGTCCATGCAGCAGGCATTGGGCAAAGCCCTCCAAGCTCGTAGGGCGCTATTGTGGCAGATCACGCTCATGGCGCTGCTTGCCATGACTGCTGCCGTAATATTGTTGTGCTATATCTTCAAGGACACCAAGAAGGAACGCATCTATCGGGAGAACTTAGAAGACGCCAACATCGAGATACAACGCATCATGAACCAACGCGAAAGACTGCTCCTTACCATCACCCACGACATCAAAGCCCCCGTGGCATCTATATCGGGATTTATCGACCTGATGAGAGAATGTGTGAATGATGAGAGAGGCATGGGCTATATCAACAATATAGCCAGTTCAGCCTGTCATCTGTCAAGATTAGTGGCTGCACTCCTCGACTATCATAAGTTGGAAAACGGACTGATGGAGTTGCATCCTTCCAACTTCTCACCTACTGCCCTCTTACAACAATGCACCGAAGGCATGAGGATGCAAGCCGAGAGAAAAGGTCTGTCGCTGTTGGTTTCTTATCAAGACAAGGTAGCAGAACTGCAAGGCAAGGATTCAGAAGCCCCTACTATCACCTACTTAGCTGATGCCTTCCGCATCCGACAGGTGTTGGACAACCTCATCAGCAATGCCATCAAGTATACAAAGAAAGGCAAGATAACCGTCGATGCCCTTGTCACTCCCTCCTCAACAGCAGGCGTCTGCCATCTGGAGGTAAAGGTGACAGATACAGGCATGGGCATGACTACCGAGGAGAGTCGAAGAGTATTTCAAGCCTTCACACGACTCAAGGATGCCCAGGGCATAGAAGGCACGGGGTTAGGACTCTCTATCACCCATGAGCTTGTCTGTCTCTTGGGCGGACAGATCAGTCTGCAATCAGAGAAAGGCATCGGCTCCACCTTTGCCATCACCCTCCCCATCAAGCAGAATCCCTCTTCCCTGCAGTCTTCATCTACAAACGAGGATGCCAACAAGGATGCTACACGCCCCGACAAGAAGAGCACACCCCTACCTCTAAGATGCCAACACCCCCTTGCCAACCATAAGATTCTGATTCTCGACGACGACCGTCTACAGCTACAACTGCTCCGGGAGATGTTGCACCGCAAGGCCAATGACGACTGGCAGATATTTGCCTGCCAGCATGTTACCGAGGCACTAACCATCCTTCACGATAAGCAGCCCGCCTTGATGCTCATGGACATAGAGATGCCCGAGATGAACGGAACGGAGATTATCCGCATGATCAATCACAGACACATGAAGGTGATAGCCATGACAGCCCACGACATCAGCATCAAGGAAGAACTGATGGAGGCAGGCTTCGACGACTGCCTGTTCAAGCCCTTCCGCCCTGAAGCCTTAGAAAACCTACTGACGGGCACACCCAAAGCGGAAACGGCAAGCGAAGAACCTATGGCGAGCAATAGCATGACAGATAAAGAAGTACCGACCTCGGACAGACTATCAGCTCTCCTCGCCTTTGCGGAAGGCGATCAAGAGTCAGAACAAGAAATCATAAAAACCGTTGCTGCTGAGATAAGCACCTACCAAGATGCATTGGGCAAGCATCTACCCAATGCCGAAAAGGCGCACGAAGCACAGCAACCTATCGACCAGTCGACCAAGGCTGACATAGCCCGTATCATCCACAAGCTACAGCCCATAGCCCAGATGATGCAAGCAGCATGCCAAGAGCAGCTATCAGCACTCTCGCCCGAACACATCGGAGAACAAGAGGACAAAAAAATCCGAGCATATATCCTCGACATCTACAATGACTTAGGAAATATGCTCGGAGAGCTGAGAAATGCGTCAGACAAGTAGGAGGGCTTATAGTTCCACACTATCGATGTGAAACTTCAGCAAACCAACAGGCACCTTTACCGTCACCTCATCGCCAGCCTTCTTACCCAAGAGTGCATGGGCAATGGGCGACTTGATAGATATCTTGCCCGAATGAAGGTCTGCCTCGTGAGGATTCACGATGGTGTAGGTCATGCTGCACTGATTAGACATATTGGTAATCTTCACTTTGCTCAATAGTCCCACCTTGTCGCTCTGTAGGCGCGACTTATCTATGATGCGAGCATTCTCCAATATTTTCTGTTTAAAACTGATTCTACTCAACAGCTTGCCCTGCTCTCGCTTGGCAGCATGATACTCAAAGTTCTCACTGAGGTCGCCCTTGTCGCGAGCCTCTGCTATGGCATCACGCACAGCAGGTAGTTCCACCTGTACCATGTGCTGCAGTTCTGCTACGAGCTCATCGTAGCCTTCTTGTGACATATATTCCATGATTGTGTCGTTTTTTCTTTTACGTTTGTTATCTTCGGCGTGCAAAGGTACGCAGAAATCATGAAAGAGCCAAGACTTTACCCGAGTTTCACGTAAAAAGAAAGCCGTGCATAAATATTCACAAGCATACTGCACTTAACTGCGAATTTTTTTTTTCCCAGTTAGGAAAAATTATTTTCCCAGTTGGGCGGATTCATTTTCCCAACTGAGAAGCCGTTTTTTGGCAATTCTCGTATGAATATACAGTATAAACATACATTTTATTTCTGTGTTAGGTCACTTACACGAGCGGAGTCATATAAACAGGCAGAAGCAAAGTCTGCTCATCTTTTTGTAAGTCCTTAGTATATATAAGGTATCTCTGCCCAATCCGGTCGGAGAATTTCCTGCAGAACGCATCAAGCGACGCATGGGTTTTATAACCTGACGACTTCACCTCTATCGGACATAGTTTGTTGCCACGAGAAAGAAGGAAATCAATCTCATAGAAATGAGTCTTGTCTTTTGGAAAAGTATAATAAAACAGTCTGTCGCCCGAAGCCCTCAGCATCTGTGCCACTAAGTTTTCATACACATATCCCATATTGGCAGAGAGCTTGTCACTCAAAAGTTTATTGTAGATAATATTTTCCGTAAAATCCTTGTCCCAAAACGCCAAAGTAACAAAGAGACCAGTATCACCCACATAGAGTTTGTACTTTCCATAATCCATCGTCAACGACATTCCTACATGAGGATCGTCCGCATGATAAGCTATATTGATGGTCTTGCTATCTTCCAGACAAAGCAACAATTCATCTATCTTGTCAGAAGGTATATTACCTACCACAGGAGTCGGTTGATAACGCATCAAGTTCCTGCTCAGCTGTGATGGTATCGACATAAAGAGTTTAGAGATACGACCTGTAGGGTCTATCTTTCGAAAATCATCAGCATAAAGTTGGATTATCTGACGTTTTACCAAATCTACATTTTGCAAATTCTTCGTATCAAGATACTCATTGACAGCCTGTGGCATTCCCCCCACAAGCATATACAAACGAAGGTCGCGCATCTTCATACGATTAATCCCCTCACCCAATGACATTCTTTTCTCAAAAACTTGCTTTAGCAACGACATCCCCGTTTCGTCACCCAATGCCCATCTGAATTCCTCATAATCCATTGGGAACATTTCTACACGATGCTCCTCACTCGGGATATTAATATCTTTGGTATTTTTGTGAATACTGATGAGCGAACCTGTCTCTATATAATCATAACGCCCATCTTTCACCAAGTACTTGATAGCCTGACGAGCCTTGGGACACTGCTGGACTTCATCGAAGACTATTACCGACTCATGTTCATAAAGAGATGTCTGATAAATATTCTGAAGATACAGAAAGATATAATCCAAATCCATCAAGTTTTCAAACAAGTCCTTAACATCTTGCGAAGCCTCATTAAAATCTATCAAGATATAAGAACTATACTCCTTTTTGGCAAATTCCTCTACGATAGTAGATTTACCAATACGCCGAGCTCCTTCCAAAAGGAGAGCACTTCTCCCCTTGGAAGTAGTCTTCCATTCCAACATTTTCCCATAGACTTTTCGTCTGAATTTTCTCTCCGACATAATTATTCACCTAATTAGTTCATTTTCAGCTGCAAATATACATAAAAAGATTATATTACCAAAATCTTTTCTGTAAAATTATAGTCTCATACCAAAATCTTTTCTGCCAAATTATAGTCTCATACCAAAATCTTTTCTGCCAAATTACAAACAAGGTTCATGCCGAGCATACCGAAAAAAAGAGGATGTGTCATGATGACACACCCTCCTTATAATAAATGAAGGAAGTTTATTATTGTTTACTTGATAACAACCTTTCTTGTTGTACCATCAGCCATCTTGATGATGTTGATGCCCTTCTGCAAGGTGTTAATCTTCATACCATTGATA
>USOQ01000090.1 GCA_900556395.1 Candidatus Segatella caccae | reverse complement strand
TTGACCTCGGCATGGCCCTCGCCACAACGCACATGATAGCCCTCACCCAAGATTCTGCCATCCTCGCTTACAATGACTGCCCCTACCATGGGATTGGGCTTCGCATTCTGACGCCCATTCTTTGCCAGTTGCAGACAGCGACGCATAAAGCGTTCGTCTATCTCTTGCTGAGTAAACGTCTCTGACGTCAGCGCTTTTCTTAAAGATATTTCTTTTTGCTCCATATTCTCATTTTCTCGCTTCTTTGTTACGCGTTTTCGATAAAATGTCGTACCTTTGTTCGCAAAATTGTTCTCCATTAACAGATCTGAATGAAAACTTACCAGCAACTTTGGCAATCACTCACCCCACTCTACGATGCAGATGAAGCGAAAGCGATCGTCCGCACTATACTGGACGTGAAGTACGGAATGACATTCACCGACATAATATGTGGCAAAGTTACTGAATTATCCGCAGACGAGGGCATAAAACTCGAAGAAATTATTAACCGGCTGCAAAAAGCAGAACCCGTACAGTATGTGTTGGGAGAGGCTGATTTTGCCGGGCGAAGATTTCATGTAGAACCGGGAGTTCTCATCCCCCGACCCGAGACGGCAGAACTATGTAGATGGATAGAAGCTGACACGGCACTTAGCGCCATGCAAATTCTCGACATCTGCACAGGCTCTGGTTGCATCGCCATCACATTGGCTTTAGACCTTCCTCATGCTACGGTTACAGGATGGGACATCTCACAAGACGCTCTTCGTATCGCACAAAACAATGTCACGTTGCAAGACGCCGAGAATGTAACCATCGCATATCAGGATGCACTCGCCCTGCCAAAAGCGTCAGAAAGCTCTCATACCGAGAAATGGGACATCATCGTGAGCAATCCTCCCTATATCTGCGATAAGGAAAGGGACGACATGGAGCAAAACGTACTGGAATACGAACCAAGCATCGCGCTCTTCGTACCCGACGAAGAGCCGTTGCGCTTCTATCGAGCTATCGCCGAATACGCATCCATCGCACTCAAGCCCAGAGGAGCGCTCTACTTTGAAATCAACCCTCTCTACGAACAGGCAATGAGAGAAATGCTCCAAGGTCTTGGCTTCACAGACATCACTACTCAAAAGGACTCTTTTGGCAAGAAAAGAATGATGCGAGCCATCAGGCTATCATAAACATAAACATAATCATCCCGTCAGATGTTTAATTCAAAAAATCCCAAACACCCCAAACCGATAACAGAACAACAGGCTCTGCTGAAACTCACCACGCTCTGCACACAAGCCGAACACTGCTCGCAAGAAATGCTCGACAAGATGAAGAAGTGGCAACTATCAGAAGAGGCTATCGCTCGAAACATGGAATTTCTGTCACAGAAAAAATTTGTCGACGACGAACGCTTTGCTCGCTTCTTCATCAACGATAAGATAAAATACAACAAATGGGGACGACGCAAGGTGGAACAGGCTCTCTGGATGAAACACATACCAAAGGACATATCCGACCCTATCTTTGAAGAGATTGAGGACGAACTGTATATGGAAACCTTGCTGCCACTGATGAAAAGCAAGTATAAAACGATACAAGCCAAAAACGACTACGAACGCTCTATGAAACTCATCCGATTCGCTATGGGAAGAGGATTCAGTTTAGACCTCATACGCAAGTGCATCGACCAGATGGGTATTGACGCTGAGAAAGAAGATATGGAGCCACAAGAAGAAGATTTCTAATCGCCCAAAATTTTAACCCATCAATCTACCTATGCAAATCAGCCTATTAGCTAAGATTATCGAACTGCTGTGCCCGCGCTATTGCCCCATTTGCGGAAAAAGGCTCTTGAGCGAAGAAGAGATACTATGCCTGGCTTGCAACCTGCACCTGCCACGCACAGACACCTGGCAAAATCCTGAAGACAACGAGATGGCTAAACTCTTCTGGCACAGCATCCCTATCATGAAATGCTGCTCCCTGTTTCACTATCACGGGCACACGCCCGCCAGCAGTCTGATCTATCAGCTCAAGTACAATCAACATTCGGAAATAGGTCCTGCCATGGGGCGTCTCCTTGCCCATGAAGCCCAAAAGATAGACTTCTTCGCCGACATCGACGGTATCGTACCCATACCTTTAGCAACCAAACGAATAAGAGAACGAGGCTACAACCAAAGCGAGGCCATCGCACAGGGCTTGCACGATGTGACACAGATAGACATCCTCAAGCATCTGATTACAAGAAAGTCATTTAATGAAAGCCAGACAGACAAAAACCGATGGGAACGCAACAACAATGTGAAAAACGTTTTTGCACTTACACCCGACTACGCCCCTAATGGATGTAAGGCTGCAACCCTCGTAGACAAACACCTGCTCATCGTCGATGACGTATGTACTACTGGCGCTACGATAATATCCTGCTGCAAAGAACTGCTCAAGGCTACCGACACGCTGAAGTTCAGTGTCCTTACCATAGGCTATGCGAAAGGAAAATAAGTCAAAAAAATAAATAATAAATTTGGTATTGTCTGCGTTTTAACGTACCTTTGCAAACAAAACTTTAATCCTTTAATGATTATGGACAAACTGAAGAAAGATTTCGCATCAAAGTTATTAAAAGTAAAGGCTATCAAACTGCAGCCTAACGATCCTTTCACATGGGCTTCGGGCTGGAAATCGCCTTTCTATTGTGACAACCGCAAGACTTTATCGTTCCCTGAGTTGCGCAACTATGTGAAGCTCGAGCTCGTACACACCATCCTCGAGCAGTTCCCTGAGGCTGACGCTGTTGCTGGTGTTGCCACAGGCGCTATCGCACAGGGTGCATTGGTGGCAGATGAGTTGAACTTGCCTTTCGTATACGTTCGTTCTAAACCAAAGGACCACGGCATGCAGAACCTTATCGAGGGCGAACTGAAGGCCGACGCTAAGGTGGTGGTTGTAGAAGACTTGATTTCTACAGGCGGTAGCTCACTCAAGGCAGTAGAGGCTCTTCGCCAAAATGGTAATGAGGTAATCGGTATGGTGGCAAGCTATACTTATGGCTTCCCTGTTGCTGAAAAAGCTTTCGCTGATGCTGGCGTGAAGTTGGTTACACTTACCGACTACGAGCATGTAGTAGCCGAGGCTTTGGAGACTGGTTACATCGCACAGGAAGACGTGGAACTGCTCCACGACTGGCGTAAAGACCCAGCCAACTGGAAGAAGTAAATTGGGAATTTAAGAGAAGTTAAGGGAAGTTAGAGAGTGTGTAAAAGAAGTAAAGAGGCAAATGTCATACTATACAACTTCATGCTGTTGTCCCTTAACTTCCCTAACGACCGAAAGGGAGCGATAACTTCCTGATAAATTCTCTAAATTCATAAGATTAATGAGCACAACAACCTTTGAAAGCAGCATTAAGCAGATTTTCCACAAGCAGGAATCTGTTTACAATACTTTGAGCGATCTGAACAACTTGCAGCGCCTCAAAGATAAATTTGAACAGGTGAAAGACCAGATTCCTGAAGACAAAAAGGAACAACTCGACAAGATCAAGGACCTCACATTCGACTCTGACAGCATCTCTATCTCTGCACCCATGGTGGGAGAAATCAAGATGCGAATCATCGACAGAGAGGCACCTAAGACCATCAAGTTTGAGACAGAGAATAGTCCTGTTCCTTTCAACTTCTGGATTCAGCTGCTACCTACAAGCGAAACCGCTTGTAAGATGAAACTCACCATCAAGGCAGACCTCAACCCTTTCATCAAGGGCATGGTGAAGAAACCTCTCGAAGAAGGAATAGAGAAGATTGCCGATGCCTTGGCAATGATTCCATACGAAGATTAAGTAAATATATCCATAATCCTTGCAAGGAATCTGTAGCAACATGATTTCTTGCAAGGATTTCTGTAATCAGTAAATCAACATAAAACAATGGCACAAAAACTTTGGGAAAAAAACTTTGAAGTAAACAAGGAAATAGAACGCTTCACCGTAGGGCGCGACCGTGAGCTCGACCTCTATCTCGCCAAGTACGACGTGCTGGGCAGCATGGCTCATATCACCATGCTCGAAAGCATCGGACTGCTCGGAAAAGACGAGCTACCTCAACTCCTTGAAGAACTGAGAAACATCTACACCATTGCCGAGAAAGGCGAGTTTGTCATCGAGGAAGGCGTAGAAGACGTACATTCCCAAGTGGAACTGATGCTTACCCAGAAGTTGGGCGATATGGGTAAGAAGATTCATTCTGGACGTTCACGCAACGACCAGGTGCTCGTCGACCTGAAGCTCTTTACACGCCACGAGCTGAAAGAGATTGTTGATGCCGTGAAAATACTCTTCGACGAACTGATACAGAAGAGCGAACAATACAAGAACGTGCTGATGCCAGGATACACGCATCTGCAAGTGGCCATGCCATCTTCTTTCGGCCTGTGGTTTGGTGCTTATGCAGAGAGCCTCGCCGACGACATGCTCTTCCTGCAAGCAGCCTATCGCATGACCAACCGCAACCCATTGGGAAGTGCTGCTGGCTATGGAAGCAGTTTCCCTCTCAATCGCACACTGACAACCCAGTTGCTCGGATTTGACAGCATGGACTACAACGTAGTATATGCTCAGATGGGACGTGGTAAGATGGAGCGCAATGTGGCTTTTGCTATGGCTACCGTGGCTGGCACACTGGCCAAAATGGCTTTCGATGCTTGTATGTTCAACTGCCAGAACTTCGGATTCGTCAAACTGCCTAAGGAATGTACCACTGGTTCGAGCATCATGCCTCACAAGAAAAACCCCGATGTCTTCGAACTCATTCGCGCCAAGAGCAACAAGTTGCAGAGCTTACCACAGCAGGTAATGCTCATCATGAACAACCTGCCCGTGGGCTACTTCCGCGACCTACAAATCATTAAGGAGGTCTTCCTGCCTGCCTTCGACGAACTGAAGGACTGTCTGCAGATGGCAGCCTATATCATCAACAAAATGGAGGTGAACGAACACATCCTTGATGATCCTCGCTACGACCCCATGTTCTCTGTAGAAGAAGTGAATCAACTGGCTGCCAACGGCACGCCTTTCCGCGATGCCTACAAGAAAGTAGGACTGGAAATCGAAGCGGGCGAGTTTAAACCCAACAAGGACATTCACCACACCCACGAGGGAAGCATCGGCAACCTTTGCAACGACAAGATACAGGAACTGATGGAGAAAACGCTCGCCGAATTCCATTTCGAGCGTATGGAGAATGCAGAACGAGAGTTACTTCGCAAATAATCTTCCACACAAGAAACATCTTTAGTGAAGCAAAATAGTATATATAATAAGGTAAAGCATGGCTGTGTTTGGAGCACGGTCATGCTTTTTGTGGTCTTTATCCTTGCTGCATGCGAGGCAGAAAACCGCATCAGCACACGTTTTCCATGCAATTTCTACTTCAATCCCCATTTGCACCCTGGCACCTCTATCGAGACTGCACTCAACAACGCAGGTAACTATACTTTCATCAGTGTGAAGAACAATGGATTCTGGCACATTTATTCCACACTCAACGACGGAAGAAACATCACCGAGGACATCAGAATTTCAACCGACCAAACAGAGGGGTGGGACAACCGCATCAAGACGCATGCCTTGGGAGCCAACAACGGAATCATCATCGGACGCAGCAACTTCCTGGGGCTTGTGGCATGGGACAGACAATGCCCTAACTGTATCACACAATATGGCGGAGTAAACTATCCACTCAAGCTGAACGGAATACGCCAGTCGGTCATGTGCAAGAAGTGTAAACGTACCTATTCCTTAGAAACAGGAGCCATCACAGAAGGTATCAAGGGCGACCCGCTCATGGGATATGGCATTAGCTATAATGGCATAGGAACCCCCGTAAGTGTGGGAAACTAAGCCTAATAACCCAATAGAAATACCGAAAATACAACTTTTCATCTAAAAAAATGTATTTTTTTTTGGCTGTTCCAAGAAATAGCACTATCTTTGCACTCACATTTTGCGGAAATAGCTCAGTTGGTAGAGCACGACCTTGCCAAGGTCGGGGTCGCGGGTTCGAGTCCCGTTTTCCGCTCTTTTATTGTTTACCATGCCGCAATGGTGGAATTGGTAGACACGAGGGACTTAAAATCCCTTGGCCAGTAATGGCTGTGCGGGTTCGAGTCCCGCTCGCGGCACTTTCCTCCTACATATGAAAAAATTTGCCTATTTCTTTATTCTAATAGCAAGTCTCGCACTTACCGCATGTGGGGTAAGCAGCAAAAGATTTCAGCTTGAAGGCAGATTTCTTCACATGGACCAGGGGGAATTTTACGTTTATAGCCCTGACGGAGGCATCGAAGGAGTAGACACCATTAAGGTTATAGATGGACGCTTCTCCTACGAAGTACCCTGCAAGGACAAGTTCACCCTCATGATTGTTTTCCCCAACTTCTCCGAACAGCCAGTTTTTGCTGAGTCGGGAAAGTCGGTAGACATGAAGGCTGACGCCTCACATCTCAAAGAACTTACCGTTAAAGGCAACAAGGACAATGAACTCATGAACTCGTTTCGTGAGCAGATTCTCCATGTAGCTCCTCCTGAAGAAGCCAACATTGCCGAGCAGTTCATTCAGGATAACCCTGCCTCTATTGTGAGCGTCTTCCTCGTTAGAAAATACTTCGTGGCAAACCTGTCACCCAATTATGCCAAAGCTTCACAGCTACTCAACCTTCTGAGCAAGCATCAGCCAGACAATGGTAACATCGCAAGACTTACCCAACAGCTCAAATGGCTCAAGAGTGTAGGCATAGGCTCTCAACTACCTGCGTTTACCGCTTACGACACAGAGGGCAAGCTCATCTCGAGCACCACGCTCGCCTCTGCTCCTGTTGCTGTCATCACCACCTGGTCGACCTCTGTCTTTGACAGCATGGACCTCTTACGCGAACTCAAGACGCGCCAGCGTAGCTCGCAGGGAAAACTGAAACTGATGAGCATTTGCATTGACGGCGACAAGGCCAACTGTAAAAGAAACTTAGAGCGCGACTCTATCGCATGGCCCAACGTATGCAATGGCGACTTGCTTGCTGACAAAACACTCCTGAAGCTTGGACTTATGGGTATACCCGACAACATCGTACTGAAGAACGGAAAAATCGTGGCACGAAGCCTTAAAAAGAAAGAGCTCAATAGTAAGTTAGACCAACTACTGAAGTAAACAGCCCACACCCCTCTCTGACAACACCAAATCTTCGAAACCATCTAAAACCTGAAGACATGTTAGTAAAAACCTATTGTGCAGCCGTAAACGGTCTGGAAGTTACCACCGTAACCGTAGAAGTAAGCCTCAACCGAGGCGTACAATATCACCTCACTGGTCTTGGAGACGAGGCGGTAAGAGAAAGCCGCGACCGCATTGCAGCAGCTCTGCAATACAGCGGATTCAAGTTTCCCGTAGCCGACATTACCATCAACATGGCTCCAGCCGACCTTCGCAAGGAAGGAAGTAGTTTCGACCTGCCCTTAGCCATCGGCATTTTGGGAGCCAACAGCAACATCATAGAAGATCATCTCAAGGAATATATGATGGTGGGCGAGCTGAGTCTCGACGGAACCCTCCAACCCATCAAGGGCGCACTGCCTATAGCCATACGTGCCAGGGCCGAACACTTCAAAGGACTCATCGTACCCGAACAGAATGTACGCGAAGCTGCCGTGGTCAACAACTTAGAGGTGTACGGCATGAAAAACTTACTCGAGGTCATCCAGTTCATGAACGACCAAAGCAATCCTTCACCCACAATCGTCGATACCCGCAAGGAATTTTACGAAAATCAGAGTCATTTCGACCTCGACTATGCCGACGTCAGAGGACAAGAGAACGTAAAGCGTGCCTTGGAAGTAGCTGCGGCTGGCGGCCACAACCTCATCATGGTAGGGCCTCCTGGTTCGGGTAAGTCGATGATGGCAAAACGTCTGCCGTCCATCCTTCCTCCACTCACACTCTCTGAAAGCTTAGAAACTACACAGATACACTCCATTGCTGGCAAGTTGGGTAAGAATGTATCGCTCATCTCACAACGCCCATTCCGATCTCCTCATCACACCATATCGCAAGTGGCATTAGTAGGTGGAGGAGCAACACCCCAACCAGGAGAAATCTCGCTGGCACACAATGGCGTGCTCTTCTGCGATGAGTTGCCCGAGTTCAATAAGACTACCCTCGAGGTATTGCGCCAGCCCTTGGAAGACCGACACATCAACATCAGCCGCGCCAAATACACCATCGACTATCCTTGCTCTTTCATGTTTGTAGCAAGCATGAATCCTTGTCCCTGTGGCTACTATGGCGATCCCACCCACAATTGTGTCTGCACACCAGGACAGATACAGCGGTACATGAACAAGATATCAGGACCATTGCTCGACCGCATCGACATTCAGTGCGAGATAACTCCCGTTCCCTTCAAGGATATCTCGAAGGCTGCACAAGGTGAACCAAGTGACGAGATACGCAAACGGGTGATAAAGGCAAGGGAGATTCAGGCGGCACGCTTCAGCGGTCAAAAGGGAATCCACTGCAATGCACAGATGAGCGAGCGCATGATACATCAGTATGCCGAACCCGACGAGGCTGGCATCA
>USOQ01000089.1 GCA_900556395.1 Candidatus Segatella caccae | reverse complement strand
AGTTGGAGAAGAACCCATGGGATGAGTATGAGGCAATCTACACTCCAGGTTCTGTACACAAGGGTACTATCACAGAGTTGATGGATAAGGGTGCCGTTATCACACTCGCTGAGGGTGGTGAAGGCTTCGCTACTCCTAAGCACCTCGTTAAGGAAGACGGCAGCCAGGCTAAGAAGGGCGAGGAGCTCGACTTCAAGGTAATCGAATTCGTTAAGGAGACCAAGCGCATCATCCTCTCTCACTCTCGTACATTCGAGGAGGGCAAGGACGATGTTAAGACAGCAGCTCCACGCAAGCACAACAACGGTGGTGCGCGCAAGAACGAGGCAGCAGCTATCAACAACGTAGCAGCTGGTACTTCTCTCGGTGACATCGATGCTCTTGCTAAGCTCAAGGCTCAGATGGAGGGCAAGGCTTAATCATCAGCCTGTCTTCTGCATAAGTTGAATCATAATAGATATCACTTATAAATACCAAGGACCGGTTCTCTTCCGAGAACTGGTCCTTTTTTTTTATCCCAATCATATATTCATTCCTTTAAGGCTATTAACCATCACTTTCAATGCCGAAGAGAGTGATAAACTTCTCCAACTACTATAATTTCTGAACTTGCTAAAGTTCAATATATATTATATAAATGTTTTCTTTAGCCTATAAAATCTCTGTTCAAAGGCTTTGAATGTCTGTTCAAAGGCTTTGAATGTCCGTTCAGAGGCTTTGAATGTCCGTTCAAAGGCTTTGAACGGAGATTTCAATGTGGTTTAACGATTTTAGTTGAATAGTATTAAAATTACTACTTATGGCTATAGGGTGTGCTGAGTAGTTACCTTTTTCCTTTAAACATCCTTTTTCCTTTAAACGAGAATCTTGTTATCCTTTTGATTATCAAACATATAATAAACTCCTATTTTATGAACGTTTTTACGCTAAATGCATCTTTTTCTTGAAAAACATTTGCACAATCTCAGTTTTTGTCGTAACTTTGCAGGCGAAAAATTTGGAACATAAATTTGAGAGAAATACAATTTTAGAATATGAAAAAGTTATATACAATAGTTTCACTGATGCTATCATCTCTTAGCATCATGGCCACAGATTTTAAAGATTGTTCTATGGCCATCAAATCCAACATCAGTACTAACATTGAGAAGAGTAATACTACTGTCTTTATTAATGGAAATACATTTTCTATCAATGGGTTGAAATACGACAACACTGACCTCGGCAATGTAGAACTTACCAATCTTCAGGTTATTAATGGCTATAGCGATGGCACCATGGTCTATGCCACCTCAGAGCCACAATATATCACTATTGGAGGAGAAAAGGTTGCTGCCAACTTCCGTGGTGAGGTACGCAACAGCAAATTCCGCGGCATTCTCAATTTGACAATCAATGACAGCAACTATATTGCCATGATTGGTGATAAAGCAGACGAGTTAGGACAGTTGCCAAATGCAGGATTCGAGAACTTTCATGATGCGTTAGGTACAAAGGAACCTAACGGATGGCACTCTTTCAAGACTTGCGCAGGCAGTCTAAGTGGTACTGCTGGCAAAGCTAACAATACCTTTATAGAGTCTACAGAAAAGCATTCTGGCACAAATTGCGTGAAGATACAGTCAGCCATTCTACTCTACACTATACCAGCCAACGGAACCATGACAACAGGTCGCCTTCATGCAGGCCATATGAAAGCTGATAATACTGCCAACAATTCTACCATGGACTTTGCTGACAAAGATAAAGATGGCAATGGAGATCCCTTCTACCCCATTTTCACCACCAAGCCAGATGCCATGACAGTATGGGTGAAGTACAAAGGCAATGTTAAAGATCACCCTTACGCAACAGTCAAGGCTATTCTTGCTAACGGAAAAGTGCAAGATCCAGAAAAAGATGATTACACGAAAAATGTCATTGCACGAGCAGCAAACGAGCAGATTAAGAGCAATAATTTTGCATGGCAGGAACTCAACATCCCATTCAAATACGAAAACAAAAACACCCCTAAGGGTATGCTCGTAACGATTTCTACCAATAGAGAAGCAGGTAAGGCAAGTTCTGATAAGAATAATCTGGATGTTATCTATGTAGACGATATCGCAATGATATACAACTCAGGGCTGAAATCAGCACAGTATAAGAATACCAACCTCTCGTTTGCAGACAACAAGGCTGCTATTGAGATTGAGGGTAAGGCAAACGAAACAGACTTCAGCATCGCCTCAGACGGTGAGGGAGCTTACATCAGCAAGGTTCTGAAAAACAACGAAGGCGAAACAGGAAAGTCAACCCTGTATATAACCATTACCTCTAACGATTTGCAGAAATCCAACTGTTTCGAGGTTGCCATCACAGATAAAACTGCTACAGGTATCTTCAACATCAAAAGCGACAGCAACGCTACATCATCTACCCTGTACAATCTTGCAGGACAGCAAGTTTCCAACAGCTACAAGGGCATTATCATTAAGAATGGTAAGAAGTACATCAACAAATAAGACACCATATACGTTTGAGAAGCAAGGGATGCAATTAGCTTTGCATCCCTTGTTCGATATAGGCATAAATTAACTTACTTTCATCTATAGTCCTCATTTTTGAGAAATTTTTAGAAAACATTTGGTTAGTAGCTTTTTTTATCGTAACTTTGCAGACGATATATTACAAGTTTAATTTATATGAGAATAATCAAATTAGCAGTAGCCTCCATACTACTCAGCATATCGCTCACTTCTTGTTTCAAAGATGAGCCCGAGAATACTGAGTGCGATATAGAACAGGCTTACATCACCACAGATGATTATAAAACCATGTTTTTCTATGCCTCTGATGCACAAGTAGATGTACCATCAGACGACAAAGAGATTCACTTTACCGTGCGCTCCAGTGCCGACCTGACAGCTATAGCTCCTCAATTCAAATTAACAGAAGGAGCTACCATCTCTCCAGAAAATGGCAGTGTACACGATTTTTCAGACCCTTCCAATCCTGTAGAGTACACGGTAACTTCTGAAAACGGAAAATGGAGCCGTACTTACAAGGTATATTTTGACGTGTTGCAAGAAATAGAAGGAGCAAAAGTATGCGATTTCTCCAACTACAAGTTGAGCAATGACAGCAAATACTTCGTTTGGTACGATAAGGTAGACGGAAAGGAACTCCGCAACTGGGCAACAGGAAATCCAGGTTTTAAGATAAGCAACGGCAGCGCTAATTGGGACGAGTACCCAACAGTACCTACCTCAGACGGTGAAGAACATAAGAACTGTGTCAAGTTGACAACCCGTCGCACCAGTTCGCTTGCCGACATGGTAAAAATGCCAATAGCAGCAGGCAACCTTTTCATAGGAACATTTGATGCCTCCAATGCACTCAAGGACGCAATGAAGGCCACACACTTTGGTTTGCCATTCAGTTTCAAGACCAAACCTGTCTACTTTAGCGGTTATTACAAATACCTTCCTGGAGAAAAGTTTACCAACCGCAACATGAAGGAAATAAAAGATCGTGTCGATGAAGGAACCATCTATGCTGTTTTATACGACAATCACGACAAGAATGGAAAGGCAGTCGTCCTGCATGGTGATGACGTGCAGACGAGTCCACAAATTGTAGCCATTGCCATCTTGCCAAACATCGGAAAGACAGAAGAATGGACATACTTCAATATCCCATTCAACTACAAGAAAAATATAGATGCCGAGAAGCTTACCAATGGCGGTTACAGTCTGGCCGTTGTATGCTCATCAAGTGTGGACGGAGCCATTTTCCAAGGAGCAATAGGCAGTACACTATGGGTAGACAAAATTATTGTAAAATGTGAAGATGCCAACTAATCAAATGAAAAAATATACATTATCATTTCTTTTCCTGCTGGTTGTCATAAACAGCCATGCATGGAATGCTATCAAACTGTTGCACAACTATAACTATTATGCCAGATTTGGTTATAATCTGGGCGGAACAGCACCAGTTGGCATGCCCGCTTCTATCCGTTCACTCGACAGCTACAGCATCCGTCCCAACTTCACGCTTGGTGTAGACGCCCATCATCCCTTTACCGACAAATGGGGAATCATGTTTGGACTTCATTTCGAGAACAAAGGCATGAAAACAGATGCTACCGTCAAGAACTACCACATGAAGATAACACGTGGCAACGAGGAGTTGGAAGGTATGTTTACCGGAAGTGTAGTAACCAAAGTAGACCAAAGTCTTGCTACGATCCCCGTACAAGCCACCTACGATATCAGCAAAAAGGTACGTGTCAAGTTAGGTCCTTACTTCTCGTATGTCACCTCACACAAGTTCAGCGGTTACGCCTACAATGGATACATCCGTGTAAGAGAGGATGGACATCCTAAAGACGACCCAACAGGACAGAAAGTAGAACTTGGCAATGGCGACGGTTCGCGTGGAGACTATGATTTCTCTACAGACATGCGTAACTGGCAGTTTGGTATCGATGCAGGTGCCGACTGGTATATCACCAAACGATGGGGAGCTTCTGTAGGACTGACATGGGGTCTCTCGGAGATATTCAAAAAAGACTTTGATGTTATCGAACAACCTCTCTACCCCATCTACGGAACTATAGGCATTATTTATCAATTAAAATAATTTTAAACTTAGAAGACAATGAAGAAAAATCTATTCTATTTCTTATTGGCAGCACTCTGCACAATAAGTTTCACAGCGTGTGGCAGTGATGACAATGGTGATGGCGAAAATGGTGGCTTCACCGAGTTGGAACACGTATGGAGCCTTGAGCCTACAGTAATGTATGACGCGTCAGGCAATGTAACTACTGACCCTGACGATGCCGCAAAATACACAGGCTCTGTCCAGGTAACATGGGATTGCCCTGAAGGAACAAGCCTCGAGTGGGGTGAAGGCGAAAATAAAATGCAACTTCCTGTTGCCGCCATTAAGCAACTTGTCGAGAATATGGGCAACGCAAACCTGCCATCAGTTCTCAAAAGCGTAGAATTCAAGTCTAATGGTCAGATTGTAGCAGTGTACAAGGATGCTGCAACCACTTCTATTGCTAACGATGGTTGGAAGACTGCCTCAGACTATGCTACCTACAAAAAGGTAAACAACAACCAAATTCTTGTTTTTCTCAATACAGCCAAGGTAACAGAAGGTATGGAAGCTGACGAGAAAGCAGCCCTCACCGAAGTACTCAAAATATTCAAGGATGGTATTCCTGTCAACATTCGTTGGAGTGCCAACAACACCAAGGCATACTTCTACATTGATAAGGCATTCGCCACTTCTTTGTTGGACAACCAGACGCTCAAGGCTATGTTGGATCGCCTCGGCAACACTGATGCTGAAACAAATAGTACTGTTATAATGATCAAGGCTATTATAAATTCAGCCAAGGACGTTATGAACAAGACTACAAAATTTGAAGCAGGCTTGGAACTGACAAAGTAATCATCCCCTACTCTCAAATAAATATAGCGGGAGACAAACGAACAGGTTTCGTTTGTCTCCCGTTTGTTGTATATCTCAATCGGATTTGATTTTTTGCAAGTTTAGAACTTGCGAAAATTCAGTTACATAACTATTGTCAGAAACACTTTTTTCAGTAAAAACTTTGTTAAGTCTGAATTTTAAGCTAACTTTGCAAAAGATATGTAGAACTAAACTTTATCAACGAATGAAACATTACGAGATAAACAAAGATATGCGTTATCTGCAACTATTGGCACAGTCGTTTCCAACAGTGGCAGAAGCCAGCACAGAGATTATCAACCTGCAAGCCATTCTCAACCTTCCTAAAGGCACTGAACACTTCCTGGCTGATATCCACGGCGAATACGAGGCTTTCCTGCATGTGCTGAAAAACGCATCGGGAAACATCAAGCGAAAGGTGAACGAACTCTTCGGCAACACCTTGCGCGAAGCTGAAAAACGCGAGTTATGTACGCTCATATACTATCCTGAGCAGAAACTGGAACTGGTAAAGCAAAACGAAACCGACATCAACGACTGGTACCACATCACACTGCACCAGTTGGTGGCAGTATGCCGTGATGTGTCGAGCAAATACACCCGCTCGAAGGTGAGAAAGTCGCTGCCATGCGACTTCTCTTACATCATACAGGAACTCCTGCACGAACATACCGAAGACCACGACAAGACAGCTTATGTCAACGTCATCGTCGACACTATCATATCGACAGGCCGTGCCGACGACTTCATCATCGCCATAGCCAATGTGATACAGCGGCTTGCCATAGACCAGCTGCACATCCTCGGCGACATCTACGACCGTGGACCAGGTGCCCACATCATCCTCGACAAGATGCGCCATTACCACAGTTGGGATATACAATGGGGCAACCACGACGTGCTGTGGATGGGCGCTGCCGCAGGCAATGATGCCTGCATTTGCAACGTGATCCGTCTGAGCCTGCGCTATGCCAACCTCTCGACCTTGGAAGAAGGCTACGGCATCAACCTTATCCCCTTAGCCACTTTTGCCATGGAAGCCTATAAGGATGATGAATGTGCAGAATTTATGCCCAAGATGAGTGGTGGCGCAGCTGCCATAGACGAGAAGACCAAGCGCCTGACATCCCAGATGCACAAAGCCATTGCCATCATCCAGTTTAAGATAGAGGGACAACTCATCGCCAAGCATCCCGAATGGAAGATGGACAAGCGCCGACTCTTCGAACACATCAACTATGAGAAAAAGGAGATTGAGATAGACGGTAAGATCTACCCCATGACATCGTGCCACTTCCCTACCATCAACCCCGCCTCTCCCTACGAACTCTCGTCAGAAGAAGAGTTGCTGATGGCAAAGTTGCACCACTCGTTTATGGTATGCGAAAAGTTGCATAAGCACATCAAGGTGATGCTGCAGCACGGTTGTATGTACACCATCATCAACGACAATCTGCTCTTCCACGCATCGTGTCCGCTCAATGCAGATGGTTCGCTGAAAGAGGTAGAGATATTCCCCGGCAAGAAGTTCGCTGGCCGTGAGCTCATGCACCAGACTGGCATGCAGATACGTACAGCCTTCCAGTCTGACTCCGACCCTAAAGAGCGAGAATATGCCATCGACTACTTCATCTACCTATGGTGCGGTCCTGACAGTCCTCTCTTCGACAAGAGCAAGATGGCTACCTTTGAGCGCTACTTCATCACCGACAAAGAAACCCATAAGGAGGAGAAAGGCTATTACTTCCTCTTGCGTGACGACGAGCAAGTCATCGACCATATCATGGATGCCTTCGGAGTGACAGGTCCTAACCGCCATATCATCAACGGACACGTGCCCGTACGCACCACCAAGGGCGAGAACCCCATCAAGGCCAATGGTAAACTAATGGTGATAGATGGTGGCTTCTCGAAAGCCTACCACAACGAGACGGGTATTGCAGGCTATACATTGGTTTACCACTCACGCGGATTCCAGTTAGTACAGCACGAACCATTCACAAGCATGGAAGACGCCATTCTGCGAGGTACCGACATCAAGAGTACCACCCAGATTGTGGAAATGTCTAACCGACGCATGCTCGTAGCAGATACCGATATAGGACAAGAACTCCGCAAGCAGATAGCCGACCTGGAAGAACTCCTCTACGCTTACCGACACGGTTTCGTGAAGGAATCGGAAAGAAAGAAGTAAGGTTAAAAAAATAGTTTAACTTAAAAGGAAACGACAGAAGAGCGCCTTGGCGCTATTACACGATTTCACACATTTCGGCAAAAGGAGGCAGTCTACAACACAATAACCCCATTCATCTCTCTAACAGGTGGAGAGATGGATGGGGTTATTTTATACAAAAGCCATATCGTTAAAGACACAACAACATTATATAATCCATGATTTAATTCCGAATAGATACATATAGTATTTAACTTCCGTACATGCGAAACTTCTGTTACGGATATAAAACCTTGAAGGTTGATTTTAGAAAATATAGTTGAATCCGACAAGCTATATCATTGGACAAAACAAGACACCCAGTACCGTTTTCTGTATCAGCAAAGTGGTACTGGAGTTTCACCCAGCTGGTACTGGAGTTTCACTTAACTGATATAGCAGTACCACCTTATTGACACAAACTATGAAACTAAAAGTCTTTTTAAAGGAGATTAAGAGCTATTTTTAATTATGTCAGTCTGGTAAAACTTTTCTACCCCAATAAGGTAGGTCCGGATTCGGGGCTCACCCGTTAGATAATGCTCATGTCGAGCGTAATCGGGTAGGAGGTAAATGCTAATCATAAAAGGCATTTACCTCCTATTTTCACATTTACCGACCTCCCACACCACCGTACGTGCGGTTCCGCATACGGCGGTTTCGTGCTTTCTCATCTTGCGATGTGTGGCAAGTTGTTTTCAGCTATCCCTATGAGTAGCGTCACTTCTATCCTATTGTCGGATTCCGTCCTATCGTCTTGGATAGAGAGTTCCTTTCGGACATCTGACGAGGTGTCTCACAAGGTAACATTCATTTACTATTGCACTGCACGATTCAGTCCTTCCCTATAAGCACACGTGCCTTGGGTACTATGACCTCTGCTGACTTCTCACGGCAAGCTTTACTCCGTCATTGTACATCGAATGATTCATCTTCACCCATGCGTCCGTGAGACCTCCTCGGATAAGGGCTTATTCTTTCCATCTTATACCCACTTCA
>USOQ01000088.1 GCA_900556395.1 Candidatus Segatella caccae | reverse complement strand
AGTATCTGACTGGATTTGAAGTGTTAAACCCTGATTTGGTGATTTGTCATTTAGATGCCAAAGCTTCGATGCAGATAGATTTGACAATTAACAAGGGCCGTGGTTACGTCCCTGCTGATGAGAATCGAGAATTCTGCACTGACGTAAACGTTCTTCCAATCGATTCCATCTACACCCCAATTCGTAACGTAAAGTATTCAGTAGAGCCATATCGTGTTGAGCAAAAGACCGACTATGACAAACTTGTACTTGAAGTTACAACAGATGGTTCCATTAGTCCAAAGGATGCTCTTAAGGAGGCTGCGAAGATTCTGATTTATCATTTCATGCTCTTCTCAGATGAGAAGATTACTCTTGAAAGTCCCGATCAAGAAGGCAATCAGGAGTTTGATGAGGAAGTACTTCACATGCGCCAGTTGCTTAAGACTCGCCTCGTAGACATGAATCTTAGTGTTCGTGCACTTAACTGCTTGAAGGCAGCAGATGTTGAGACATTAGGTGACTTGGTACAGTACAATAAGACTGACCTCTTGAAGTTCCGCAACTTTGGTAAGAAATCGCTTTCAGAGCTTGATGATTTGCTCGAGAGTCTGAATCTTTCTTTTGGAACTGATATTTCAAAGTATAAATTAGACAAGGATGCTTAATAGCTCCTGTCCAAAAATTTAAAAACAAAAATGAGACATAATAAGAAATTCAACCATTTAGGTCGTACTGCTTCTCATCGTAATGCGATGTTGGCTAACATGGCTACATCACTTATCATGAGCGGGCACAAAAGAATCACTACGACTCTTGCAAAGGCTAAGGCTCTTAAGAAGTATGTTGAGCCACTGATTACTCGTTCAAAGAATGATACAACAACTTCACGTCGTGTAGTATTCCGTTATCTTCAGAACAAGTATGCTGTTAAGGCTCTCTTCGGTGAGGTAGCAGAGAAGGTAGGCAATCGTCCAGGTGGTTACACACGTATTATCAAGTTGGGTACACGTCAGGGTGATGCTGCTGAGATTGCATTCATCGAACTTGTTGACTTCGATGAGAACATGGCTAAGACTCCTAAGGCTGCTGCTAAGAAGACTCGTCGTGCAGGCCGTAAGGCAAAGGCAGAAGATGCTCCTCAGGCAGAAGTTGCTGCAGAGACAACAACAGCAGAGGAAGCTCCTAAGGCTGAATAATCAACTCTCAAATATAAAGCGCTTTCATATTTATGAAAGCGCTTTTTTTTTGTTTAATTTGAAGTTGGTGCAAATTGTGTTTGTATTTAGTGTAATCATTAGTTTGTTGGTAGTCTAAACTGTAGTTTGTTTGTTAGTGGTGGTAGTGTAAACTAAACTGGTTACGTCTTTGCTTTTATTACTTATTTTACCTCGACACGGTTTTTTGCCATCTTTTTAATATTTTCTTTTCCACTTTATTTTTATCGTTCTTTTATACTTTCTTCTCCTGTCTCTTTTATATTCTTTTTTTTGTTTTTAAGATTTAGTTTATCCTTATTATTTTCTTTTTTTGATTAGTGGTTTAATACTTTAAACTATATTTTAAGTACCTATTTTGTTGGATCTAAATATCCTGTTTTATGAAATCTCTTTTCGGATATTTGTTTAGTGTCCTGTTTTCTGAGGCTTTAGGGAATTCCCTATTTCTTTTTAGGGAAACTTTGTTTGCATTTTTCTTATAAAATATTTACCTTTGCATTGTATATTAAAAGTGATGATTATGAAAAAGTTTATCGCATTGATAGTTTGTACAGTTATGTTATTTATTAGCTGTGACACATATACAGGTAGTGGTGCATATATGGGCGGTTCAATCGGTTCAATATTAGGTTCTGCTATTGGCGGTTTGAGCGGAGGTCCACGAGGCTCCGATATGGGCACGATAATCGGTATGGCTGGAGGAGCAGCTGTAGGTGCGATTGTAGGGAGTCAGGCAGATCAACGTCAGCAGCATGAGTATGATCAGTATCAACGAGATAAGGCGATGCGTGCAGAGCGACGTGCAGAGCAACGAAGCAATAGCAGTTATGATATGCGTGGAGTAGCTTCATCCCAACAAGGTAACATGGACCATTCAGATAACGTTTATCCCGACCCTGTCAATGATTCCAACATCTTTGATTCCACCAACAGTGGTGACGATCGACTTTATGATTTTAATGGAAAAGACTATTTAGGCGACTACAGTGCTCAACCATCTACCCAGGTGATGCCAAGTTCTAAGATGGAGCAATTAGGTAGCAACTGGTCCTATTCTCCCACTTTGGAAATCATCAATGCTCGTTTTGTCGATGCCAATGAGGACAACACATTGAATAGAAATGAAACTTGCAAGGTTATCTTTGAGATTATGAATCGTGGTAATCATCCTGTTTATGATGTAGTCCCCACAGTTGTAGAAACCACCGGAAACAAGCACATATTTATTTCCCCCAGCATTCATGTAGAGAAGATAGCACCAGGTCGTGGCATACGTTACACAGCAATGGTGAAGGCAGACAATCGTTTGAAGAATGGTATGGCCCATTTCTGTGTATCCGTGATTCATGAAGGAAAATGTATTTCCAAAGTGAATGAGTTTAATATTCCAACTCGGAAATAACTTCAATTATATTTGTATAAGATTGTATCCTTAGGTTCCTCTTCAATATTCATGAGGTTGCCTAAACTTTACCCCCAGAAGTATTCTATTACTTTCGGGGGTTATTCATACTTCTGCATATATATTATAATATTGCAGTCTGCTAAAATTTTTTTTGAGCATACCCAAAAAATAGGGCAGGATTCACTCATTATTATGAAGTGAATTCAGCCCTTTTAGTTCGTGTGGTATAACGATTTTAGTTTCTACTCTACGCTTGTTTACTGAGCTTTTGCATGTTGGGATGTTTGTGGGGAGTTAAGGGACAAATGTACCACGTCATACGACAAAAGGCCATTTGCTCTTAACTTCTTGACCGACCGTAGGGAGTGATAACCAGTTTAACTTCGATCAATTCCCTCACTTGCGAAATGTGGATTATTTATTTTTATGCAATTTATGTTCGTGTTTCTTTCTTGATTCCATGTTTTTCGATTCCATTTCCGTTTTCTTTTCTTTTCTATGAGCTTTATCAGCTTCCTCTTTTAGCTTTGATGCGTTTTCTTTCAGTTTTGCGCCATTACCTTCTTTTAGCTTGTCTCTATGTCCCTCTTTCAGCGATGATGCCAGTTCAGCAGTCGCATTCTTCTTTTTGTTATGTGAGTTCCAGTTGGGTTGCAATACATAATCAGATTCTGCCACCTCAAAGTCGATTTGTGGAATTTTTTCTTCCTCCGGTCTGAAAGGAATAGGTCTTTCCGCCAGTTCTATTTTAACCGAAGCCACCCCTTGTGCCAACATATCGATTTCCTTAGCCGCAGCCCATGAGAGGTCAATGATTCTTCCCCTTCTGTATGGTCCTCTATCGATAACTTTTACGATAACGCTTTTATTATTACTCAGATTTGTAACTTTTAGGTGCGTTCCAAAAGGGTAGAATTTATGAGCGCACGTCAAGCTATCGTGATGCAGCCTTTGCCCACTTGCAGTTCTTGCTCCAGTAGCTCTTTTCGAGTAGTAGGAAGCCTTTCCATGTTGTTTTTTCTGTGCCATCCCTGTAATAAGACAGAGTAGGGCGAGCCCTGTTGTAAGAACTTTTTTAAAGGTTATTCTCTTCATATTCAGGAGGTTTTAAGAAACTTACTTGCTGCAAAAGTAATAAATAATGTTGAAAATTGCAAGAAAATAAGAGAAAAACAGTATCTTTGCATAAGTAAAGCAAATGTCAATGGAGAATAATATACCACAAGAATGGAATAAGTTTTATTTGAAAGATGTGTCGTTCGTCAATCTGATGATGCGTCGTATCTACAATGTGTTGATAGTAGCCAATCCCTATGATGCCTTCATGCTGGAGGACGATGGCCGCATCGAAGAGAAGATCTACAACGAGTATATGGAGCTTGGTCTTCGTTATCCTCCCACCTTTACCCAGGTTTCTACCACCGAAGAAGCCACTTCAGTCCTTCGTTCTACCGTAGTAGATCTTGTTATCTGTATGCCAGGTAATGCCGACAACGACGCTTTCGATGTCGCTCGCGATGTAAAGGGCCAGTTCCCCAACATCCATTGCGTCGTACTCACCCCCTTCTCTCATGGCATCACGAAGCGTATGGAGAATGAAGACCTGAGCATTTTCGATTATGTATTTTGTTGGTTGGGCAATACCAACCTGATACTTTCCATCATCAAATTGATAGAAGACAAGATGAATCTTGAGCACGACATAGAGGAAGCCGGAGTTCAGATGATCCTCCTTGTCGAAGATTCCATCCGTTTCTATAGCTCCATCCTTCCCAATCTCTACAATTACATCTTGGAGCAGAGCAAAAATTTCTCCAAGGAAGCATTAAACCGGCATGCAGCCACTATGCGTATGCGTGGCCGTCCCAAGGTAGTTCTGGCCCGCACCTACGAAGAAGCACAGAAGCTCTATGACAAATATTCCAACAACACCCTTGGGGTCATCAGCGATGCCCGTTTCCCTTTGAAGAGTGCTGCCAAGGCCTTTGGCAACGATGTCGACCCCTCTCTCAAACCGAAGCATCGTACCGACACCTTTGGTCGTGAGAAATGTCCCGATGCTGGCTTGCAACTATTCCGTTACATCCGCCAGCACGATCCTTTCGTGCCTCTTATCCTTGAGAGTTCCGAGAGCGACAACCGGGCCAAGGCCGAAGCCGAGGGCTTTCGCTTTGTAGATAAGAACTCCAAGAAGATGAGTGTAGACCTTCGTCGCTTGATGGAGGAACACATGGGCTTTGGCGACTTTATCTTCCGTGATCCCAAGACCCACGAGGAGATTATGCGCATCCACAGTCTGAAGGAGTTACAGGACAATATCTTCAAGATTCCCAACGACTCAATGCTCTATCACATCAGTCGCAATCACATGAGCCGTTGGCTCTGTGCCCGTGCCATTTTCCCAGTGTCGGCTTTCCTGCGTCATGTCACCTGGCAGAAATTGCAGGATGTGGATGCTCACCGACAGATCATCTTCGATGCCATCGTGCAGTATCGTCACATGAAGAATATCGGTGTCGTAGCTGTCTTCGACCGTATGAAGTTCGACCAGTATGCCCACTTCGCCCGTATAGGTGAGGGCTCATTGGGTGGCAAGGGTAGAGGCTTAGCCTTTCTTGACCATGTCATCAAGCGTCATCCCGAGTTCAATCAGTATGAGAATGTCACGGTTCAGATTCCCAAGACCGTCGTACTCTGCACCGATGTCTTCGATGAGTTCATGGAGACCAATAATCTCTATCCCATCGCCCTGAGTGATGCGAGTGATGAAGACATCTTGAAACATTTCCTTCGCGCCCAGTTGCCCGACCGATTAGTAGCCGACTTCTTTACCTTTTTCGAGGCGACGAAGAGCCCTATAGCCATCCGTTCCAGCTCGCTTCTCGAAGATGCCCACTATCAGCCCTTTGCAGGAATCTATTCCACCTATATGATACCTTATCTTGAGGACAAGTATCAGATGCTTCAGATGTTGGCGTGTGCCATCAAGGGTGTTTATGCCTCGGTGTTCTATCGCGATTCCAAGGCTTATATGACTGCTACGAGCAATGTCATCGATCAAGAGAAGATGGCAGTCATCCTGCAGCAAGTGGTGGGTAATGACTATGGCACCCGTTTCTATCCCACGATGAGTGGCGTGCTCCGTTCGCTCAACTATTATCCCATAGGTGACGAAACGGCAGAAGAAGGTATTGCCAGTCTGGCTCTCGGACTGGGCAAATACATTGTGGATGGTGGGCAAACCCTTCGGGTATGTCCTTATCATCCCAACCAGGTGTTGCAGACTTCCGAGGTCGACAAGGCCCTGCGTGAGACACAGACCCAGTTTTATGCCCTCGATATGCAACATGTGGGTGAAGACTTCAAGGTAGATGATGGCTTTAACATACAGAAGCTCAGAGTCAAAGATGCTGTCGATGACCATTCGCTCAACTTCATCGCCTCAACCTTCGACCCCTACGACCAAGTCATCAACGACGGCGTGTACGAAGAGGGGCGCAAGTTGATTACCTTTGCCAGTGTGCTGCAACATGGTGTAGTTCCCCTTCCCGAGATTCTTCAGATGTCCATGCAGTATGGTTCCGGAGCCATGCGCCGTCCCGTCGAGATCGAGTTTGCTTGCAATATCCATGCCGACCGCACCTGCGAGTTCTATCTTCTCCAGATACGTCCCATTGTGGATGCCAAGGAAATGCTCGACGAAGACGTTGCCGCCATTCCCGACAGCGACTGCCTGTTGCGCTCGCACAATTCACTTGGTCATGGCATCAGCGAGGATGTAGTAGATGTGGTGTATGTCAAGTACGACGACCATTTCTCAGCGATGAACAACTATTATGTAGCCGACGACATAGAGCGCATTAATCGCAAGTTCCTCTCCGAGGGTAAGAACTATGTCCTGATAGGTCCAGGCCGTTGGGGTTCCAGCGACCACTATCTCGGTGTCCCTGTGAAGTGGCCTCACATCAGTGCCGCTCGTGTCATCGTAGAGGTGGCGCTGAAAAACTATAACATCGACCCCAGCCAAGGCACCCACTTCTTCCAGAACCTCACCTCCTTTGGTGTCGGCTACTTTACGGTAGATACCAATGTCGCCGATGGCGGCTTCGTCGACAAGTCTGTGCTCGATGCGATGCCAGCGGTCGAGGAGACACAGTATGTTCGTCATGTGCGCTTTGAGCATCCGCTGCGCATATTGATGGATGGTAAAAAACAGGAGGGAGCTGTACTCATTCCTACAAAATAGATGATATAAGCAGAAATGGATTTAAAGACAAGTTATCAACAGCAGGTGGATAAGTATGCTTCCGAGGTGGCAACCTTGAAGCGCAAGAATAATGGTTTCATTACGGGCGAGTTGCTCTCGTTCGGAGCCATCCTTACTTTCGTGGTATGTTATATTGTCATGGACGAGGGGAGTAGTCATTGGCTGTTGGGAGCCGTGTTGGCTCTCATCGCCTATTTCAATATTCGTCGTTTGGATGATAAGAACAAGGAGAAGATAGCCCATCTCTCTGCGCTCCTCGCTGTATATCAGAACGAGATCAGAGCCTTAGAGGGCGATTTCTCGTCCTTCGAGATGGGCAAGCAGTACCAGAATCCGCAGCATCCTTATTCCTTCGATCTCGATGTCTTTGGCAGGGATTCTCTCTTCCATCGCATCTGCCGCACGATTACCACGGGTGGCTCTGACGCCTTGGCAGGAAATCTTTCTCTTCAGACTCCTTTGAAGGCAGAGGAGATAGCCAGACGGGTAGCCTTGCAAAAAGAACTTGCAGGCGATGAGCAGCAGGGCGAACTCTGGCGAATGGAGTTCCTGGCTTTGGGCGAGAAGAACAAAAAACAGGTGCTTGATGCACCAGAGCCCGACAACTCTCACCGTCTTCATGTTGATATGTCTGCAGAGCCTGTCAGAAGGGTAGTAGGCTATCGCAAGATAGATTCCTCTGCAGTGGCAGAAGCCATCCAGAAGGTTTCGGCAATGGCTGTGCCTGCGTGGTATGGTTCTATGGCTTCACTCCTTCTCGGTTGGGCATTCATCATCGGTGTATGTTCCTCGGTGTTGCTTTCTGTCTTTGGCGTGGTTTCTGTGAACGTCCCCCTTTGGTGGGTGATGATTCAGTACATGGTGGTGTTCTTTGTTTGCAAGCAGACCTTGGACAAAATTGACAGCCATGGCGGTAAGCTTCGCGACCAACTGGTGGCTTACTCGCAGATACTCCAACTTATCGCTCGCCGCCATTTCCGTAGCGAGTTGGGGCAGCAAATGCAGTCGACGCTTTCGGAGGCGCTTCCATCCTTTCTTCAACTCGAGAAAATCCTCAAGGGATACGATCGTCGTGGCAATTTCCTCGGTCTCTTCTTCACCGATGCCTTCATGCTGAGCGATTTCTTCTTGGTTCGCAGCTTCCTGAAATGGAAGAACACCTATGTCGTAAAGATGGAGGAGTGGATGGACATCGTGAGCGAGTTGGATGCAGCCGTTTCGATGGCAGATTTCAGATACAACCATCCTGAGGCGACGGATGCAGAAATCGTCGATGGCTCTTCTGTACTCTTCGAGGCACGTAATCTTTATCATCCCTTCTTAGGTGCCAAGGCCGTGAAGAACGATTTCTCTATCCAGGACGACAACTATTACATCATAACAGGAGCCAATATGGCAGGCAAGAGCACCTTCCTCCGTTCGCTTGGCGTCAACTACATTCTTGCTATGTCGGGTATGCCCGTCTTTGCCAGTTCTCTCAAGGTGTCACGTTTCCAACTCTTCTCCAGCATGCGCACCACCGACGACCTTACTCATGGCATTTCCTATTTCAATGCCGAACTTTTGCGTCTTGAGCAACTCATGCAGTTCTGCAAACGTGGCAACCTTCGCACCCTCATCATCCTCGATGAGATACTGAAAGGCACCAATTCCTTGGACAAGCTCAATGGCTCCCGACTCTTCTTAGAGGCCATCTCACGCATGCCCGTTACGGGAGTTATAGCCACCCACGATCTGGAGTTGTCCCGTATGGCAGAAAGTTGTCCCGATCGTTTCCACAACTATTGCTTTGAGATAGACCTCGGTACCGATGTCACCTATACCTATAAGATACAGCCAGGAGTGGCACGCAATCAGAACGCCACCTTCCTGCTGAATAAGATTTTGGAGAGAAACTAACTCCAGTTCGTTATAGCTAAATATACAACCCAAAAGGCTATTGGCTATAACTTCTAACGACCGAAGGGAGTGATAACTTC
>USOQ01000087.1 GCA_900556395.1 Candidatus Segatella caccae | reverse complement strand
CAACTCTATCCACTCGATATAGTGCTCGGGCATCATGGGATGTTCTACGCTTCCCACCTTTACTCGATAACCACCTTCTATAGGCTCTATGACAGGCACATGCTTTTCATAGGCTCCGTCGGTGGCGTTCTCTTCCATCAACAGCATGGGTTGTCCGCAGCAACTCAGAACGGCTCCTGCGTGCAATACTTCTACTACGTTGCCACAGATGGGGCAACGATACACTTGTCTTGTTTTTGTCATGATAGTTCCTCCTAATAGAATAAAAAGTTAAATGAATATAGCGGCTGGTAGCTTCGATTAGTCTACTGGACTAAATTCGTCTTTACCAACTCCACAGAGAGGGCATACCCAGTCATCGGGAATGTCTTCGAAGGCAGTTCCTGGTGCAATACCGCCTTCAGGATCGCCTACTTCAGGGTCGTAAACCCATCCACATACATCACATACATACTTTTTCATAATGCTTCATTTTTTAAAAGGTTATTTTTTAGGGTTAATTACTTTCACTATTCATCATGATAGTGATAGATAGATGTGGCAAATATATAACTTTTTTGGATAAGTTCCAAATTATTCTGTGCAAATGATGTTAAATGTAAGTTCTTTTAAGTCAAAGCGATAAGATTACTGTATTGCATTGGCATGGTCTTCTTTCTTTGTTTCGAGCGAATCTTTGTGCATCTGTTCCTTCTGCTTCTTAACTTCTTTGTATTCGCTCTTGTAGTAGTGTGCGAAGTTGGCAAAGGGTTCGGTGATGATGTCAGAACTGCTGGCCGTATAGGTGTGTCCATAAGGGTCGATCGCCTTGATGGTGATATGGGCATCGGGATTCTTGGGCTCATAATAGTACAGGTGGTTCATGATGAGGTAACCATTCTGCTTGCTGACGAACCAGTAGGACACCGACTGGCTATACTTGTGATGATAGCCCGTGGCAAAGGCGTCTTGGCCCTTACTGCTGATGCGCTGCATAGGGGATGATTTGCCATCCTCTATGGCTATTATTTTCCAACGGCTATCGGCATTGAAGACATTGGCTATCAATACATTCTTTTTTTCAGGCAAGTCCCAGTCGTCGGCGTATGACTCTTGGTTGAAATTAGTTTCAGCCCGGAAGATAGTCATCTGCTTCTTTGCATTCCAGAAAGTACCTTTGTAGTAGCAGTCGGTAAGCTGAGTACCCTTGAAGGTATATACGTAGTAGCCGTTGGGGGTGCCACAGATGTTGACGTTCGACTGCCAGATGTTTCCGCAGGCGGCAGCATGGCAATGCTCCATGACATGGCGTCCCTCATATTCTATCTCATGATTGCAAGCAAAATGGGTGTGCCCACAAAAGAGTTCGTAGCCTCCTTCGAATTGCTCTAAAAGGCTGAGTAAGCTCGACAGGCGAGAGGATGTGAAATGACCTTTCTCGCTCTCTATACCCACGGGTTTGGCTTTACCATAGGGGGAGTTGCCAAATGTGAAAGGGATGTGATAACAGAGTATCACCTTCTTGTTTTTGGGAGTGAGTGCGAGGTCTTGTCGGAGCCACCGCATCTGTGAGGCATGCAGTTCGCCTGGCGAATAATAGGCTTTCCCCTTGGTGAAGAAGCAGTTGTTGATACACACATAATGCTCATCGCCACGGTCGAAGGAGAAGTCGGTAGGACCGAAGTTCTCTTCCCATTTACGTTTGTAGAGTGCCTTTCCATCCTGGTCGTGGTTGCCGATGACAGAGAAGAGGCGCATCTCTGACGAGCCTAATGCCTCGCGTATCTGACGCTCCAACTGCTCGTTATAACCGCCATAGTACTGCACATCATCTCCCATACTCAGACCATAGACGGGAGTGCCTGGTTTGAGGTCTCTGATGGTTTGTCGGATGTCTCGCATCGTCTGCGTGGTGAATCTCTCTACGTCACTCTTCTTGATGGGGTTATCGTCGGGAGAGGTGTAGTAGGGGCTGATAGCATTGGTTACTTGCGGGTCTCCGATGACGATCATCTTGTATTCTTGTTCCTTGCCATAGGGTAGGCGGGTAAGGGTAAAGTCGTATGTTTTCTTCTTGGGTTTGACAACCTGATAGAAGCAGGCTGTGCGATCGGTTTCTGAATGGGTAGGAACCTCGCAGTCGGCAGGAACAGAATAGTATATAAACCGTGCCAGACTGTCTCGCTTCATCTTGTATCTGCCTGTAGAATCGGTTTTCACACAGGTGTAGCCATCGCTCACGATGACGTCGGCAACTCCGTTTCCTTCTTCATCGGTGAGTATACCACTGATGGTATAGTCTATTTTCTTGACGATGGGTTTGGCCTTCTTCACTGTGTCTTTGGGCTGTGGTTTTTCCTTTACCACGATATTGGGTTTAGGAGTGGGGGTGGGTGGTGTAGAGGCTTTTCTGCCAAAGTGTAAAGTCATGCCTATTGCCACAAGTATGCAGCAAGTGATGGCTAAAGCTATGATGTATGTTTGTCGTTTTGTCATATTTGCTTTTCTGTTGGTCTTCTTTCGTAACTCAACTTTTCGATACAAAAGTACGTAATTATTATTGAAAACGTTCATATAGAACTTATTTTCCATAAAAAAAACATTAAATTAAAGTTGATTCATTTTGTTATCTCCTTCTTTTTTCATATTTTTGCAATTCTGATGATATGGCAGGAAATGTCTTTTTACTGCCGTTTTCAGTACCAAATCAAAGTATAGAACAATGGCAAACAACGATAAAGGTCTTACGCCCATGATGAGACAGTTCTTCGAGATGAAAGCCAAGCATCCCGAAGCCCTGTTGCTCTTTAGATGTGGCGACTTCTACGAAACTTATTGCGAGGATGCTATAGAGGCTTCCAGGGTGCTTGGCATCACGCTGACACGACGTAACAATGGTGGGTCGGCAGGTGGTGCTGAGATGGCTGGCTTTCCGCATCATGCTCTCGACACATATCTGCCTAAGTTGATTAGGGCAGGTAAGCGTGTGGCTGTGTGCGACCAGCTGGAAGACCCTAAGAAGAAGCGTCAGGAGATAAAGGGTAAGAAAGGGTTGAGCCAGATGGATAAGATGGTGAAGCGAGGCATTACCGAACTGGTTACGCCTGGTGTCGCCATGGGCGATAATGTGTTGAACTACAAGGAGAACAACTTCCTTGCAGCAGTGCATTTCGGAAAGGCTGCTTGTGGTGTGGCTTTCCTTGATATCTCTACAGGTGAATTCCTGACAGGAGAGGGAACCCCCGACTATGTGGAGAAGCTGATGGCCAACTTCCAACCTAAAGAGGTGCTTTATGACCGCGCTATGAAGACGCGATTCGAGCAGGCTTTCGGTACCAAATACTGTACTTTCGAACTGGATGACTGGGTGTTTACAGAACAGACAGCTCGCCAGAAACTGTTGGGGCATTTCAAGACCAAGTCGTTGAAGGGTTTTGGTGTGGAGCATCTCAAGAATGGTGTCATCGCAAGTGGTGCCATCATGCAGTATCTCGAGATAACTCAGCATACGCAAATCAATCATATCACGGCTCTGTCACGCATCGAGGAAGACAAGTTCGTGCGCATGGACCGCTTCACCATACGTAGTTTGGAACTTGTAGCTCCGATGCAGGAGGATGGCTCTTCACTCTTGAATGTTGTCGACCGTACAGTGACGGCGATGGGTGGGCGTATGCTTCGCAGATGGCTTGTTTTCCCATTGAAGGACGTGCGCCCTATCAATGAGCGACTCGACATCGTGGAATATTTCTTCAAGGAGCCTGAATTTAGATGGCTTCTTGATGATCAGCTGCATCGCATAGGCGACTTAGAGCGTATTATATCCAAGGTGGCTGTAGGTAGAGTTTCTCCACGTGAAGTTGTGCAGTTGCAGCATGCACTTGAGGCTATACGACCTATTAAGACAGCTTGCGAACATGCCAAGAACGATGCTTTGAGACGAGTGGGAGAGCAGTTGAATCTCTGTGATACTCTGAAAGATCGCATCGCCAAGGAGATACAGCCCGATCCTCCTCAGCAGGTCAATAAGGGTGACGTCATAGCTGACGGCTATCATGCTGAACTGGACGACCTGCGTGCTATCAGCCGACATGGAAAGGACTATCTGCTCAAGATACAGGAGCGAGAGATAGAGAAGACGGGTATCAGCAGTCTGAAGGTGGGCTATAACAACGTCTTTGGCTATTATCTCGAGGTTCGTAATACCTTCAAAGACAAGGTGCCTGAAGAGTGGATTCGTAAGCAAACATTGGCTCAGGCTGAGCGATACATCACCCAGGAACTGAAAGAATATGAGGAGAAGATACTGGGAGCGGATGAGAAAATACTGATCTTGGAGACCCAGCTCTTCAATGAGTTGATTGTCGCCATGCAGGAATATATTCCGCAGATACAAATCAATGCCAACCTGATAGCCCGAATGGACTGTCTGCTGTCGTTTGCCAAGGCATCGGACGAGAATCGTTATGTGCGACCTGTAATAGACGACTCGCAGGTGCTCGACATCAAGCAGGGACGTCATCCTGTCATTGAGACTCAGTTGCCTTTAGGGGAGAGATATGTGCCCAATGATGTGTTGCTTGATACAGAGAAGCAGCAGATAATGATGATTACGGGTCCTAATATGGCGGGTAAATCAGCTCTGTTGCGCCAAACAGCCTTAATAGTACTCTTGGCCCAGGTGGGATGCTTCGTGCCCGCAGAGCGCGCGAGAGTGGGCTTAGTGGATAAAATATTCACTCGTGTAGGAGCCAGCGATAATATTTCCTTGGGAGAGTCTACTTTCATGGTAGAGATGACGGAGGCTGCTAACATCTTGAATAATGTTTCACCTCGCTCATTAGTGCTCTTCGATGAGTTGGGGCGTGGTACCTCTACCTACGATGGTATTTCCATAGCATGGGCGATAGTGGAGTATCTGCATGAGCATAAGAAGGCACAAGCTCGCACGCTCTTTGCCACGCACTATCATGAACTCAATGAGATGGAGAAGAACTTTCCTCGTATCAAGAACTTCAATGTGAGTGTGAAGGAGGTGAGCGGAAAAGTCATCTTCTTGCGCAAGTTGGAACCTGGTGGCAGCGAGCACTCTTTTGGTATTCATGTAGCTGAGATAGCGGGTATGCCTCGTAGCATCGTGAGTCGTGCCAACGTCATCTTGAAGCAGTTGGAGGATGACAATGCGGGAGTAGGGGGTGCAGGTAAGCCTAATGTAAAGCATCTGGATAATCAGAAGGATGGTATGCAGCTCAGTTTCTTCCAGCTCGATGATCCTGTACTGACGCAGATACGTGATGAGATTCTCGGTCTGGATGTCAACAATCTTACTCCGGTAGAGGCATTAAACAAGCTCAATGACATCAAGAAGATATTGTTGGGAAGATAATTTCCAAGTAGGGTGTGTCAAAACGATGATACACCCTACTTGCTTTTTCTGTTATCATGTATGATGACAACGAGTTTTGTCATCTTCTTTTACCATTAATGGCTTTAGTTTTTTTACTTGTTTCTGTTCGGCGAGAGATCAGAGCCAACAGATCGTCGGGGTATATATAGCTATGTTTACGTAGCTTGGAGAAGCAGAAATATTTGTTGGCTTCAAATACGCTTATCACCATCTCTGTACAGTAGAGGGCATCAGGGGTGGTATGGTCGAATTTGAAATCAAAAGGCACACCTTTCGATACCAGCGCCTCTACGGTTTTTCTGATGGCCAGGGTGTCCACTCTACAGGGAGCCTTCCTGGTATAGATGCAGTATGAGCCGTTGTTGCGTAGATATTCTTCTGTTGTTTCCATGACGATCTTTTTGGCTACAGTAGAGGCATGAACTAACTTCACTCCATCGTCATTCCTGATGACTATTCCGCAATGGGATGGGGTAGAGTCGGCTACCTCAAGGGATCTGGTACCCGATAGTGCTCTTACTGCTACCGATTCCCAAGAGTCACCCACGCTGAAAAAGATATCACCTGTTTCAAACCTTGTTGTGTCGGGGATGAGATAGGGAGGGCGGTGGAGCAGGCATATACCTATCCAGACTGCGATAGCCAGAAAGAATAAGGTGCTTCCACAGCCGATAAGATAGTAGAAGCGCCTTTTCGATTTTATCATTCCGTTTTGTTTTTTGCCAATTTTTCGATATTACATAAAGCGATGCCTACTGCGGCTGTCACCATATAAAGCCAACCACCCCAAGCTAAAGTGACTTGATCTTTCAGTGTTAAGCCAAAGACAGCGCAGAGGATGAATCCTACTACGAAGCATATGGTGTAGTAGTTCTCATTCATCTTGCCAGTAAACTTCAGTTTTACAGATTTGCCTAATACTATCAGTATCGGAACTAATAATATTAACAATGCTAAAAACCAGTGAAAACCTAATCTACTGCCTTTAAACAACAAGTTCAATCCGTTCATCTGGACTTTCCCCATCACGTCAAGGACAGAACCGAATCCGAAGAATATAAACATAAGGACTGCGCTGGCATTTATAGCGATTCCTTTATATTGTTTGATGGTTTTTATGAGTTCTTCCATAATCTTCTATTTTTTATTTACTATTTTTTATTTACTGAACTTTTGCATACCAGGAAGTTAAAGGAGTTAAGGAGGAAGTTAAGACGTATGTCTTGCTACTTTAAAACTGCGCCAAAAAGTCTATTGTCTTTACTCCTCAGCGACCGTAGGGAGCGATAACTCCTTTAACTTCTGAACTTGCGAAACTTGGATTATTTATTAGAGGCGTTTAAGTTCCAACTTGTAGGTCTTGGCATCCTTGCAACCATTTTCGATGTCTGACTTACTGAATTTTAACTTTTTAAATTCCACGGGTGTGCCAGCTTTTACAAATGCCTTACCATCCACATTTTCAGCCGCAATGTTGCCTACCAGGGTCTTGTAAACCTCTTGACCTTCAGCGTTGTACCCTACGAGGTAAACATTCTCGCTTGGGAGGACAAAATCATTGCCTGTCTTCATGTCTGATGTGGCTGTAGCTTCACCATTTATCTTGAATGATGGCGTCAAGTTAGAGTTACTATAGAAGTCTGTAAACTCTAATGAGAGGGGAGTTGTTATTGTGAAATCACATTTCTCTACCTCGATAGGTTTGCCATTGAGAGTTTTTGCACATTCTTCGATCTTTACTTTCCATTCCGCTTGCATCTTTTCCGATTTCTCGATCAATTCCTTTTTGTCGGCTTCTGTCTTGATGTTCTCGGCCTGTTTCTTCAGATCGGCTTTTTCCTGCATAAACTTTTCATACTTCTCTGGTAGAGAGCCATACAGGTTGGTGTCGGTCGAACTGCCTCCTGAGCAAGCTAATAAGAGTGGCATCAACAAGACTGCAAGTGCCATTTGTTTCATTTTCTTCATAGGCTTTGTAGTTAGATGATTGATTAATTGATTATTAGTAATATAGATGACTTTTATGTTTTCATCATTTTGCAAATTTAGGAATAAACGAAGAAAGATAGTTAACAATCTCTCAAATTATTCTTTGCAAAAGGTAAATAGAGGTGGCAATGCGTAAAAAAAACGATTCGCAACGTATTCTAAATACATTGCGAATCATCTGTTTCTCTCTTTACGATATTTGCTGGGAGATATTCCTTTTATCTTGGTGAAAACACGGATAAAAGCCTGCGCACTATTGAATCCAGAAGTCTCAGCTATCTGAACGATTTTGTCGTCCGTACAGTCAAGTTGCTTACAGGCGTATTCGATGCGGAATCTGTTGACATAGTCGTAGAAGGTACATTGAGTTTCTTTGTTGAAGTATGCACTGACGTAGGTGCGATTGGTGCCTATGGTTGCAGCTATGTCTGATACTTTGAGGTTAGGGTTCAGATAAACCTTTTCTTTTTCGAAAAGAATGGCTATGCGTTTTCCGATTTGGGTGTCTTTTGTGATGGTTGCAGTGTCATCTTGCATGTCAATATATTGACTGTCAGATAGTTCGTCAAGTACTGACTCATGTTTATAGATATAGTAGCTTATGAACATCCATACCACCAAAGAAATGCTCATATATAGTGCTTCAATGAGGATAAAGGCGAATAAAAGGATTGCCACCACGTCGGAAGCTATTGTCATCATCCATCTTATCTCGTTAGGATCGTTTATGGGTTTGATAAAATATAGATTCTTCAAACATTGCACACCGATAACCAGCATCAAGACTGCCACGAGTCTTGATAGTAGTTCTTTGTCCTTATGGAAGAAGAGCCATGACATCATGAAATAGAACATGACGCACAGTCCGTAAATGAAATAAATGGTGTGTAACATTTTGTTATTGTCTGTTTAGGTTGTAGAGCAAAGTCTACTGCAAATATACACATTTTATTTGAATAATTATCTTTTAGTCCTTTTTTTATTCAATCTTTCTTTCATCATGAAGTCGTCATTGGGGGAATTTTGCTTTCGTTTGTTACCATACTATCCCCTTGGTATCGTTACTTGTGTTCATATTATCCTCATTCTTTTCATCATATCATCTTGCAGGATTTACGAAAAGATAAAAGGACAGATTTTTCTAATCATTGGGGGCAGTATCAAGCATGAAGTACACATGATGATAAATACCACATATCCTGAAATTCCAAATTGGCCAAAAGGAATTAACTATTGAAATAGAAATCCCTCGAAACATGAAAGCGGCTTCGAATGAAGCCTATTTCGATGGTCATCGCAATTACTTTCATTGTGGGGCGTTTTTTATATGAAAAAAGTAAGATATAATACTTTGATAAGTACCATATCTTACTTTGCTAAATCTAAAATCGAGTGAACTAAAATTGTTTCTGATGTGAGTAGACAGGGTGGGGATTAATGAGCTTCGAGCCAGTTGTTTCCCCATCCGGCATCTGCTACCAAAGGTACGTCCAACTGATAGGCATTCTGCATTTCCTCTACTACGATTTGCTCTACTTTCTCTTTCTCTT
>USOQ01000086.1 GCA_900556395.1 Candidatus Segatella caccae | reverse complement strand
CTCACGTAACATTCTTCTTCAATGGTGGTCGTGAGACTCCATACGAGGGCGAGGATCGTATCTTGGTTCCTTCTCCAAAGGTTGCTACCTACGACTTGAAGCCAGAGATGAGCGCTTACGAGGTAAAGGATAAGTTGGTTGGTGCTATCAACACCCAGGAATATGACTTCATTGTTGTAAACTTCGCTAATGGTGATATGGTGGGCCATACTGGTATCTACAATGCAATCGCTAAGGCTGTTCATGCTGTTGACAACTGCGTAAAGGAAGTTATCGAGACTGCAAAGGCTAATGATTACGAGGCTATCATCATCGCTGACCATGGTAATGCAGATCATGCTATCAACGAGGATGGTACTCCTAACACTGCTCACTCTTTGAACCCAGTTCCATTCATCTACGTTACTGACAACAACTCAGCTACCGTAAAGGATGGTCGTCTTGCCGACGTAGCTCCTTCTATCCTTCATATTATGGGATTGGAGCAGCCTGCCGATATGACTGGCGAAAACTTGATTCAAGACTAATAGAATCATTGTAAGAATAGAATAAGTTGAGGAGTTAATGGAGTTAGGACTCATGTCGTGTTAGCTCATTTAGAGAGCACGAGCATCGTCCTCATTCCTTTAACTCCTTTCTTTTTTACCTAATCAAAGCAACATGGATGTAAGAATAGAAGATAGTTGGAAACAGCATATAGGAGATGAGTTTGAGAAGCCATACTTTGCCGAGCTGACCCACTTTGTGAAAGAGGAATATCAGCATACGCCTTGTTATCCCCCAGGAAGTTTGATATTCAATGCTTTCAATCTTTGTCCCTTTGACGATGTGAAGGTGGTGATTATCGGACAAGACCCCTATCATGAGCCAGGACAAGCGATGGGATTGAGCTTTTCTGTGCCAGAAGGTATCAACTATCCTCCCTCGTTGATGAATATCTTCAAGGAAATACAGATGGATCTTGGCATCCCCATGCCAGCGACAGGCGACCTAACCCGCTGGGCCAAGCAGGGTGTGTTACTGCTCAATGCAACTCTCACCGTTCGTGCGCATCAGGCAGCGAGCCATCAGCGCAAGGGATGGGAGATATTTACTGATGCTGCCATCAGTGCTCTCAGCAGGGACAAAGACCACTTGGTGTTCATTCTGTGGGGAGGTTATGCACGCAGCAAGGCATCGCTCATCGATTCTTCTCGTCATCTCATCCTGCAGAGCGTGCATCCTTCACCTCTTTCGGCCAATCGTGGTGGATGGTTTGGCAATCATCATTTCTCTCGTTGCAATGATTACCTGAAGCAACAGGGCATAGAGCCTATACAATGGTAGAAGGTAAAGAAGTTAAAATCACTACATGACACAAGATATTTATGAATAAAGACGAACTGCGTATTCTCCAGGTGGGCGATATATTGGTCTCCCCCAATATTATAACCGAAAAATTTTGTTGTGATCTGGATGCCTGTAAGGGTGAATGTTGTATAGAAGGTGATGCGGGGGCTCCTGTCACCCTTGACGAAATCATGGAGATAGAGAATGCGCTCGACGTGGTTTGGGATGATTTGTCGGCTTCGGCTCAGGCTGTCATCGACAAGCAGGGTGTGGCTTATACAGATATAGAGGGTGACCTGGTGACAAGTATCGTCAATGGTAAGGACTGCGTGTTTACTTGCTATCAGGACCTAAAAGACATGCAGGATGGACATACGATCCAGAACTGTTGTCTCTGTGCCTTGGAGCGCGCTTATCGTGAAGGTAAGACGAAGTTTATGAAACCCATATCCTGTGCTCTGTATCCTATCCGTGCCAAGCACTTTGGTAATGGGGTGTATGGCTTGAACTACAACCAGTGGCGAATCTGTAAGGCTGCAGTAAAGAAAGGTGAGGAGTTAGATATTCCCGTATATAAGTTTCTTGAAGGTCCTCTTGTGCAGCGTTTTGGGCAAGCATGGTATAATGAGTTGTGCGAGGTAGCCCGAGAATTGGGTTACTAATAGATTTCCAGTCCTTCTACTTTCTGTATTTGACTCTTATCGAAATATCTGTCGCCTTTTATTGTGATGGACTTTTGCCGACTTGTAGTGAGTCGGCGGAAGGCTTGTTCGTCCATTTCTCCGCTGCAGATATAGAGAAGTCCGTTAATCTCCAGTCTTTCTCCTTTTTTGGCTCCGCGTAGGGTGATACGAACTGAGCCTCGAAATGTACGTTCGAACTCGAAGTGTGTACCTAAAGAATCGCTGTATATGCTAATAGGTGAGAGTACGTTTTTCAGAAAGTTGCCCTTGTAGGGAAAAGCGGGAAGCGTGGTGTAGGTATGTTCTGCTTTCAACATGCCACTACGCATAGGCTTTTCTCCGTTTTTCATGGGTTGTTCTGTGGCTTTCCAACTATGGTCATATGAACGATTGTCAAACACCTCCATGGCATGACCTGTGCTGTCGGTGCTAATCCTACTACCTTCCAGTATGCTGCATGTCCACGTGTCATCGGCTTGATGATAGAAGGCTGTGCTGTCTGGCTTTGTTCCATAGTACTCTAATGACAACTGTTTGTTGATGGCTGTTGGGGTGTATGCCTGTGCCTGTGGACAGGGAGCATACCATACGGCTATGGTGTTGGAGTCAGGGCGTAGGTAACGCGTCACATCGAAGGTGTGAAGCAGAATGCCTTGTGCAGTCTTATTCTCGTAGAAAATCTCTCTGGATATATTTCTCTCATTGATATACACCTTGCAGTGTCCTATGCTGGCAAAGGTGATAAAAGCCCGCAGAGGACGCTGTAGAGTGGTGTAGGTGTGCCGAAACAGCACCTCGCTACTATCGTTGCGATTGGGGTGTGTTATCCAGTGGGTGCCGAACTCTTGGCTTTGTGAGTTCAGCACCCATAGGAGTGTGAATAGCATGCAGGTGATTCTGCGAATCATATTATTTGATAGTTTTTGTTTCTCCAGCCTTGAAATGTAGGCTTACGTTCTTTCCGTTGTAACACAAGGTGAGGTTGCCTGCCTGTTGGCTTGTTATCTTGGCCTTAGCTACACGAAGGTTTTTCCAACTGAGGTCTATAGTGTAGTTGCCACGTGCCTTGATGCCATTAATCTCGCCACTGTTCCATTCCTTTGGGAGTGATGGGAGTAGCTCCATAGTTTCGCCATCACACTGCATCAGCATTTCACAGATGCCTGCCGTACCGCCAAAGTTGCCATCAATCTGGAAAGGTGGATGAGCATCAAAGAGGTTGGGGTAGGTTCCGCCTGAATGATGGTTTTTGGTGCTTCCGTTAGTAGGACTGACATAGTTGAGCAGATTACGCAGGATGGTATATGACTTGTCTGGACGATGAAGGCGTGCCCATAGGCAGATGCGCCATCCAGTGCTCCAGCCAGTAGATTGGTCGCCTTTTATCTCTAATGACTTGCAAGCAGCTGCAGCCAATTCAGGAGTTTTAGCAAGGGAGATATGATTGAAAGGGTATAGTCCTAAGAGGTGAGACTGGTGGCGATGTTGCCAATCCAGATCGTCCCAGTCGTAGTACCACTCTTGCAGATTGCCTCTTTTGCCTATCTGATAGGGGTGCAGGCGATTGATGGCATCTTGCAGGGTTGTCTGATAGGCGTGGTCGATGTTAAGAGCTTTAGCTCCCTTGATGGTGTTTCTGAAGAGTTCGTGAATGATAGCCAGATCGGCAGTACCTCCATACAGGGTGCTGCCCTTGTAGCCTTTATCTGTGATATACTGTGCCTCTGGAGAGGTGCAGGGGGCGGTGATGAGTTCGCCTGGTTTCAGAGGATTATCAATTAGCCATTTCAGCATGAAGTCGGCAGCGCCTTTCATCAGTGGGTAGGCTGTCTGGCGCAGATATTCCAAGTCGCGAGTGTAGTCGTAATGTTCCCAAAGCGTCTGTACGAGCCATGCTCCACCCATGTTCCAGTTGCTCCACTTAGGGCTTTCTTTCTTGGTGCCCACAGGGTTGCTCATGGCCCATGCGTCGGTGTTGTGGCCTGCGCACCAGCCTTCATGGATGCCATAAAAATGCTGTGCGGTGTATTTTCCTGTTATCGAGAGTCCTCTTACCAGTCCTTCTACCGGCATGGTAAGTTCAGAAAGATTGGCTACCTCTGCAGGCCAATAGTTCTCTTCCAGATTGATGTTGGTGGTGTAGTTGCCGCGCCATGGTGACTGGCGGGCAGGTGCCCAGAGACCTTGTAGGTTGGCAGGAACCCCTGGTGTGCGTGAGCAACTGATGAGTAGGTATCTACCATATTGGAAGTAGAGCATTTCGAGATAAGGGTTGTGCTCGTTTTTTACCGTATAGTCGATGAGCTGCTGTTCTGTATTTCGTTTTTTGTCGTATATGGCTCCTTTCAAAGAGAAATGAGTACGGTCGAAGAACTGCTTGTAGTCGCTGATGTGTCGTTGGCGTAGTTCAGGATAGGTGTAGTTGACCAAATGCCAGGCATTGTCTGTCACTTTTTCTATGTAATGAGCACCTTCGGTCACAGGATGCTTGTCGAAACCATTATAGCTGGTCTCGTTGACAAAGTAGATGATGGCTTCGCTCACGCCTCGCAGATGTAGGGTAGAGTCGGTAGGTGTGATACTACCATCGGTATTGCGTATGCTCAGTATAGAACAAAAATGGGTGCTATTTTCTGCTTCTCCCATGGCATGACCCGTCAGCGTGAGCTGGTTGCCCGATGTCTTTACCTGATGGGGAATGAGCGAGGAGAGTGTGATGTCACAGTTGATGGCTTGTTTCTGTGATGCCGTGAGCCTAATGGCTATCATCTTGTCGGGATGCGATGCAAAGTATTCCCTGTTATAACTGACTCCTCCACGGCTATAGCGTAGTGTGGCTATAGCGCTGTCGAGGCTAAGCTGTCGATAGTAGTGTGTGGCTTGCCCGCTATTTTGGTCCTTGATGTTGATGATGGCAAGGGGCTGATAATACTCTGAGTTGTGGCCTTGTACATGCAGCTGTAGGGAATCGGCTGCCTTGTAGTCTTCCCTAAAGAGGGCTTCCCTTATCTTAGGAATCCATTTGTAAGCTTCGCCTCCTTCCTGTCGGTCGACAGGTTTTCCTGTCCACAGGGTGATGTCGTTGAGATAAATGGAATCGTTGTTGGCGCCTCCGTAGATGAGGGCTCCCAACTTGCCGTTGCCTATGGGCAAAGACTCTTCAAAGACTGTAGCAGGTTTGGTGTACCATAAGTTGAATGGTAGCTTGTTCTGTGCAAGTCCTGGTAAGCTGTTGGCTAAGAGTAGCGTTGAGATAAGAAGTTGTCTCATGGTTTTGGGGTTTAAGTAATAAAAGGGGCGGACATTCTAAATAGAAGTCCGCCCCGGTATAAATGGTTTAATTAAGCGTCGATATTGGCGTAGGTTGCGTTCTGCTCGATAAACTCACGGCGTGGCTCTACATCATCTCCCATCAGCATTGAGAAGATTTCATCTGCGTGAGCAGCATTCTCAATGGTAACTTGTTTGAGGAGTCGTGTCTTGGGGTCCATAGTGGTCTCCCAGAGCTGGCCGGGGTTCATCTCACCCAAACCTTTGTATCGCTGTGTGTGGATATTCTTGTCTTCCACACCCTCGCCATACTTATCGATGAAGGCTTGTCGCTGCTGTTCTGTGTAGCAATATTCGCTCACCTTGTTCTTGAAAGAACACTTGTAAAGAGGAGGAGTAGCGATATAGAGATGGCCTTCCTCGATAACTTTAGGCATGAAGCGATAGAACAATGTCATGATCAGTGTGTCGATGTGTGAGCCATCGACGTCGGCATCGGTCATGATGATAATCTTGTCGTAGCGCAACTTGTCGGTGTTGGCTTCCTTGCTGTCTTCGCCGTCCACACCAAAGCGGACACCGATACTCTGTATGATGTTCATAACAGATTCAGCCTCGAAAACCTTGTGCCATTGTACCTTCTCTACGTTAAGAATCTTACCGCGTAAAGGAAGGATGGCCTGGTGGAAGCGGTCGCGACCCTGCTTGGCAGAACCACCTGCCGAATCACCCTCAACGAGGAAGATTTCGGTCTCCTTAGGGTCCTTGATGGAGCAGTCAGCCAACTTACCAGGTAAACCGCCACCCGACATGAAGTTCTTGCGCTGTACGCTCTCGCGCGCCTTGCGTGCAGCAATACGTGCTGTGGCAGCCAAGACTACCTTCTCGCAGATTCTCTTTGCCTCGTCGGGATGTTCTTCCAGATAGTCGGCAAGGGCTTCGTTAACAGCCTGTTGTACGGCACCTTGCACCTCGCTATTACCAAGCTTGGTCTTTGTCTGACCCTCAAACTGTGGCTCTGCTACCTTGATGGAGATGACCGCAGTAAGACCTTCGCGGAAGTCCTCAGGTGCTATCTCTATCTTGGCTTTCTCTATCTGTTTTGATATGGTTGGCTCTGCCTCAGCGTATGCTTTCAGGGTGCGAGTTAGCGCCATGCGGAAGCCCGTGAGGTGAGTACCACCCTCAATGGTGTTGATATTGTTGACATACGAATGTATGTTCTCTGTGTAATCCGTGTTATACATGATGGCAATCTCGATAGGAATGCCTTGCTTCTCGGTCTTCAGATAGATGACGTCATCGAAGAGGTGAGTGCGGTGACGATCTACGTAGCGCACAAATTCCTTCAAACCATCTTTAGCGTGGAAGACGGCTTGTTTGGTCTTACCTTCTTCGTCGGGACGAAGGTCGGTCAGCGTTATCTTGATGCCGGCATTAAGGAATGCCAACTCGCGCATACGGCTTGCGATGATGTCCCACTTGTATACTGTTGTGGTAAAGATGGTTGGGTCTGGCCAAAATTGCTGGCGTGTACCTTGCTTCTCGGTGTCACCGATGACTTTTACGGGATAGAGTGGCTTGCCCTTTTCGTATTCCTGCTGGTAGATTTTGCCTCCACGGAATACTTGTGACATCATGTGAGTGGACAGGGCGTTCACGCAACTAACACCTACACCATGCAGACCTCCGGAAACTTTATAAGAACCCTTGTCGAACTTACCACCCGCGTGAAGAACGGTCATCACGACCTCGAGGGCAGACTTGTGCAGTTTCTTATGCTCGTCTACAGGGATACCGCGTCCGTTGTCTTCTACTGTGATTGAGTTGTCCTCGTTGATGGTTACCTCAATGTCTGTACAGTAACCAGCCATGGCTTCATCGATAGAGTTGTCTACAGTCTCATTAACCAAGTGATGCAGACCTTTCTCAGAGATGTCGCCGATGTACATCGCAGGACGTTTGCGAACAGCCTCAAGTCCTTCGAGAACTTGGATGTTGCTCGCTGAATAATTATTTGCGTTGTTTTGATTTTCTGCCATTTCTTTGTTTCGTATAATTTCCGTGCAAAGATAGTAAAAAAAAGTGAGAATAAGGATGATTGGTTGCTAAAAAACCACAAAAAGCGATGCTTATTTTTGGTATTTTCTGATTTGTGTCTTATTGGGTTGTTTCTTTAAAAAGTATTGTGCTTTTTGGCTCTTCACTTTCTGATAATCTCTTCCTGATTTGGGGTGAAGAAGAGTGGTGTGAAGGTGTGGCTTGGGCTCCAGTTTTTTTGAAGCAAAATGGGTGAAAAAATGAACTGGGCTTCGATGGCTGATGAAAGTACTTGCGATGGGCAACGCAAGTACTTTCATCGACCATCGCAAGTACTTGCGTTTTTGAGGGATATTATTAAAACAATAAAGGCTGCAATCCTTGCGGAATGCAGCCTTATGTATTTTGTTCTCCTAATTTGAAATTAGCCCAACTTAGCGATGTGCTGAGCGAGACCAGACTTCAAGTTAGCAGCCTTGTTGTTGTGGATAATGTTGATCTTAGCCAACTTGTCTAAAAGCTTCTGAACAGTAGGATAAAGCTTTGTAGCCTCTTCCTTATCTGTCATGTTGCGCAACTTGCGAACAGCGTTACGCATGGTCTTTGCATAATACTTATTGTGCAAAGCCTTCTTTTTGTCCTGACGGATTCTCTTGATTGATGATTTATGATTTGCCATCTCTGTTTTATTATTATATATTCTACTGTAGTCCCTAGCAGAGTCGAACTGCTCTTTAGAGAATGAAAATCTCTCGTCCTAACCGATAGACGAAGGGACCATTTGTTGTTTTGCGGGTGCAAAGTTACAAAAAAAAGCCGACTTACTTACTGTTTTTTCGGAAATAATGCGTCCGCCCTCTTCTTTGCTCGTTTTTACCGCGGTGACAACCCTCGTCCCGCTTCCCCGTTTACTTGCAAAATCAACGAAATCCCCCTCGCTTTGCTTTGAAAGGCAAAGAAAGGGTAGGGGATAACTTGTGAAAGCCTTCAGTAGGAATCCAGCAACGCTTCGCCAGGACCGCGGATGCGGTCTCCCGGAGGAGCTGGTCAAGCGGGAGGTTGTCCATCATCCAAGCGAACCATTCGCGCCCCGTGTTGGCGTCAGGGACAAAGATGTCGGTTCCGACTGCGAAAGTCCGAAAGAGGAAAGTGGAAAAGTGAAAACGTAATAATGTAATAATGTAAGGTTGTAAGGACAGGCTAACACCATTTCTGAAAGGATACGATTACGAACTTTTGGCTACGAAGACCATATATGCCAATCCACCAGCAGATGGATCAAGCTATGACTATACTCTTATAAAAGTGGTGTCAAAAATGGCAAAGGGATATGAGTAGTAGAGAGTTTGGATAGCATCAAATCAAACAATGAAAAATATAGCCAAGACTGCACAAAGGCTTACGCAGTGCTGAAACATCAAAAGTTCCAATTTGCTGTGCAATGATGTGCGCTCACCTTGGCAGTCTTGGCAGGGCAGACTAAATTATGAGCTATTATAATTTGTCAGCCCAGGATCCTGACCCCTTATTACCTTAAAATGATTTCATGTGAATGAAAAGCTTATGGCAACTATATCAATAACTTGGATTCTGTTTTAATTTCTTGTTTAAATCCAGACATCTTTGTGGTATTGGGAAAACCGTTGTAAACCCGGTAGACTCCTTTTCTAATGGAGTTCTTTGATCATATTCCTTGGTATATTTGCCAAAACGGATGAGATCTTGACGTCTCCAACCTTCCCAAAC
>USOQ01000085.1 GCA_900556395.1 Candidatus Segatella caccae | reverse complement strand
GCAACACTTTATTCCTAACATATGGTGTTACCAACCGGAAAAATCCGCTGACCCGAAAGTCTTTTATATCTTTGATAGGATTAAAGGCTCCAAAAACGCAAGTACTTTCAACAGCCATCGCAAGTACTTTCATTTTTTTTGCCCATTTTTTTGATGTAATTATGACTATTCAGTCTTTACTAACAAAGACTGATGTCTATGCCCTTTTTAAAAAAACATACAACGTTATGGCCGTTTTAGAAAAATATTTGTATTTTTGTAATCGAAACTAAAATCGAACTATAGTCTTATATGAAAATTGTTTAGTATGACAATGAAAGTTTCTTCTCGGATAGGTTTCTTATACCTCTTATTATTATGTGCTCTTTTGTTGGCATCCTGTGCCAACCAGCCCAAGAAGTATATTATCGGCGTTTCGCAATGCTCTATGGATACTTGGCGAGAGAAGCTGAACAGCGAGTTGAAGACTGCCGAGTATCTCAACGACTCTGTAGAGGTGCGTCTGGCTTCTGCCGATGATGACAATGCCAGTCAGCTGTCGCAGATCAATTACTTTATCGACCAGGGTGTCAGTCTGCTCATCGTTTCTCCCAATCAGGTGAATGCCATTTCGCCTGCCCTCGAAAGAGCACAACAGAAGGGCATTCCTGTGATTCTTGTCGACCGTAAGACGCAATCGAAGAAGTATACTGCTTTTATCGGTTGTGACAACTATCTGTTGGGTAAATTGGTTGGCGATTATATCGCCCAGCGCCTGAATGGAAAGGGACGTATAGTAGAGATACGTGGTCTTGAAGATTCTTCTCCTGCCATCGACCGCCATCGCGGTTTTGTTGATGCTTTGAATGCCTATCCCGATTTGCAGATTGTGGCTTCCGAGTCGGGCGACTGGAAGGAGCAGAGCGGTTCGGAGGTGATGAAACGAGTATTGTCCAAGACACAGGACTTCGATTATGTGTTTGCGCAGAACGACCGCATGGCTTCTGGTGCCTATAAAGTAGCCTGTGAGCATGGCTTGCAGGACAAATGTCGTTTTGTGGGCGTAGACGGTTTGGCAGGTAAGGATGGCGGACTTGAGTTGGTAAGACAAGGAGTGTTGGAGGCTTCCATGCTTTATCCTACCAAGGGCGACGAGGTGATAGCTCTGGCTATGAAGATCTTGCGTCATGAGCCATTTGCCCGCGACAACTATCTGCCCACATCGATTGTAACCCGGAATAATGCCGAACTGATTCTGATGGAGGCGAAGGACAGCGAGCAGCAGCGCAGCAGTCTTGACATGCTGCACCGGAAGGTTTCGCAGTACAATTCAGCTTATCACGTACAACGCCTCTTTACGTTAGGATTGGTCTTGTTTATTGTGCTGATTATCATAGCTGCGATTTTTATGTTCCGCAACTATCTTCTCAAAACTCGTCTTAATGAACAACTTGCTCGGAGTAACGATGAACTGAAGAGACTTAACGAGGAGGTGCTCGAGTTGACACATTCGCGATTGGTGTTCTTTACCAATATCAGTCATGAGTTACGCACTCCTCTTACCCTTATCGCCGACCCCGTAGAGTTGTTGCTTGATGATCGTTCCATCAAGGGTAGAAGCCGTGAACTCTTGCAGATGGTGCAACGCAATGCGCTGTCGTTGCAGCAGTTGGTAGGCTCTATACTCGACTTCCGTAAGATACAGAATGGCAAAATGGAACTGAGTTTGAGCCGTTTCGACCTGCAAGAGGCCTTGCAGCAGTGGACGGGCGACTTTGCTATGACGGCACAGCGTAAGAAGATACAGTTGCAGTTGGATACCACACATTTCTCTTCTTCTGCCGATGTTGTGGCCGACAAGGAGAAACTTGCCCGTGTTGTCTTCAATCTTCTGAGCAATGCCTTGAAGTACACCCCTGCAGGTGGCTTTATTCATGTGTCTTTGGCGGATGAGGGAGAACGGCTTCGTATCGAGGTGCAGGATTCGGGTAAAGGTATCGACAAGGAAGAACTCACCAAGGTGTTCGAGCGCTTTTTCCAGGCCAAGGGTGCGGCGAGTGGAACGGGCATCGGACTGGCTTTGGTCAAGTCGTTCGTTGAGTTGCATCATGGTGAGGTGAAGGTAGAGAGTGAACCAGGAAAAGGCACTTGCTTTATCGTCCTGCTGCCCCGACAGCAGGAGGGTCTTGTAGAAGAGCCACAGCCGGCAGCTGCCGATAAGTCCTCTTCTTTCAGCGATGACGGAACACTGCAGTATATCGACGACGGAGAACGTCATGGCGGCAAATTGCAGCAAATTATCAGCGAGCATGGTGAAAAGCCCACCATACTGATCATAGACGACAATAACGACATTCGACAATATGAGCGAACCCTCTTGCAGGACTATTATTTTGTGCTCGAGGCATCTGATGGCAGGGAGGGACTTGAGATAGCCCGCAAGGAAGTGCCCGATCTGGTGATATGCGATGTGATGATGCCAGTCATGGATGGACTGGAGTTTACGCAGCAGTTGAAGACCAATACCGCCACCTCGCACATTCCAGTCATCATGCTCACAGCAAAGAATCTGGAAGAGCATCGTGCAGAAGGTTATGAGCAGGGAGCTGACTCTTACATCACGAAACCCTTCCACAGCAAAGTGCTCTTGGCACGTGTGGAAAATCTGTTGCACCAGCGTGCCCATCTGCGTCAGCTCTTTGCACAGGGTGCTGCCGAAGGAAAAGAAACAGAGGAGGTGTCCAGACTGGACGACCGTGACAAGGCTTTTGTCAAGCAGTTGCACGACATCATCAAGTCGCACATGGGTAACAGCGATTTTGGTGTCGAGGATATCGGAGCCGAGATAGGACTGAGCCGTGTGCAGCTTTATCGTAAGGTGAAGGCCATCACCGGCTCGTCGGTAGTCGACCTTTTGCGCAAGGCTCGTCTTGCCAAGGCCCGTCGTCTGCTCGAAACTAACAGCATGAATATTTCTGAGGTGGCTTATGAAGTCGGTTTCTCATCGCCTTCTTATTTTACCAAGTGTTTCAAAGAAGAATATGGTATGTTGCCTGGTGAAGTGACAAATTCTTAGGCGAAAAAGGATTTTTTATCCGATTATTTATTCGGAATATATTGCAAATCGTTCATAGAGTGGTAAATATGTTGTTTCTGAACATTTTTATTATTCTATGAACGATTTCTTATTTACCCTTGTATGCTTTGTTTGTAATTTTGCAATCAAAAGCTAAAGGGAACGATTTCTCTTACTCTCTAAACAACGAGAGCGCAAACATTTATACAAGAAGTTAGGTTTTTAGTTAATATAAGGTAGTATTTGTTTTTTTTTTTAGGTAGTTAGATTATTGTATGGGGGTGCATTTAAACGTGATGTTTAGATGCACCCCCTTTATTAGCCCTTGGGCTGTAGATAAAAGTTTGTTTTTTTTTTACGACTGCCTTTTTCTGAGTATGATAAGCACAACACCAGCTAAGATCAGTAGGATACCTATACCCAGTCGCAACGAGAATGCCTCGCCAAAGATTAATACGCCGATGCAGACGGCTGTAACAGGTTCGAGCACTCCCATGATGGCAGAAGGGGTAGAGCCTATCAGGTTGATCGAGATGGTCATGAAGAAGAGTGAGAGTACTGTAGGCAGCAAAGCCAACTGCACAGCACAAGCCCATTGTGTGGGCGTGTGAAGCATCTGTAAATGATTGCCCGATAGCCATGCAAACACTAAAATAGCCATGAAACAGAATACCAAAATCCAAAAGGTAAACTTCAGACTCGACATATTGGTTTGCCATTGGTTGACGGCTATGATGTAGATGGCATAAAGCAATGATGAAGCCATGACAAGAGAGAAACCAGCTGTGCTGAGTTTGGCATTGCCATCGCCTTGATAGAGCATACCTACACCTGCCACAGCCAAAATAATGGCCATTGACGTGCTCCATGTCACTTTCTCGTGAAAGAAAGCAGTCATCAGCAATGCTGTCATGATGGGGTAGACGAAGAGTAACGTGCTGGCAATACCTGCTGCCATGTAGATAAAGCTAACATAAAGGGTGATGGATGAAAGGGCGAAAAATGTTCCCAAGAGGGCGAATTTAATGGCATGGCCCCATTTGATGGCAAAACTCTCTCTGTGCACCAGCATGATGATGGCAAACATGAGTACTGCCAGTCCGTACCGGTAGCTGAGCACTGTACCTGAGTTGAAGCCATCGGCATAAAGTTCCAGCGTTCCTAATGGGTTTGTACCATAACAAATAGCAGCAACGACTGCTGCAGCAAAACCTTTTATAGTGTTGTTGCTTGTAGGTTGTTGTTTCATTTCTATTAATGTAATATTACTATTTTTCTTCTCTTTCCTTACTCCTATAGAGTGTGTTAGGCTTATTTCTTTTTCGGCCAGCAAAAGTACATCTTTTATCCGAGAAAAGAGAAAAAAATAACAAAAGAAATGGTTCATGTTGTTACTTTTCCGAAAATAAATTGTATCTTTGCGCTGATGTTAGAGATAAAGCATCTAAAACTTGAATACATCTCAAAAACCAAACAACAAAAAACAAATGGAACAGATCAAGAATGACCAGCTCACAGTAGAGATCTCTTCTCTTGGAGCAGAACTTCAGAGCATTAAGGATGCTCAAGGTAACGAATATCTTTGGGACGGCGACGAGCAGTACTGGAATCGCCATTCTCCTATACTTTTCCCTATCGTCTGCGGCTTGTGGAAAGATACCTATCGTGTGGATGGCAAGGAATTTCAGTTGGGGCGTCATGGCTTTGCACGTGATACAGAGTTTCAGCTCATCAGTAAGAGCGAAGACCGCATCACATTTGCACTGACCGACAATGAGGCTACACTCAAGGATTATCCTTATCACTTCAACTTAGCCATCTCTTATCGCTTGGAGGGTAAGAAGTTGCATGTTATCTGGCATGTTGCCAATACTGACGACAAGCAAATCTACTTCCAGATTGGTGGTCATCCTGCTTTCCTTGTTCCTGGTGCTGTGAAGGGTAAGCAACTGAAGGGACAGTTGAAGTTTGATAATGCCGAGCCTGAGCGCCTCTATGGTAATGTGGGTGGTTGCGTTGTTGAGGGATATCACAAGGTAGCTACGGAGAATGGTGTATGGTCGTTTACTGAAGATAGTTTTGCTGATGATGCCGTAATCTTCGATCGTAGTCAGCTCAAAAAGATTACTCTTCTCGATGAGGCAGGTCAGCCCCATCTCTCTCTCGACATCAAGACTCCTGCTGTGGGTATCTGGAGTCCTACAGGCAAGCATGCTCCCTTTGTGTGCATCGAACCTTGGTATGGTCTTCATGACTGGGCAGAGTATGACGGCGAGTTCAAGGACAAGTATCTCATGAATAGCTTGCAGCCTGGTGCCAGCTTCATGAGCGAGTATACTATTACGATAGAGAAATAATGATTGGTTAATCATATTTTATACGTAACACATATTATTATATAGAAACGATGAAAGAAGAAATGAACCTCCCTGAGAATGCCTTCCGTGAACTGAAGGACGGCGAACAGTATGAGCCTTTGATGGGCCCCGATAAGGCTTATCCAGAGGTCAATGTGTGGTCGGTAACCTGGGGTATTGTGATGGCTGTCGTCTTTTCTGCGGCAGCTGCTTATCTTGGACTGAAGGTAGGTCAGGTGTTCGAGGCTGCCATCCCTATCGCTATTATAGCTGTAGGAGTAAGTACTGCTACTAAGCGTAATAAGGCATTGGGTGAGAATGTCATCATACAGAGTATTGGAGCCTGTTCGGGTGCCGTGGTGGCGGGAGCCATCTTTACCCTGCCTGCCATCTATATCCTGCAGGCCAAGTATCCTGAGATGACTACTTCGTTTATGAAGATATTCTTAGCTTCTGCTCTCGGAGGCGTTTTGGGAATCTTGTTCCTTATACCTTTCCGTAAGTATTTTGTGAGCGACATGCATGGTAAGTATCCTTTCCCTGAGGCTACTGCCACCACACAGGTACTTGTGAGCGGAGCCAAGGGAGGCGACCAGGCCAAGCCTTTGCTCATAGCAGGACTGGTGGGAGGTTTGTACGACTTCATCGTGGCAAGCTTCGGCTGGTGGAATGAGAATTTTACAAGTCGTGTGGTAGGCTGGGGATGTGACCTTGCCGACAAAGCAAAACTCGTGTTTAAGGTGAATACGGGTGCTGCTGTATTGGGCTTGGGTTACATCGTCGGTCTGAAGTATGCGCTTTACATCTGTTTTGGCTCATTGGCTGTATGGTGGCTCATCGTTCCTGGTATGAGTCTGCTTTTCCACGACCAGGTGCTCAATGCTTGGGATCCTTCCATTACCTCAACTGTAGGAGCGATGTCGCCCGAGGAGATTTTCCGTGCCTATGCTCGCAGTATCGGTATCGGTGGCATTGCCATGGCTGGTATCATCGGTATCATCAAGAGCTGGGGTATTATCAAGGGAGCTGTAGGTTTGGCAGCCAAGGAGTTAAAAGGCAAGAGTGGTGTCGATGAGGAGGTGAAGCGTACACAGCGCGACATCTCATTCAAGATCATCGGTGTCGGTTCGCTGGTTTGCATTCTTGTCACCTTCCTTTTCTTCTGGTTTGGTGTGATGGATGGCAATCTGCTCTTTGCCGTTATCGCCATTCTGCTGGTAGCCGTCATCGCATTCCTCTTTACTACGGTAGCAGCTAATGCCATAGCAATCGTGGGTAGTAACCCTGTCTCGGGCATGACGTTGATGACGCTCATCTTTGCCTCTGTGGTAATGGTGGCAGTCGGTTTGAGAGGTCCTGGCGGTATGTTGGCGGCTCTCATCATGGGTGGTGTGGTATGTACTGCACTTTCTGTGGCAGGTTCGTTCATTACCGACTTGAAGATAGGTTACTGGCTGGGTACTACTCCCAAGAAGCAGGAGAGTTGGAAGTTCCTTGGCACCTTGGTGAGTGCAGCTACTGTAGGCGGTGTGATGATGCTCTTGAACGAGACTTATGGTTTCGCTTCAGGTTCGTTGGCTGCACCTCAAGCCAATGCCATGGCAGCAGTTATCGACCCGTTGATGAATGGAGTAGGAGCACCCTGGGTGCTTTATGGCATCGGAGCCTTGTTGGCCATCGTGCTTACCTATTTCAAGATTCCAGCCTTGGCTTTTGCCTTGGGTATGTTTATCCCTCTCGAACTCAATGTGCCTCTTGTTGTAGGTGGAGCCATTAACTGGTGGATTACTTCTCGTTCTAAAGACGCTCAGGTAAACAAGGAGCGTGGCGAGAAGGGTACACTCATTGCCAGTGGTTTTATTGCCGGAGGTGCCTTGATGGGTGTGGTGAGTGCGCTGCTCAAGTTTGGTGGCATCGAGGTGAGTGTTGCTGACAGCTGGTGGACCAATCCTTTGTCTGAGGTTTGCTCGCTCATCGCTTATGCCCTCCTCATTACCTATTTCGTGAAGGCTACGAAGAAATAAAGGTCATATACTGAAGTTTTTCATGTGCGGAAGTTAGAGTAGTTAAAGAAGTTAAGGAGTTAAGGCGTATGTCTTACTGCTTAAAAACTACGCCCAAAAGACTATTGTCTTAACTCCTCAGCGACCGTAGGGAGCGATAACTTCTTTAACTCCTTTAACTTCTGAACTTACAATAATGTATAAACAACTTATGAAGAAAACAATCTTTTCATTGCTCCTGCTTGCCGTATGCAGTTTAGGAGCATCGGCACAGAGTGCCGACGACCTTGATGCCAAGTACACCCAAGGTCTGCTCAAAGTGGGAACTCAAGCTCCCGATTTTGTACTCAAGAAAGCCAAAGCCGACCAGCCTGCTCTTTCTTTGTCTTCTTACAGCACCCATCAGGAAGGCACATTGTTGCGTCCAGGCTGTTGGGTAGTGCTCGACTTCTGGGCAACCTGGTGTCCCGACTGTCGCAAGGAGATTCCTGAGGTGAAGAATATCTATAAGAAATATCGTAGCCTTGTAAAGCTCATCGGCGTGTCCTTCGACACCGACAAGGAGAAGCTGAAGGCGTTCCGCGCAGAGAATGAGATTAAGTGGAGCATGTTTAGCGAGTACAAGAAGTGGAAGGAAACCAATATCTCCAAGGCTTATAACATACAGTGGCTCCCTACTATGTATCTCATCGACCCTGAGGGCAAGGTGGCATATACCACTGTGGTGGCTGCCAATATGGAAAAGAAAATTGCCGAGCTTGTAGCTGCTGGCAAGATTACTCCCTATATTCAGACTGCAGAATATCCTGGTGGAAAGAAAGCCTTGATCAAGGCTATCTCTGAAGAGCTCCAGTTCCCAGAGGTGGCAAAGAAGTATCATGCTACAGCCAAGGTGAAGCTTTCATTCATCGTTGATGAGGAAGGCAATCTGTCGGATATCACCGTGAAGGAATACCAGGGGCAGCCTCTCTCAGGTGCAGCCTTCTCTAAGCTGAGTCCTTCTGAACAGAAAGATGCTGATATTCAGGTGAAGACCGTGCTTTCTATGGAAGCCATCCGTACCATAACAGCCATTGGCAGTCGCACCAAGTGGAATCCTGGTTCTGAGAGAGGCAAGGTGATGAAGACTAAGTTCACGCAAACGATAAACTTTAAACGATGAGTCGTTTTTAAAAAGTAGGGCGATAAAAATAAAAAATTGAGAAAATATTTGGAGATATCAAATAATCATTCTATCTTTGCATCCCAATAGTTACGAGTGAGTGGCTATTGGGATGTTTGTATCTTCCCATCATGAAAGAAGCAAGCAGATTCGGGGTTGACTGGATTTGACGGCGAGATGAGATGGTATGTAAGCACGCGGAGGCTCGTTGGCTACCTCCTAAATCTTAGTGAACAAACAATTAATTGGCGAAAATAACTACGCTCTCGCTGCTTAATCGAAGTATAGTAGATTAGCTTTATTCCGTCACAAGGTGATGGAACGGGACATCGCTCAACGGATGTGGTTCCGAATCTTGTTGATCAAGCGGTGCAGGTAAATCGGAAATAGCGCTTGTAGGCCTCGTTGCAAGTGTGAAGTCTTAGAGGATAAGGGCATGGTTGGTGGTCCAGGTCTTGCCATGTCACGAAAATCAAAGGCTGGAATAAGCGTGTAGAAAGCGTATGGTTTCCTTGTGCGGACGAGGGTTCGAATCCCTCCAGCTCCACTCCTTATACAACAAAAGCTGCTGATTCATATCAGCAGCTTTTGTTGTATATTATCCCTTAGGCAGGGCTGTTGATGGGGTATCCATCAGACAGCCTTATATCGGCCATCATTATTGCCTTGCGCTATTGTCTTCAAGTAGGTTTCCTGCATTTTCTGCATCAAAATGTTTGCAAAA
>USOQ01000084.1 GCA_900556395.1 Candidatus Segatella caccae | reverse complement strand
AGTTGTGGCAGCACATCTACGACCGCAAGGATGGCGAGAGCATCATGCGCGAGAAACTGGAGATTCCTGCACCTACAGCTGAGGAGCAGAAGTTGGCAGCCGACATTGAGGCAGTGAAGCAGATTATCGCCGGTGTCCGTACCGTTCGCAATCAGAAGAACATCGCTCAGAAGGAGCAGCTCTCACTCCAGGCAGTGGGCAAGAACGACTTCGAGGCTTACAACGACGTAACGCTGAAGATGGCCAACCTCGACAAGATTGAGGTCATCGCCGAGAAGAGCGCCGATGCGTCCAGTTTCATGGTAGGCACCGACGAGTTTGCCGTACCATTGGGCGACCTCATCGACGTGGCTGCCGAGATAGAGAAGGCAGAGGCACAGCTCAAGCACCTTGAAGGCTTCCTGATGGGTGTGCGCAAAAAGCTCAGCAACGAGAACTTCGTGGCTCACGCTCCTGAGAAGGTGGTGGCACTGGAGCGCAAGAAGGAAAGCGACTCTGTAGAGAAGATTGCAGCCCTCAAGGCTACTATCGAAGAACTCAAGAAGAAGTAACAGACTATTTTTTTTCAATGTTAAATGTTGAATGTTAAGTGTTAGACGAGGCTGCTCTTGCCATCTTAAGAACAAGACTTTACAAGGGCGCCACGACTTAACATTTAACACTTAACATTTAACATTTTTCGTATCATGACAAGAAAGAAGCTTTTCACCTTATTTATATATGTATCCTTCGCCCTGATGGGACTGACGGGCTGCAACGACGAGGCTTTCGACATCGACAGCGTCAACAAGCAGACCTTGCTCATCATGTATCCATGGTCGGGAACCGAAAACTCGGCAGGACTCTACAGCGATATGGTCAACAACCTGAACCAGATAGAGAATGCCATCAAGAAGAACAAGGGACTAAAAAGCACAAGGGTATTTGTGTTTATGAGCACATCTGCCACAGAGAGTTCGCTCTTTGAGCTGACTTACAACTCAAGCACCTTTACCGTAGAGCATCAGATGCTGGAAAACTATACCGGCACTGCCTACACCACTACGGAAGGACTGACAGACATCATCGGTGAGGTGAAACTGCAAGCAGAGGCACTCAACTATGCCCTGATTATCGGAGGACACGGAACAGGATGGAACAACATTTCCGACTGGACCGACTATCCCAACCAGGCCAAGAGAAAAGCTGCACTCAAGACCCGCTCTTTTGGCGGACTCGACAACACCTATGCCATCAACGTATCATCGCTGGCACAAGCCATCGAGACCAACGGCATCAAGATGCAGTACATCCTCTTCGATGCCTGCTATATGAGTAATGTGGAGACGGCTTACGAGCTGAAGGATGCCACCAACTTCCTCTTGGCTTCGCCCAATGAGATTATGGCAAAGGGACTGCCCTACGAGGATATCTGGAGCTATCTCAACACGACAACTCCCAACTACGCAAGCATCATCTCGTCGTACTACTCTCATTACAACAGCACCTCTACCCCATACGCAAGCCTTGCTGCCATCGACTGCCGACAGATGGACAAGTTGGCTGCCATCATGAAGGAACTGAACAGCAAGTACACCATCACCACAGAACGTCTGGCTGGCGTGCAGACAGAAGACGGATACACCCCCAACCTGTATTACGACTTGGGCAACTATGTAGACAGTCTGAAGCCCAACGCCTCGATGAAGGATCAGTTTGCCACTCAGCTGAAAGCCACGGTAAAAGCCGCACAAAGCACCGCAGAAGTGTACAGCAACATCAATGCGACAACCATCACCGTCAAAGACTTCTCGGGGCTTACCATCAGCGACCCCAGTTCGCATCCCGTGGCTCTCAGAACCAAGAAACAGACCAAATGGTGGAAAGCGACGCATGAGGGAGAGTGAAGAGCAAAGAAGTTAGGAGGAAGTTAAAGAAAAACAAAAATAAACAGATAGAAAACAATGGAATACTTTATCGTAGAAAACGGAAAGCAAGCTGGACCATTCACCATAGCCCAACTGGCAGAGAGACATATCAAGTCGGAGACGTTGGTATGGAAAGAAGGTATGACAGACTGGACTCCAGCCTGGAAAATAGCCGAACTGAAATACATTCTCGCCGAAGGCAGTCAGCAAACAGGAACTGCAGTGCCTCCTGTTCCTCCTACAGCCAATCAGGCGGAAGAGATGAGTCAGCCTGCAGCAGAAACAGAGGAAAATGAGAACGGGAAAGACAGCGACAAGAAGCCTAAGAAAAAGAAATCTTACTGGAAATTCTTCGTAGGACTCTTGGTTGTGATTCTGCTCATCCTGGCATTCACCAACCCCGGCAGAGACACTCATAAGCAAGCCGTACAGGAGGAAGTCGGCAAGGTGATAGACAAGACTACAAACATCAGTGACGACTTCATCTTCGCCGAGGGCCTGCGCTCGTTTGCCAAGATGATCTCGAACAACATGATAGATGTTGCCTTCGACCAGCTTTTCGAGTACCACAACTACATCATCTTCTCGAAAGGCACCGTCAGCTTCAATGGCAAAAGTCACAACGTAAGCTTCGGAATCCTGGGCAAGGTATACACCATCAATGCCGATGATGCAGTCAAGGCTATGGAAAATGTGGAACTGCAAAACGGCAACGACTCATCTGAAAATGCTGATGACAATCAGTCGGCAAACAACTCTTCAGACAACACCAACCTGCAGTCACAGCTCGAAAACAAGACCAACGAGGCTATCGACAAACTATCCGACAAGGTAAGCAAGAAGGTGGAAGACAAACTCAACAAGAAGTTAGAAGAACTGAACGACTCCTCTAATATCGACAAGATAGTAGACAAGATCCTCAGCTTGTTCTAACAGGTCTCCCTCCACAGAGTGGCAACACATATAAAAGCAACAATACATCAAAAAGCCCTACCCCCTTTGCGGGGCAGGGCTTTTTGATTTTAATAAACTACTCAACTTTCGCAAATGGGGAAGTTTAAGAATTTAATGAAGTTAGAGAAGTTAAAGCCATATGCTTTATAGCTAAATATACAACCTAAAAGGCTTTTGGCTATAACTTCTTTAACTACTATAACTTCCGTACATGCGAAACTTCAGTAAACTACATAACTGTGTGGAGTGAATTCGATCCAAAATCCCACAAAAATGGGCAAAAAAACGCAAGTACTTGCGATGGCCGATGAAAGTACTTGCGATGGCTAATGAAAGTACTTGCGATAGCTGATGAAAGTACTTGCGTTTTTTTAGGGGATTTCGCTTGATGTTTCACCTTTATGTTATTCTGACTTCAACACCTCTCTCAACTTATCTACTCCAGGAAAACTTGTTGTCTGATAAGTAATCTTTCCTTCCTTGTTTACAACAAAATAAGTAGGAATACCTGAGAAATGATATAGGTCACCAAGAGCATCAGCCTGCTCCTCTGTCAACCGCACATGCACACCACTAATCGTCTTTATCATCTCGCCCCATTTGCCAACAGGTGATGAAGCATCTGCAATATAAACATACACCACATCGGTGAGCTGTTCTTTCAAAGGACGAATGGCCGACATAGCAGCCCTGCATGGCATACACCACGTGTTCCAGAAATCAAGGAGCAGAGTTTTGCCTTTATACTTATTTATGATTGAGGGAAAAATCTGTTTGGCAGACATCTTGGGGTCTATGTCAATAATACTGTATACAGAACTGGAATTGGCAGTCTTTATCATCGCAGCCATCTTTTCGTCGACAGACTTTCGCTGAGACTTCAAGTCTTCATTGTCGGCAAAAAGCAATTTCCTCACCATATCATTGGCAATACTATCGCGAGCTACCGCCATCTGCTGTTCGGTGAGAAGATGCTTGCGTCCTAAAGAACGGCTGAGACGCTTTCCGACAGCTATATCATCCAACAATGGGTCAGCCGCCATATATTGGCGACAGAAACTTGACGTAAAGTCTGCAAGAAAAGAATAATAACGCTGATTCTTGGAACGAAGGATTGGGAGTTGCTCCAATGTTTTGAAATACGACAATGTGTCAATACTCAGGTCGGCACGTCGCACTCCTTTCTTGCCCACAATCATAGGAGCCATGGCTATATTGTTCTTAAAGCCAAACAACGCCGAAGCATAATTCATAGAAAGATTACTATGCGCCAAAGTTCGGGTAGCAATGCTGATGGTTGCATCAGCATTAATAGCATGTAGTTTTTGCTCATAAACCTTCTGCACATAATCACGATATTGCAATGGTGTCATACCACAAATGTCATCAAAGAAAGTTTTGCCATAGACATCAAGCTTTTCCTTTACACTCTGCAACTCTGTATCGACAGCAGCATATTTTCCTTCAAACCAAACATATTTCTTGACGCTTGCATCATCTGCAAAAAGATGTGTAGCGGCAAGTGTCTGTGTCGTAAGGTCAATAATTACAGTAGTCGTGTCGTGAGGCACTGCAAGAAACGGAATCTCCATTCGGTTAACCCGAATGGTGGCTATTGCCGGTAAAATAGCATTGGCACTTATGCTGCATGTTCCATCCACGCTGATAGAATCGTGGTCGAACGGCATACGCTGTGGTGAGAACCAATTTTCCACGAGAACATCAAGTGTAGTACCGTATTCAGGTTTATACCCTACCAAGCGCACATTCACAACAGTCTTGCCAAAGTTGAGATCGGTAGATGGCAATTCTACCTTTTTGTCAAATACTTGCTGTGACAAGTGCTGCGGAATGTCATCCTGCGGCCGTCTGCCGTCGAGGCACACTCCGTAAATGTTCCAACCAGAGTTGTCGGATACTTCACAGAAATCAAACTCCGTCGTGGTCTCTGGCATTGGCTTAAAACGCAAAGTAGCAGAAACGTACCCACATTCAGGCACTTTCACAAAAACACCTTTAGGCAACTGCTGACTACCCAGATAAGCATACGTCACACCATTGGCTATAAGAGCGGCATGGGAATCGATACTAACCTTGCCACTGGCCTGATAGATTTTTACGTCAAGAACTGTAGCTTTCTTGTCGAGCGTCACACGCTCTATCTCTAATTTATGATTGTTGGAGGCAAAGAAGTAAGGACGCTCAACAACTCGCTTGGCTTGTGCCGCTGAAAAAACGACCAACATCAGAAAGACAACAAGCGATAAGGCTTTCTGACTGAAATACATTGTTTTCATTTAATGTGTATATTTGATTTTTTTTCCTCAAAAAAGGAATTGCAGAGCTATTCATAGTCATCAATCACAGAATTGACGAAATCCATCATGGGCTTTGCCACACGGAAGATGTCTGCCGACTTGTTGAGCCAAGCTTCATCGGCAAAGAATTCGTCGGGCACACGAACCCAGGCACAGTAGTCCTTTATTTTCAGATAGTCGAGAAACTCATAATCCTTGGGAAAATCCTTGGGAGCTTTCTTCAACATATTGACTCCGAAACCTTTGTCGCTTATCTCGTCATCGTCCTTCCATACACCCTCACCAGGATAACCGAAGGTCTTGACAAATCTGCCATTCTCCACAGCACGACGCCATTCGTCAATATTACCCATAATCTCGTTGCGGCACGAGGTAAGGATATTCGTTGGCAAACAGTAGGCACCGACTGCCAAAAGGCAATGTCCTGGCTCTACATGAATATAGTAACCACCACGAAGCGACTTCTTGCCGTGAGCACAAATGTAGGCTCCGAAATGGCGCTTATAGGGCGACTTATCGGAAGAAAAACGTATGTCACGATAGAAACGATACGTACAGTCTTTCACCTGCAAGTGGGCTATTTCGTCATCGAAACCGGCATAGTGCGCAATGGCCTTCCTGATGCCTTCCTCGAAATCAGACTTGGCTGCCAGATACTCTGCCTTGTGTTCCTGGAACCACTCACGGTTGTTGTGAGCAGCCACATCCTGCAAAAAATGATTGATTTTCTTGACATTCATCTTATCTGTATTGCTATAGTTTACTGTTTTTCAGACGTTTTGGACAATGCTCGTTAAAGAAGCACTGCTCGCAAAGCGGTTTGGCACTCTTACATATATAGCGGCCATGCAACAGGAGCCAATGGTGCGCGTTGGGAATATCGGCTTCGGGAATGTTAGCCATCAGATAGTCTTCTACCTTTCGCGGACTGTCGGCCGTGGCAGGCACCAACCCCATGCGATGGCTGACACGATAGACATGCGTATCTACTGCCATGGTGGCCTTGCCAAACCACACGGCACGAATCACATTGGCAGTTTTACGCCCCACCCCAGCAAGACTCGTCAGATCGGCAGCCGACTCTGGCACCTCGCCATTGAACCGCTCCACCAACTGACACGACATCTCCACGAGATGCTTCGCCTTGGCATTGGGATAACTCACCGAACGAATGAGTTCGTACACTTCATCTACCGTAGCTCCTGCCATAGAACGGGCATCAGGATAACGGGCAAAAAGAGCTGGCGTAACCATGTTGATGCGCTTGTCGGTACACTGAGCTGACAGCAAAGTTGCCACCAATAGCTGGAAGGCACTGCCAAACTCCAACTCGGTAGTGACCTGAGGCATTTGCTGGCGGAAATATGCCAACACGTATTCGTATCTTTCTTTGCGAAGCATAGTTTTTACACCTTATTATTATATATATATAGCCATACAGCAAACCAGAAAGGAGCTGTATGGCTATCAGTAAAAATTTCTCTATTTAAAAAAATAGAATCGTTATTATTCGTGTTTTAAGACTTACACCTCAAGGATTATTTCTTAGCAGGTGCAGCAGTCTCGCTCTTCAGCTTGCCCTTGTAAGCCTTGTTCAAGCCATTGATCACCTCGTTGGTGATATCGTAAGCCTTGTCAGCATAAAGCAGGTTATCACCACTCTTAGAGAAGATGATGCTGTATTTCTTATCCTTGTTGTAGGCTGTCAAGTAGTGAGCAATGCTGTCGTGAAGAGCATTGTTGTACTTTGCCTGCTCTGCAGCAAACTCGTTGCTCAGACGCTGCTGCAAACCCTGCACGTCGTTGCTCTGCTTCTGCAAACCAGCCTGGATAGCTTCGGCCTGCTCGCGAGTAAGAGCGTTCTGCTGAATCTTCTGCTGGAAGTTGGCAGCTGCAGCCTGCAAGTTCTGCTGCTTCTGTGCAAGTGTAGCCTGAATATTCTGACCCTTCTTCTCTAAGATGGCAGAATACTCTTTGGCAAATGTATACTGTGTCATGATAGAGTCTACCTCTACATACGCAATCTTCAACTCTGCAGGAGCCTTGCTCTCAGACTTAGCCTCTACCTGAGGCTGCGACTTGTTGCATGATGCCAATGACAAAGCAGCTACTGCTGCGATAGCCATGGAGCTCAAAATGTTCTTTTTCATTTTCTTGTTATTTTAGTTTTTATTACTTATTTCTTGACTTTTGAAAAGAGGAAATTCATTCTTCACTCTTCGTTCTTCACTCATCACTCATCAATACGCCTTTCCCGCTTGTCTTGCCTCGCGGTCCTGGTCTACCACACAATGAATGCCTTGCTTGCGAAGTCCAGGATTGTCGTGGACATGCTGCGAGGAGAATTTACCATTCTTGCGAAAAATCAACTTCACGGATAATAAAGCCACCGATATAGCAATTATTAACACGCTTAATAGCAATATCTTTATCATTTTTATTACTTTTGCAGTGCATTAGTGCACACATTTGGATGCAAAGGTAATATTTTTCAAGCAAAGTTCAAAATAAAAATACATAAAATGACTAAAAATGATTTGAAACCAGCTCGTGTTTTCGAGCAGTTCGCTAAAATCAATCAGATTCCTCGACCATCAAAGCACGAGGAGCAGATGATTGAGTATCTGAAAGAGTTTGGCAAAAGCCACAACTTGGAGACTGAAGTCGATAAAACAGGCAACGTAATTATCCGCAAGCCAGCCACTCCTGGCTTCGAAGATCGCGAAATCATTATCTTGCAAAGCCACATGGATATGGTGTGCGATAAACTGGTGGACCATGAAATCGACTTTACCAAAGATGCCATTCAGACTTATATAGACGGAGAATGGATGAAAGCTAAGGGTACTACTTTAGGCGCTGACGACGGAATAGGCTGTGCCATTGAGTTAGCTATCCTCGACTCTGAAGACATCGAGCATGGCCCTGTGGAGTGTGTCTTCACGCGCGATGAAGAGACAGGACTTACAGGCGCACATGGCATGGAAGCGGGCTTCATGAAGGGCAATATGCTCATCAACCTCGACTCAGAGGACGAAGGACAAATCTTCGTTTCTTGTGCTGGTGGACAAACAATTCGTGCAGCCTTCGATTTTCAACGCGAAGAGGCTCCTGCAGGTTATTTCTTCCTTAAGTTGGGCATCAAGGGTCTAAACGGTGGTCATTCTGGCGACGATATTGACAAGAAACGCGCCAACGCCATTAAGATTTTGGCTCGTTTCCTCTATATGGAAATGGAGAAACAGGAGGAAGGCATACGCCTCGCAAGTTTCGACAGCGGCAAGATGCACAATGCCATTCCTCGAGACGGACAGGTGGTGTTTGCTGTTAAGAACGATGTAAAAGAACAGGTTCGCGTCGACTGGAATGTTTTTGCTGCTGAGGTGGAAGACGAGTTCCATGTTTCTGAACAAAGCATGCACTTCAGCATGGAGAGCACAGAGGCTGTGCCTGTCATCGAAAAGCAGGTGGCAGACAGATTCGTTATGGCTCTGCAGGCAGTAGACAATGGTCCGCTTACCCACTGCCAGGACGAGGCAATTGCCGAAATGGTTGAGACTTCGAGCAATGTGGCAAGTGTGGCAACTACCGGGGACAGCATCGAAATTGTTGCTTCTCAACGCAGCAATGTGATGAGCAACCTCGACAATATGACCAATACGGTGAAGGCTGCCTTCCAGTTGGCTGGTGCCAAGATAAGTGTAGGCGACAAATATCCTGCATGGAAGATGCGTGCCGACAGCGCCCTGACCGACCTGACAGTCAAGAGTTACGAAAAACTATTCGGCAAAGAGCCTTTGGTAAAAGGAATTCACGCCGGTCTGGAGTGTGGTCTCTTCTCTGAGAAATACCCCAACCTTGACATGGTGAGCTTCGGCCCTACCCTGCGCAATGTACACACGCCCGAAGAGGCACTCCTCATCCCGACCGTACAGATGGTGTGGGACCACTTGCTGGATATTCTCCGCAATGTGCCTAAGAAGTAAAGACATCTAACCCCGTACTATTCAGCCCCTACTTCATGCAAAATGAATGATTAAGTAATGAATAAAAAGGGCTGAATAGTTATCTAACACCTCTCATTCGTTAAATCTTTTTAAAAGTCAGATATTTCACTGCCTATTGATTTGTTATTCAATAAATATTATGTAATTTTGCACCCCGAAAGCCCTAAAAGGGCAATAATTACAGAAAAGTTTAGTTCGTTGGGGCTTGAAAAAGAGCTGGCACGAAGTCAGACGCCTCGCGGAAAAACCCGTTTATAAAATAAAAAATGTACGCAATCGTAGAAATTAACGGTCAGCAGTTCAAGGCAGAGGAGGGCAAGAAGCTCTTCGTACATCACATCAAGGATGTAGAAGCTGGTAAGACTGTTGAATTCGACAAGGTACTGCTCGTTGACAAAGACGGCGCAGTGACAGTCGGTGCACCAACTGTTGAGGGTGCAAAAGTAGTAGTAGAAGTAGTGAACCCACTCGTAAAGGGTGACAAGG
>USOQ01000083.1 GCA_900556395.1 Candidatus Segatella caccae | reverse complement strand
CGATGATACCGATTTTTGCTCCGTAGAAGAACGATAGGTAGATGTTCTTCAGAATTTGTTTCTGATTTTGTGGGATAATTTTAGATACGCCCACCATTGAGAAGATAATCTTCTTGTCGTCAACTGTTGCCATGTTTGTTAAATATAATGTATGTAATATTTGCTATACTTTCACAGATTGGCTACAAAAATACAAAATTAAAGTCAATCTTCGAAAGAAAGTGTAGGAGAATTGGCAAAATAAAGTGAAAAACAGAGCTAAAGGGTGAAAAAGTGGGAGGTAAAGGTGGGTTTTTGACAATTTATGTTTATATTTGAACTCAAAAAAACGGAGAATAAATATGGATGCAACTTATATAGATCTGACGGCTCGGCTGTTGTTGGCTCTGTTCTTGGGCGGAGCGATAGGTATCGAACGTGAATATCGTGCCAAGGAAGCTGGTTTTCGTACCCATTTCCTTGTGGCGTTGGGTAGTGCTCTCTTCTGTGTGGTGTCGCAGTATGGTTTTGGTGTTGACCTGAAAGACTCTTCGCGCGTTGCTGCCCAGGTGGTGTCGGGAATCGGATTCTTGGGTGCTGGCACAATTATCTTTCAAAAAAATGTGGTGCGTGGACTTACTACCGCTGCAGGTTTGTGGGTGACAGCAGCCATCGGTCTGGCTTGTGGAACAGGTATGTTTGTGGCTGCTGTTATCACTACGGCAATGGTGCTCTTAGGACTTGAGGTGCTCAACTTTTGGATTCCTCAGTTGGGAGCCATTACGATAGAGTTATCGTTCTCGGCGCCTTCCCTTGATAGCGTGAAGCAACTTATCAAGCGCATGAAGCAAGATGGTGTGGAGGTACATTCCTACGAGTTGAAGGACCGTCGCACTTCTAAGGGTGAGTTCCTGGAAGTGAATATGGAACTCAAGGCGAAGCGAGGCTTTCATACTCTGAGAGTGCTCGACTATTTGAATGACTTTTCGGATGTCACGATTTCTACGATGGAGTAAAACTCCCTGTAGTTAATAGAGTCTTGCCAAGTAGTCATAGTGCTTTCCTTCTGCCACAAGATCGCAATGGAGGGCACAACTTTCGGCTATGGAATGGAGTAGTGGGAAGTCAACATAGAGCCAGTCGAAAGAATCACCTTCCACCCGTGAAGAAGGATGGTTTTTCTTCTTCCTGATTCCGTCGTACACCATTTGATAGTCTACTTCACCATAGTAAGCTGCATTCAGGTCGATATCGAAGCTACCATCTTCGTTCTCGTAGATGTATTTCAAGTCTGAAGAATCGATGAGAATCTGTCCGCCCTCTTGCAGAAGCGATTTTAGACGAGTGAGGAGATGGGGTAGGTGAGTTACCTTGCCAGCAATGCCCGTTCCGTTCATCAATAGGAGGATGGTGTCAAAGCCATTTGTCAGATGTTCATCGAAGAGGTTGATACATTCCACATCCTTTATGCCTCTCTGTTTCATTGCCTCACAACTCAGCGGGGAGATATCGATAGCTTTTACTGCTATCCCTTTATCCTGTAGCGCCATGGCATGGCAGCCGGCGCCAGCTCCTACGTCCAACACGCGTCCGCAGGCCATATTTAGAGCCATCTGCTCTAACAATGGCATGTCTTTGTACTGGCGGAATAGGTGTTTTACGGGCATCTCGTCTTCTTCAAACATAGAGGAGTGTATGCGCAAGCATCCAGCCTTTCCTGTTGTAGCATAGTCGAGAATGGCAGCGCCCATGGGGTCTTTGTCTTTTGTCAATATGTTTGTGTTCATACGAATCAAAATATCTGTTTTCTTTTTAGTCGACAAAAATAGTAGTCTTTCTGCAATTATGCAAGTTTTATGGCAATTATTTTGTGTTTTTATTCCGCTTGTAACAAGGTAGATAACCAAACTATTTTTCATAAAAAATAAGAAAAAAACTTGCCTTTTTGACTTACTTCAGAATTAAATTGTATCTTTGCGAGGATAAAAGTCATTTTTAACTAATAATCATAGGAGAGAAATAAGTATGTTAAACTCGAAAACTTTGATGGTTTGCGCAATGATGCTGCTGCCATCGCTCAGCCAGGCACAAGGTTGCTGTAAGAAGGAGAAAATGTGTCAAAAAAAGCAGCAAATTGTTTGCGCTCAAAAGGCTTGTACGCAGAGTACATGTAAGAAGACAGCTTGTCCAAAAGCTGCGGAATGTCCAAAGGCAGCAACTTGCCCGAAGAAATCGGAATGTCCAAAGGCAGCAGATTGCTCTGAGAAGTCTTGTTGCGCGAAAAACAACTCCGTGGTACAGACAATCATGTCGCGCCGTTCTGTTCGTAAATATCTCGACCAACCTGTGGAGCATGAGAAGTTGGCGCTTATTGCCAAGTGTGGTATCAGTGCTCCGAATGCCATGAATCAGCAAAACTGGGCTATAAGAGTGGTTGAGAATCAAGATTTCATCACAGCAACGACGGCTATCTTTAAGAAAGAAAATCCCGAACAGGTGAAGCGTGATGTCAACTTCAAGAATATGTATCGCAATGCTCCTAACATCATTATTGTGGCAACACCACGAAACGATCAGTACGGAATGGTGAACGCAGGTCTCTTGGGCGAGAACATGATGCTTGCTGCTCAGTCTATGGGGTTAGGAACATGCTGCTTGGGCGGTTCTGCTCGTTTCCTTCAGACAAATGAGGCTTGCAAGCCTTACTTAGCTCAGCTCAATCTGCCTGATGGTTATGAAATCTGCTATATCCTCGCTGTGGGGTATCCTGACGAGGCTCCTGAGGCTAAGCCTCGAGATGAAAGTAAGATAGAATTTATCAAATAGCGAAAAGGTTTGATAAAGGTAAAAAAGTAAAAAGGTAAAAAAGTGAAAGCCAATAGTCTTACTACAAGATTTTACCGTGTAAAACTATTGGCTTTTACTTCTTAGCAACCGATAGGAAGCGACAACTTCTCTATTTTCTCTGAGTTTCTTTAACTTCTCTCTTTTCTCTGCACTTCCGAACAAAATAAGATGTCTATGGCTTTACGAAAGCTTTTACTTTATTCAATGGAATGCCGAAATTAAAATTGTCACTGACGGCTAACTTAGCAAAGTTGACTGCCACTAAGCGCCCTTTGCTGTCAATGACAGGACTGCCGCTGGAACCTTGTACGGTAGGAATGCTATATAGTACTCTTTCGCCATCAGGAAGCTGCGTTACCTTTCCACTTGTCATTTGTACCTGAATGCCTTGTTTGGTATTAGCCAAAGTAGGACCAGCGTTATAACCAATCATATAAAGTTGTTGGTCTATCTGAAGAATCTTTTCGTCATGGCCACTAAACTTGTCTTTTAATTGGGTGAAGAAACTCTCTTCCACAGAACCGTCTGTGTTGAAGATGTGCGCATTCTCTGGTGTCGTCTTGTTTTTGAGTTGGATAGTAGCCAAATCGGTGTTTGCTTGTTCTGACACTTTGATTACGACACATGGATTTTTGTCCAAGAAGTCTTTGTCAGAATTAACAAAGGTGTTGTTGTATGCGATTCCGATTTCGCAAACAGCTGTTATCTTCAGTTCATCCAAGGAAATGTGGTCGTTTAGAGAATTACGAACTTCATTGATCGTATTGAACTGAGATTCCAGTTCACTTTGTTGCGAGGTAATCTCTTGCAGTTTTTCGGTGTTTTCATACAACATGCCATCGTAGCCATATTGGTAACACTCACTCTTTTGGCTTTCCAACTCTCTGTATGCTTGTGACAGAAGATTCATCTGTTCGGCGTAATAAGCTTTGATGGAAGACATCATGTTGTTGTAACTGTTTTTGACGGCAGTTTTGTCAATGGAAGGTTGCGCTACATGACGATTGGTCATAATGGTTCCTTCTTTGTCGATGAAAAATCCTGTGCCTGTCATCGCCTGTCGCTTTTCTTTGATGTCTTTGTACTCAAAAGCTAAATTCTCCAGCGAACCATCTTCGTCAATACCTGTAAAATAGATGGAATTACCATTGGGCAATTTCATCACATAATAATATTCGTTGAGAATCAGGACAACGCCCGATTTAGAATCTTCGAATAGGTCTTGTGGTGTTTTCTCACTGCAACTTACCAGGGCAAGTAGTATGATGATGAATGCTGTAATTTTCTTCATATACGATTTCTATTGTTTGATCATTGCAAAGATACAATAATGGAATGAAACTTCCAACGTTTTTTAAAAAAATGTTCAAGAAAGATTGTATGTCATATTTTTTGATATAGTGAATTGTGGCAAATCACACACACCTATAGATATTTAAAGCGTACAACTCATAGAGATGCACGTTTTTGTTTTATATATTCCCTTATTTGTATTAGCCTTACTCGAATAATCTTTATGCTTTTAGCAGGCTACACTGGGGAGGGTGGGTATCTTGTCTGCCCATTAGCTGCTTTCAACTTCTTGCGTATTTCCTCGTATGCAGTATTGCTCAATGGCAGGGCGTTATCTTTATAGCCCTGATAGTCGGCATCATCTGGGTTGGCAATAGATTCTTCGGACTTTTCCGCGAAATAGACAATTCCGATTTTCCTGGCAAACAATAGCACCCAGAAAGACAGCAAAATGCTGCCATCTGTCAGGTCTGAGACCCCAAGATAGATGGCAGCATTTTTTCTTTAAATTGCTTCTATTAAGCTTACAATCTGCAACGTCTCATGATTTCTCCAGCTTTGTCTTTATCGCTGTCGAAACTAAACAACTTGTAGATATCGATGGCATTCTGAGGGTCGACGATGCGTGGCGCCATCAGATTAAGAACTTTCAGACGTTCGTCGGCAAAGGTGAAAATCTTCATCATACGAATTGTCTGTGAGCAAGAATAATAGCAACCCAAACTTGCTACTTCTATCAAGTCAAGTTTGTTGTCATCGAAAGACGCTTTCTTTACCTTATTATATAGTATAGAGAAAGCCTGGTTGCTGAGACTATAGCTATAACTCATGCCCTCGTCCAGGCATGAAGTGGTGTCGTTAGTGAGCGGCATAGGCCTTTCTGGGCAGATGACGACAACTTCTGGTTGTTTCTTTTTTGTAACCACTTTCTTCTTGTCCTGACTTTGAGCCGAAGCAGATAAGCAAACTGCAAACATCAATATGGTGGTGGCGATGAGTGCCATGATTTCATTTCTTTTCATAAGTGTTACTGTTTTTGAATGTTGTTATTTCTATGCCTGTGTAGGGCAATTTTCCTTTATCTCGCTTGCAAAGGTAATCATTCTAATTTTTATTACATCGGGATAATTCCCTAATCGTAAAAGGAAAATCCCTACAAGTGGCATGTTTGTGTGAATTATTGAATAAAAATATTTGCCAGGAGGAGTCGTTTTTTCGAAATTAATTTGTATATTTGCCAAGTCTGTGGTAGAATCCCCTTTGTTCGTTTTTGCAACACCGGCATAAGAGGTTTCTTCGGCAGGATATAAACTCCATTTACCGGTAGTTGTTCAACCATTCTAACAAGATTATTAACCATAGTGTTGCACATTAACTGATTTTTCTAACCCAATGTACAAAGCTAACATGAAACACTTCTTGACTTTACTCATTGCTGTACTTTTGCTACTTCCTTCGACCATGAAGGGCGCCGACAAAAAGACGGTAACCTCAATCGACCTCACCATGCCAGTGCCACAACCCGACATGACCATGCAAGAAGCCGAACAGCTACAGCTTACCGCTGCTAAGACCCAGTATGGCGACTTGGTAGAGAAAGGTATCGCTTCTATCATGAACATTGTCTGGGAAGGCGAGTTTAACACCAAAGACCCCTCAAACCCTAAGTTTAAAGCAGGCTATACGTATAGGGCATCGATAAAGTTGATGCTCGACACCAAGGGTCCATACATCTTAAAATATGAGATGCGCGAGGGTGACTATTATGTTGACGACACTATGATTAAGATTAGCGTCAACGGCGCACCCGCTCGCGTGAATATCAGTGCTCCTTACTTTCCAAGCTTCAGCATGGTGTTCACCGTGCCTGGTGGCAAAGGCGGCAATCTGAAGAAGGAAGACCTGTTTGAAGATTATAACGCCAACAAGAAGAAATTCCGTGCCAGTCATAATATCTATTCTAAAGAAACAGCCGACGCCTGCTGTGCCAACCTGCATCCCCACGATGTGGTCACCATTACCGAGACCCACAACCCGTTGTCACAGTTTGAAGGCCCCAATCGTGTGTTCCTTAGAAAGGTTATTGTAGATACCAGCAACGAGGATGTTTATAAAGACTTTGCCGATGCCTTGAGCCTCTATCAGTCAGGTTATTATTATCTCAAAGAGGTATGGCTCAGCGACAAAGTAGATGCTGTGACGTTTATGCGCGCGCTGAACGATGGCATGAAGAACCCCATATGGCCCGACAGCTATTATTATTATTATCATAGCACCATGTTCCTTGCGGGCGATGCCACGCTGTGTGTACCCGCCAACCAGGGCGAAGCCGTTAGAACACTCATGGCCCGCCATGCAAAGTTCCCGCCCTACACCGTAAGAACCTATACGGGCAATGTGGCAGAAGCACAGAAGGCTGGATTGAAGGCTACTAAGAATCCATGCACCAAGCACAACTTTGTGGCTAAGATATGCACTGCCGACCGACAAGTGCAGTATTACACTTGTACGCAAGACCCGAAGGTGTATTATTCGTGCAGCATATGCGGACAGTGTGAGCGTAACCCCAAACACACCTTCCAGTTCATGAAACAGGAAGAGGCGAAGTCGTACACGCCGGGCGTTCATTTCTTTGAAGCCAACCTTGCCACAGAACAGGCTTATGTGGGCACCAATGCCGCTGGCGAGCATATCTACTGGCAGAGCTGCATCTGGTGCGGCATGTCTTATAACTATGAGCAGCGCCATCTTACCGAGAAGCACCGCCGCATGGCAGGTGTTGACGGCTCACTGGCCTTATTCCGTAAACACATGGAGGCTCAGCTGAACATGCGCGAAGACAATGCCAAGTTAGCAACAACGCCTCAGCCCGGCATGTTTACGCTGCCCGCCCGTAGCACCGTGAAAAAGAGCCTTTGGGCAGAAGATGAGGTGAATCGCGCCCTTGTTGACAACCTCATTGACGAGCAGCTGTTGGGCAACGACTACACCGTTACCGCCACACGCCAGCAGGTTGCATCGATAGCCATGAAGCTGATAAAGGAGATGACGGGCAAAGAGGCCGATGAAGAGAAGCTTAATCTCTTTGCCGACATTGCCGATGGCAATCCCGACATGACTGCCGCCATGACGCGTCAGGAGATGGGAACGCTCATCTATCGTGCCATGCGCTACATTGAGCAGAACTCGAAGTACACCTATACCGACTACAACTCGAACCTCGCAGCCTATAGCGACAGCCCTCAACTCAAGGAATGGGCAAAGGAACCGATGGCGTTTATGGAGGCATTAGAGCTTATCGACCCCGTGACCAAGACCACTCTCGCACCCAACGGTCCCTGTTCTATCGAGCTGGCGCTGGCAACTGCCGAGCGCGCTACTATGGCGCAGCACACGGGATGGGCGCAGACGGTGTCGGACGACGACAAAGCAGAATTCATCACCAACTACACGCGCCACGACGCTCTCTCTACCTTGCCCAATAACGTTGGCCCCATCGGCTCTACACTTGGTTTCTACGACCGTGTGTGGGTATATCGCATGAAGGGCAACAACGGCTCTACCGAGGTGAAAGACAAGTTTACTGGCCAGCACCTCTATTTCGAATCAAGATATCTGCACCCCGTGCGTTGGCGCGGTCCCAGCTTGTCAAACACCAAACAAAAAGCGAAGAACGTGCGCAGTAAAGCCAGCAAAACAACAAAGAAGAACAATACCTTGAAGAAAGGGCTTGGAGTGTTGAAGAGCATCCTGATGTAATCTTGTCGCAGCCAATACCCACTCATAATATGGCCGCCTTTGTCACGATGACAGAGGCGGCCATTTCTATAGTTATTGAAGCTTATGCCTTAACGTTCTGGATAATAGCTATAAATCAAGTAACCATTTCCATACAGGTATCACTTCTATTTTCTTGTCTTTTACAACAATCTCTTCTTCCAACTCGTAAGTTAGGATTATGAGACGCTTGCAATCCAATACCTTGGAAAGTTTGATAAGAGCTGTAGATTCTCTTTCCCAAGTTTCTGTAGACTTTTTGGGGTTGTAGCTTACCTGTATGGCAGTTGCGGCATCTGGTATGTAAAAATCTACTTCCACGTTCTTGTTGTAAAAGAACACTTGCTCTTCCAGTCCATATCTTCGAAGTAGCTCCATCGCAACCATATTCTCCAATAATGATGTGTCAACATCCATGGCAAGTATACTGATGATGCCGTTGTCCACAAAATAGTATTTGGGATTGGTCTCACGTTGAGTGAGATTGTCGGCAATATTCTTGATGGGATAAACCAAGAATGCATCTTTAGAGTATTCAAGATAGTTAATGAGTGTAGGTTTGCTTAGTTTTGCACCTGTAGATGCTATTATATTTGTGAGACGTGTAAAAGAAATCGGTTGCTTTACACTTTCTGCCAATTTTCTGAATAGAACTCGAAGAGAAAATTGATTTTCAATTTTGTTACGAGAAGCAATGTCTCCTAGGTAAATCTTTTGATATACACTATTGATATAATCTCTTTTTGATGCTAATCTTGCTCCTTCTGGGAAACCGCCAAAACGGAAATAATTAGTGAAATGTCGTTGTACTTCAGCTCTTCCAAAGGTGGTTGCGAGAGTATTTGAATCATAAGACACTTCATTGGCTTGGAGAAATTCGGGAAAACTATATGGCATGATGTGTTTGGTGATATAGCGTCCTCCTAAAGTTGTTGCTACATCACTGCCAAGCATCTTTGCATTGCTGCCTGTAATATAGACTCTGTATTTGTTGTCTGCCAATCGGCGTGCGAATTTTTCCCAGCCATTGATGTTTTGTATTTCATCAAGAAATAGAATAGGACGTTCTTTTGACATCATACCATGAACTTCAAGGATAAGATTAAGTTCTTGTGCAGTCATCCCCATCAGACGTTCATCCTCAAAATTGATGTAGAGCATGGAGTCCCAGGTGATTCCCCGTTTCAGGTTTTGTTGAATCTGCTGATAGAGCATGAAAGATTTGCCAGCTCGTCTGACGCCAATCAGAACATAGTTGGCAAAATCTTCCATCTGGAAGTTTCTTGGAACGACATGTTGTAATTCTACTTCTTTTCTGTTCTCCAAGAGTATTTCTCTGATTACTTCTTTTTGTATCATGGCTCAATATTGTTTAATTGACTTTGCAAAAATACAATTATTTTGTTAAATCGACTAAACAATATGTATAATTTAACATAAAAAGTATCTATATATCCTAGTTAATGTCGTTTTAAGATATCGGATAGCTTATGTTCATTTCGATGCATGGATGATTGGGGAGAGCCAGGCTCTATGCTTCGCAATCCAAGAATCAGTGAGATTTAAGAAAAAATAAAATGAAAAAGTCCGTGGGTAAATAAATTCCCACGGACTTTCTTATTATATAGTTATTGAAGCTTATGCCTTGAAGCTCTCCAAGTCTTCTGCCTTGAAGTTCTGGATGTATGATGAATGGCCGAGAACTTCCTCCTCTGCCATGCGAACATATACATTGGCACTCTTGGCAAACATCTCTGGTGCCTTGGTAGCATCATCGAGGATGAGGAGAGACATTACGATGTCGCCAGTCATGTTGTAGAGACGGCGAG
>USOQ01000082.1 GCA_900556395.1 Candidatus Segatella caccae | reverse complement strand
GAATCTCTTTGGTGTTGACGATGATAAAACCACCCGAATAGTCGGCAGGATATTCTGCTGATGGGCTTTTCACGATAGTAAGATTGTCGATTTGTGAACTGGGGATGATGTCGAAGGAGAATGCCCTTGAGTCGGCCTCCGAACTGGGCACCGCTCCTCCGTTGACCCAAACATTGTTGTAACGCTGTGACAGTCCACGTACCATGACGAACTTATCGTCGATGAGGCTCACGCCTGGCACACGGCGTATCACCTCACCCGCATTGGTGTCTTGCGTACGACTTATTTCTTGTGCTGAAACATTGCTCACGATGACGGGACTGCTCTTGGCTACCTGTATCATTGCCGCATCCGTATTACGCCTTTCCACTGCGGTAACGGTAACGCCTTTCAGTTGCTGTTCATCAGGCTGCAAAGCAATCGTCAGGTTTGCATCCTTCATCTGAACCCCGTCAATTTTTAGAGTTTTATACCCTACATATTTTATATATAATGTATAAGTACCATCTTTCAATCCTTCGAACGAAAAGTTTCCGTTCACGTCGGTTACTGCTTTCTCATCGGTTCCTTCGATACTGATAACGGCTCCAATGAGTGTCTCTTTCGAGTTTTTGTCGATAACGACTCCTTTGAGTTGTTGCGCCCACGACTGCAAACTTACAGCCGAAAGCAATCCCAAAGCAATGATTCCCCTTTTTAGTTTCATACCTTTTTCTTTTTTCTTGTTACATCTTCTTTTGTCTGAGAGGACTGCTTGTTTCAGCTCCCTCTCTCTTTGTCGGGAATTGGGTTATGATAACCCTCTTCTTTTCGGATGCAAAGATACGATGGTATTGTTACAGGGTGGTTGCGATGAGATTGAAAGGTATTGACGAAAATAAGACAAAGATGTTACAAAAAAAGGAGCACTCACAAGGAGTGCCCCTATCTAATCTAAATCATCAATAAAAGTGAAATGTCGGTAGTATTCTTTGTTATACCCATTGTGGCAGGAAGCTCGAGATGATGAGCACCACGATGCCGAGGATGAGTACGGCAATGGTTTTGGGTGAACAGCCCTTCCATTCCTTCAGAATGATTCCCCATACGTTGGAGAATACCACGTTGAGTGCCATGAGGATGCAGAAGGAGAGTGTCATGAGGGTAGGCGACTCGTTGAGGAAGCCCTTGCCCAATGACAGTCCGAAGAACTGACTGTACCACAAGGCACCTGCCAGTGCGCAGAAAAGGATGTTGTTGTTCCATACTTCGCGATTCAGATAGTCGCCCCAAGTGTGGTTCTTGGAGTTTTGATAGAAGCAATAGATGGCATTGGTGATGAATCCGCCCACTGTTACCAGGAAGGTAGCAGGAAGCGTCTTATACATATCGGGCGTGAAGGTGCCGAAGTGTATGTCGCTGCCAAAGGCCAGACCTACGTTGAAACATCCGCTCATGAAACCTGCCAGCAGTGCGATAGTCAAACCCTTGGGGAAGTTGAAATCCTTGACTGCAGCCTTCTTTTCTTCTTCTGAGAGCGATGAGGCCTTCATGCTTCCTGCCACACCGATGATGGCGATACCAATCAGTGTTACCACCACTCCGAGGATAACGCTGAAGGTGAGCGAAGACAAGGCATCCATTTCGGGGAAGAAGATGTTGAGCAACACGGGACCCATGATGGTGCCTAAGCCAGCACATGTACCTAAGGCGATGCTCTGTCCGAGTGCCACACCCAAGTAGCGCATGGAGAGTCCGAAGGTAAGACCTCCCACTCCCCAGAGCATACCGAAGAGCATGGTCATCATCACCTCGAAGCCATAGCCGTCGAAGAGTTCGAAGAACGAATGGCCGCTTGGCACAGCAAGCATGGCACCTATGAATGGAAGGATGAGCCATGCGAATACACCCTGTACTATCCAATAGGATTCCCAACTCCAGTCCTTTATCTTATTGATAGGAACATAGCAACTCGACTGGCAGAAGGCGCCCACTGCTATGATCAGTAGTCCGATGAATATTTCCATGATTATTAAAAAATATAGTGAAGAATGATTTTTAGTGAAGAGTGTTTTTTGTGAAGAACGAAGAATTCAAATGCTTTTTAGTCATAAGACTATTGAATTCTTCGTTCTTCACTCTTCACTTACTTGCGATTGGCAAGAACTTCTGCCTCGTATTTCTCGATGTCGGCAATGTATTCCTCGCCTACAGGGATATTGTGCTTCAGGTTGAAGTAGTCGTATACAGCACCGAATGGTAATGTCTTTTCTTCCTCCAGGAGAGCCAGACGCTGGAAGAGCTTGCCTTCGTCCTCATACTTGCGGAGAGTATCGAGAGGCTCAAGGAATGCCTGCAGCAATGACTTCTGGGCAGCACGTACGCCGATGATGTAAGCACCGATGCGGTTGATGGAACCATCGAAGTAGTCGAGACCGATGTGTGCACGGTCGAGGGCATTGGCACGTACCAGTTCGGAGAAGAGGTTGCGGGTGTTGTCGTCGAAGAGAGTCACGTGGTCAGAATCCCAGTGCATAGGACGAGATACGTGGAGCATCAGCTCGGGCACGAAGAGAAGAAGTGCGGAAACTGCATCCGAAACATTCTCTGTTGGCTCGTAGTGACCTGTGTCGAGAGTGTACATCACATTGTTCTTGGCGCAATAGCCTGCGTAGAAGTCGTGAGAACCTACGGTGTAAGCCTCCAGTCCGATACCGAAGAGTTTAGCTTCGAGGCATGACTTCATGTTGGGCAACTCCTCTGCCAGGATTTCATCGAGCGAGTTCTTCAGAATCTCACGATAGCGGCCTTTCTCTACGGTGATGTCCTTGCTGCCATCGTGTACCCAGATGTTCATGATACATGGATCGTTTTGGAACTTACCCATAGCATCGGCAATGCGGCGGCAACGCTTGGTGTGCTCTATCCAGAACTCGCGGATAGCAGGGTCGGGATTTGACAATGAGAGACTTCCACTCTTGGGGTGAGAGAAAGAAGTAGAGTTGAAGTCGAGTTTCATATTCTGCTCTTTTGCCCACTGCATCCAGCCTGTGAACTGGTCGACGGTTACCTCGTTGCGGTCAATCTGCTTGCCACCGAACTCACCGTAAATCTCATGCAGGTTAAGACGGAAGGTACCAGCCAGAAGAGAGTTCACCTTCTCGATGTCCTGTCGCAGTTCGTCGATATTGCGGGCTTTGCCAGGATAGTTGCCTGTGCTCTGTATGCCGCCCGATGCAGCCTCTCCACGCTCAAAACCTACCACATCGTCAGCCTGCCAGCAGTGCAGGGAGATAGGAGTCTTCTCTAATGTGGCAATAGCCTTGTCTGTATCCACACCAAGAGCCGCATAGCGCTCCTTGGCAATCTCGTAATTCTTTAAAATTAAATCTGCTTTCATTGTTTTTATATTTTTATGTTTTTATGTTTATGTATTTTTTTTTGGGGGGGGGAATAAGAGGAGTTAATGGAAGTTATCGCTCCTTTCAGTCGCTCGGGAAGTTAAGGGACAACAGCATCACTTGCTTATAAGCCTTGTTTGTTCGTTGCTTATGGGCAGATTTGCACTGGGGAGGGCGTGGCATCTTGCCCGCCCGTCATCATCCTGCCAAATATCCTTGTTTACATTTTTTTTAATAGCTTTTGCTGCTTGACAACGGGCGGGCTGGAAGCCACGCCCTCCCCAGTGCAAGCCTGCTTATAACCTCCCTAATACCTCACGCAATAAGGGTATTGCCTTAACTCCTTTTACTTTTTTACCTTTTTACCTTTTTACCTTTAAAAACTTTTAAAAACTTCTCATAAGCAGCAGCCCATGCCTCTTGGTCTTGAGGCTCAAATCTCCGTAGTTCTATCGAGTTGGCGATGATGTTTCTCATTTGCCAGATGTCCTTGATGTCGCCCGAGGCTTTGGCCTGTAGCATGATGTTGCCGATGGCAGTTCCCTCCTGTGGACCAGCGAGTACAGTGACTCCACAACTGTTGGCAGTAAACTGATTGAGATGTTGGTTGAGTGAGCCACCACCTATAATATGGAGCACGTTGAGCGGAACGTCGGCAAAATCTTTGAGCCAGCCGAACACCTGTCGGTAGCGCAAGGCGAGGCTCTCGAAGATACAACGACAGAACTCGCCATAGTTCTGAGGGATGTGCTGCTCTGTCTTTTCGCAATACTCCCTGATGGCCTCTGTCATGCTTGGAGGATTGGCAAAGCAAGCATCGTCGGGGTTGATGATGCTTTGGAAGGCTGGCTGCCTCATGGCATCTTCTATGAGTTGAGTGTGGCTCAAGACCTCCTGGTCCTGGTTGTTGGCAGTAACCTCTTCCTTCCATTCCTTGCGACATTGTTCGTATATCCACATGCCACAGATGTTCTTGAGGAATCGGGTAGTTCCCTCTATACCACCCTCGTTGGTGAAGTTGAGGTCGTAGCTTTGTGAGTTGATGATGGCTTTCTTGTTTTCAATACCCATCAAGCTCCAGGTGCCAGAGCTCAGGTAGGCGAACTCTTCGTTACTGGCAGGAACGGCAGCCACAGCGCTGGCAGTGTCGTGTCCTGCTACGGCAATAACGGGTATTGCCTTCAGACCAGTCATCTGCTGAACCTCTTCGGTGAGAGTGCCAATGATGGTGGCAGGAGCTGTCATGGGTCCAAACTGCTCACGTTTGAGCCCAAGGCTCTCGATAAGCTCCAGGTCGAGGTCGCCTGTCATGGGGTTAAGCAGCTGGGAGGTAGATGCCACGGTGTATTCGCAGATGGCATTGCCCGTGAGCATATAGCTCAGTGCATCGGGGATAAATAGAATCTTGTTGGCATGGGTGAGTGCTGCGTTGTTAGCTTGTCGCATGGCGTAGAGCTGGAAGAGTGAGTTGAAGTTCATAAACTGTATACCCGTCTTCTGATACACTTCTTCCTGGCTTATCTTTTCGTCGAAATACTTCTTCATCATGCCCATGGTGTGTGGGTCGCGATAAGCCAGCGGGTTGCGCAGGATAGCTCCATCGTCGGCCACGCATACGAAGTCGCATCCCCAAGTGTCGATGCCAATACTCTGGATGTTGATGCCGCGTTGCGCCACCAGTTTCAGTCCGTTGATGACTTCTTGATACAGCGCCATGATGTCCCAGTAGAAGTGTCCACCTGTTTCTATTAGTTGGTTGTCGAAGCGGGTAAGTTCCTCTATGTTAAACTTACCTTGCTCCAGCGAACCGATGATGGTTCTTCCGCTGGTAGCACCGAGGTCTACTGCAAAATAATATTTTTTGTTGCTCATTCGATTAGGTCGTTAGAATTTTGTTGTTGTTGTTTCGATTGCAAAGTTAGCGTAAATTCATCCATGCAAACACGACTATTTGATTTTTCATCCTTGTTTTTTGTCCCGCTGATTTGTTGAAACTCACAGCGGTTGAAATAGGCAAAAACGGCAACTTAGGAGCCTCGAAAAACGCAAGTACTTGCATCAGGCATCGCAAGTACTTGCGATGGGCAACGAAAGTACTTTCATCGGGCATCGCAAGTACTTTCATTTTTTCAGCCTATTTTCTGCTTGACAATGACAGAATTTGCTTCACAGTTTTTTTTACTTTCCTAAATGAGTTTACAAATGCAAAGATAGAGATGGTGACTGAAAACGATTTCATAGAAATATAATAAGGTAAAGGAGCTATTATTGCTTTTCTTTTTGTACCTTTGCATCCGATTAGTGAAAAACTAACCATGACCAACAAAATAACAAAGAATATCTAACACAAACAACTGAAATGACAACATTAACAATTTCGATTATCTTTGTCTTTGTGCTGGGCTATGCACTCATTGCCACAGAGAGCTTGACAAAGGTAAACAAGGCTGCGATAGCCTTACTCATGCTCGTAGGGTGCTGGACACTCTACATGGTAGACCCTATGCAGTATCTGCAGATGATGCATCCTGACTATACGGGTGGTGCAGCAGGTATGGTAGAGAAAGTAACCGGTATCATACAGGAGCATTTGGGTGATACGGCAACGACGCTCTTCTTCCTGATGGGAGCCATGACTATCGTTGAGATAGTAGACCAGAATGGCGGATTCAACTGGGTTCGCAAGGTGATGAAGACCAAGTCGAAGCGTGCCTTGTTGTGGCGCATCGCCTTCCTTACCTTCGTGCTTTCTGCCATCCTTGACAACTTGACTACCAGTATTGTGATGATTATGATTCTGCGTAAGCTCGTTACCGATCATAAAGATCGCATGGTGTATGCTTCGCTCGTCATCATCGCAGCCAACTCGGGTGGTGCTTTCTCGCCCATTGGCGACGTTACCACCATCATGCTTTGGAACAAGGGCTTGATAACAGCAGCTGGCGTGATAGCAGAAATCTTTGTTCCTTCTGTTGTTTCTATGGTGATTCCAGCTCTTATTCTTCAGACCATGTTGAAGGGTGAACTTGTGATGCCAGAGGTTTCTGCACAGCAGAACTCTTCCGTAAGCGACTTCACAGAGAATCAGCGTAAGGCTGTCTTCTGGTTGGGTGTTGGCGGTTTGATCTTCGTTCCTATCTTCAAGAGCATTACCCACCTGCCTCCATTCGTAGGCATCCTCTTGGTTTTGGGTGTACTGTGGACAGCTACCGAGGTGTTCTATCGCGGTTTGCATCGCGGCCAGGATGCTGAGGGCACTCAGAAGCGAGTAACCAAGTTACTTTCTCGTGTCGACATGAGTACCATTCTCTTCTTCCTCGGTATCTTGATGGCAGTATCTTGTCTGGCAGAGATAGGTGTGCTGACAGCCATGGGTGAAGGTCTGAATGTGGTCTTCGATGGCAACCACTACTTGGTGACAGGTATTATCGGTGTGCTCTCAAGTATCGTTGACAATGTGCCTTTGGTGGCAGGTTGTATGGGTATGTATCCTGTGGCTGCAGTAGGGGATATGGCAGTGGATGGTATCTTCTGGCAGTTGCTGGCTTACTGTGCTGGTGTCGGTGGTTCGATGCTGATTATCGGTAGTGCTGCTGGCGTTGTCGTTATGGGCCTGGAGAAAATCACCTTCGGTTGGTATATGAAGCACATCTCTTGGATAGCTTTCGTAGGTTATTTAGCTGGTATCGTAAGCTACTGGTTTATCCGCACTTTCCTTTTTGCTGTATAAGCAGACTCTCTTTTGAAGAGTCAGAAGATATGACTACAAAAAAGGCAATCTGTCACAACGACAGATTGCCTTTTTGTTTTTAGGCGAACTTGCACTGGGGAGGGCGTGGCATCTTGCCCGCCCCGTTATGTTTTTGAGAATTTAAGAGGAGTTAAGGGAAGTTATCGCTCCTTTCAGTCGCTCGGGAAGTTAAGGGACAACAGCATTACCTGTTTATGAGTCTTGTTTATTCGTTGCTTATAACCTCCCTGATGTCTCATGCTATAAGGCTGTTGTCTTAACTTCTTAACTCCTCATCTCCTCATCTTCTCAAAAACGACCCTCTGTTTATTTCATTTTGTTGCGATATTCTGAAGGCTTAAGCCCCGTCTGGTTCTTAAACTTCGATGAGAAATAGTCGGGCGACTCGAAGTTGAGTCTGTAGGCTATCTCCTTGATACTCTCGTCGGTGGTGGAGAGCAGTTCCTTAGCTCTTTGCAGTCGGAGATCTTGCTGATACATGGCAGGAGCGATGCCTGTAAACTCCTTGAAGAGTTTGCGGAACGACGAGTAGCTTACCCCCAGGTCTTCGGCTATCTTCTGTATGGTGAGGTCGCTCTCCAAGGATTCGCGTATGCGCAGTCGGGCCTTATTGATCATGTCTACATGGGCGGTGTTTTTGTTCAGGATGATATTGCGCTCCAGAGAGTACATCATGCCGATGAGGTGGTTGACGATTCCTGCCAATGTTTGCTGCGAGTAGGCTGCCTCCTCTTGTGCTATGCGGTAAGCCTCCTTGTAGAGGCTTAGTATGTCGTTGCTGAACCCAACATGATAGATGGGTTTCTCGGGCGATAGAAAACCAGCCCTGACACGGTCGTCGATGTTCTTGCCTTTGAAGCCTATCCAGTAGCTGTGCCATCCCTTTTCGGTGCTTGGGTGGTAGGTGTGCCATTCGCCAGGAAAGAGCAGAAAGATGTCGCCAGCCTTGATGAGTGTTTCTGTGATATGTGCCGACTGGAACACGCCTTCTCCTTCGGGTTGGTAGAGCAACTGGTATTCGTCGAGTTCGCGTCCCTTCTTCTGGTCGAAGTAATAGCCGTCGGCATGACCCTTAGTGGGATAGGGTTCGCCAGGCTCGATGATTTCGTGCCCTACGGTACTCACTGTGAGTCCCCATTCCTTATCGCGTTCGTTGGCCAATAGATATTTGCTTGTCTGCATGTCTGTAATAAACTTGTTCTGGCTGCAAAAATACAGAATTTGTGGCAGAAAGGTGCATAAAATGTCAGTTTTTTATGCATTTATGTGCATTAGAAGTACTGTCTTCCGCACCTCCTCAGCTGTTTTTTCCTTCCATGTCGTCCGTTGCGTAAAGGTGTCCTTCCTCTATGATGCAGGGGGTGAAGAATGGAATAAATTGCGATAACACCTTGTAAAGAAGTACTTTAAATTTAGTTAAAAGTGGGGCATTCCCACATAAAATGTGTGGAAACATGATGAGATTCCCTCATAAAATGTGTATATTTGCATCGTTATTCCCTCATAAAATGTGATTTTAGATACGGATTATGGAAAGATTAGCTATCGATGAACTTCTGAAATGGAAGAATAAACAATATCGTAAACCTCTTATTATAGAGGGTGCCAGACAGGTGGGAAAGACTTGGCTGGTGAAGGAGTTTGCCCGCCAGAATTACAAGCAACTGGCGTATGTGAACTTTGAAGAGATGAAAATCCTGCAGAATCTCTTTGAGCAGGACTTCAATATTCTTAGAATTCTTACAGCTATTGGGGCTGCAACGAATGTAACCTGTACCGAGGGTGAAACGCTGATTTTTCTCGATGAGATTCAGGCAGCTCCTCATGCTGTTACTTCCCTGAAATATTTTGCAGAGAATTCACCGGGCTATCATGTCATAGCGGCTGGTTCTCTCTTAGGTATCGAACTGCATCAGGGGGAATCTTTCCCCGTTGGTAAGGTGGAATTTCTCTCTCTGTATCCTATGAACTTTATCGAATTTGTGATGGCTATGGGGGAGAAAAATCTGGCGCAGCTGATGCAAACGAAAGATTGGAATATGATAACGATGTTTGCTCCCAAGTTTCAGGAACTCTTAAAGTATTATTACTATGTGGGAGGCATGCCTGAAGCTGTATTGAGTTTTAGCCGGAATCGCGACTGGAAAGAGGTGAGAGCCATACAGAATGATATTCTGAACAGTTATCAGAGGGATATGTCGAAGCATGCTCCATCTGAGATTATTCCCCGTATTACTGATTTGTGGAAATCCTTGCCAGCCCAGTTGAGTAAGGAAAACAGGAAATTTATCTATGGAGTGGTGCGTGAGGGAGCAAGAGCCCGGGAGTATGAGTTGGCTTTGCAGTGGTTGCTGGATGCCGGACTGATATATAAGATATATAATGTGAAAGCTCCCCGACTGCCACTTGCCAGTTATGAGGACAGGGCAGCCTTCAAGATCTTTGTCTTGGATGTCGGGCTTTTGGGTGCGATGTCTAATCTCAAGGCTTCAACGATAGTAGCAGGCAATAGTATTTTTACCGAGTTTAAAGGGGCGTTGACGGAGCAGTATGTTTTGCAGCAGCTCATTCTCAGGTATGAACCCTATTATTATGCCAAGA
>USOQ01000081.1 GCA_900556395.1 Candidatus Segatella caccae | reverse complement strand
TGCAAATCTGCTCATTCCCAACTGTTTACGTTCCAACCTCTCTTATTCTCCTTTGGCTGCTTTAGAGCTTTATGTTAAAAAAACTTTCTCAGTGTTGTTTACTATTAAACACAACTATATTTTGTGTGAACTGTAATAATGGATCAAATAATGGGATTGAGTTGGATATTAAAAAAACAGAACCCAATCTCACGATTGGGGCCTGTATACCTTGAAAACATACTTATACTATTATCTGTCACCTAAAGAATCACATAATACTATACTTAACTAAAAAACCTTGTAAACTTTATGACATTCAATGCGTGTGAGAAAAGTTAATGATAGAACTTATTATAATTTCCTATTTTGTACTGCAAAGATAATGCAGCCTGATGAAAATGACTTGTAAAATCAAAAATTACTCATTTGGTTACTTGTAATATCGCCAAATTATGTTATTAAAAATCATTTATGATGTAAATTAAAGCTATTATTGTGCACAATAATAAAGAGCTAATAGTCTGTTTATAAACAATTTGCATTATTGATAATTATTTTTTCATTATTGGGAAAGCGTTTTTCGAATAGTTTATGTATTTTTGCAGAAAAACCAAAACTTACTACATATATGTTTATGTCAACTATCCTCTTTTATCGTGAGTTTTTGTTGTGTGTGGGAGCGACGAGCCTATTCTTCGGGTTGGTATTACTCTTTTTCACAACTCCAGATGGAGAAGGTGTTTACAAGTACTATAGACGCTCCAAAATGCTGTTGGCTGCAGGTTATTTAGTGATGAGTCTGAACATAACCTATTGGGGAGTTTTCTATAACGATCGCTTTATAACACCTACAGTGACCGATATTTATAATGAAGTCATCGCTATCTATCTGTTATATATTATCTTCCATTATGCTTTGTGCAATCTCCTTGATCATCATTATCTCACTCGCAGACGTCTTCTCGTAGATTTTATCAAATGGCTATGTGTGATAGTCGTTTGTGCTCTATCTATGCATCCGTTTTTCGATGCAGTGAGAAACTGGGTAACAGGCTTTATCTCACTTTTACTCATTGAATATCTGGCTACTTTTTTGTATAAATATCGAAGACTCTATCTGCATAACGAAAAGGTGATGGCCAACTATTTTGCCGAAGATAAGCGTCGGTTTGTAGCATGGACCAATAAGATTATTGTGCTGATGGTCCTGTTAGGTGTGCTGGCTTTTATTTCTATATTCAAGGGCATTTGGTTTAATTTCCTCTTTCAGTGCTACGCATTACTGTTTAATTTCTTCGTAGTTATAAGCTTTCTGAATCGCAGTTTTTCGTATGGTGAAATTGAAAAAGCTTATGTAGAGTGGGAAGAGCAGGAGAAAGCCCAAGTGTCTGTTTCTATACCGCGCAATAACGTGGTTTTCAATCTGATAGACAGTAAACTGAGAGTTTGGGTTGCAAGAGAGAAATATACGGAGCAAAACTTGATGCTTGACACTTTGGCAGCCTATGTCGGAACAAATCATACCTATCTTTCCCGATTTCTGAAGGAAGTGCATGGTGTAAACTTCAGTGAATGGGTGACGGGACTGAGAATAGCGAAAGCCAAAGAGTTGATGCTTGAAAATCCTAAAGAACGTTTAGAGGAAGTAGCTTATGCAGCTGGTTTTTCGTCACTTTCTTATTTTTCGAAAGTCTTCTCTCAAAGAGAAGGTGTTTCGCCAGCTCGCTGGCGAGAGAGCATATCCTCGTAGCATGATGGCGAGACGCCAAAGAACTGTGCAAACAGTCTATTGAATGTGCTTCGAGAAGAGAATCCTGCTTTCTCTGCTATCTCAGTGAGTGTAAAGCTACTTAGATTATTCTCTAAGAGCTGTGAGGCGTAACGTAGGCGATAGCGAGTGATGAATTGGTTGATGGTGAGTCCGCCTGCGTAGATTTTGATGGCATGTGCCAGATAGGTACGATTTGTGGCGAGCGCTTTAGCGAGATTTTCGGGTTTGAAGTCTGGTTCGGTATAGGGTTTTTCATCATCCATATATTGGCAGATGCGCACAAAGAGACTCTCTTGTTTGTTGAGCGTCTCTTGTGGTCGGGTTTCTAACTCTGCCAGTTGGGAGCGTTCCTGCAGGTGTAGTCTTCGGATAATAAAAGACTGTTGTTTTAGTTTTTTACGCAGGTCATAAATGTGAAATATAAGCACAGCGATGCAGAGCAACAGACCAGCATTAACGAAGTGATGATTGATGAATTCCATGTTAAGATAAATATTCGATTTGAAGGATGCGAGTGGTGTGGTTGTCGATGCGACTGTCGTCTGACGTGCGATGACCTACGAGCCATACAATGTGTTGATGGGCATCTTCAATAAGTAGCTGGTCGTCTTTGTCGAAAGCGCTACACTTGACATCTGTAAGGAAGTCGCTGATCAACTTACTGCCTTTCATGCCAAACGGACGAAATCGGTCGCCTGTGCGTGGCGAACGTAGCGTGAGTGGGAAGTCCACCTTGTCGGCATCCAGCGTAACTATCATTGGTTTTCGACTGGGTTGGAAATCAGGAGTCCGTTCGTAGGTGTCAACCTTGATGAAGGAATCCTCCCTCTGAAGGTTGTATTTTCCAGCCTCAGGAATCTTGATTGTTGGGGCTACTCTCGAAGAGGCATCAAGGCTTCGTGTTAGGATGTTTTCGCGGTCGATAACCAGTTGATGTGTAGAGGATTGCCAGCGTTTGCCTACAGCATCGATACTGCTCAAAATTTCAGCGATAGAAGTACCCGAGAAGTGGAAGGGCGCAAGTAGGGTATGAAGAACAAACTCAGGACTGGCTTGCGCCAAGAGAAGCTCTTTTTTGATATAAGTCACACCCTGGCTGTCGGTAACGATAAGTTGGCTGTTATCTATGATGGCTTCCAGCATTTTGTTGGCTTCGCTCAAATGCTGAGCAGTTGTGGCTATACTGTCACTCACTGAGGGGTTGATGGTGCGGAGCAGGGGTAACACCTGTAGTCTGATTTTGTTGCGCACTACATCCGGCACGAGGTTGGTGCTGTCGGTTACGTAGTCTTGTTGTTGCTGGGCGAGATAATCCAATATGTCTTGTCGGCTTACATTGAGCAATGGGCGTATCACATGATCGTGGCGAGGGGCAATACCAGTAAGCCCATTGATGCCAGTACCTCGAATCAGGTTGATGAGAAATGTCTCTACGCTGTCATCGCGATGATGAGCCACACAGATGCCCTGTGCGTCTGTGTCGGTCAGTAGTTGCTCAAAATACCGATAGCGCAGTTCGCGTGCAGCCATCTCAATGCTGACTTTGTGAAGTGATGCATACTGAGTGGTGTCGAAGTGTATGCGGTGGAGTGGCACAGAGAGTCGCTGGCACAGGGCCACGCAGAACTGTTCGTCGCGGTCAGACTCGTTGCCACGCAGTCTAAAGTTGCAATGACAGGCTTCGGCTCGGTAGTCTAAATGGCAAAGTGCCAACAATAGGGCCACGCTGTCGGCTCCTCCCGACAGGGCCACCAAGTATGGTTTTGCCTTGTCGAGTAGCTGATGTTGCGCAATGAATTGCGATACCGACCATTCGAAGAGAGAAGGGCTCATCTGTTATTCTATAATAATTAGTATTTTCTGAAGTTTAGCGTGTACGGAAGTTATAGTAGTTAAAGAAGTTATCACTCACTTCGGTCGTTAGAAGTTATAGCCAATAGCCTTTTTGTTGTATATTTAGCTATAAAGCATATGGCTTTAACTTCTCTAACTTCTTTAAATCCTTTAACTTCCCCATTTGCGAAAGTTGAGTATTTTATATTACTTGTTTTTCAAGAATTGCTCGGCACGCTCCAAATCTTGCGGTGTGTCAATACCAACCGTTTCTACGTCTGTTGTTCCTACTTTTATCTTGAATCCATTCTGCAACCATCTGAGTTGCTCCAAGCTCTCTGCAATCTCAAGTGAGCTTTGTGGCAACAGAGTAATCTGGCGCAGCACCTCCTTGCGGTAAGCATAGATGCCGAGGTGCTTGAGGAAAGGGTAGTGGGTGAGCCATGCTTCCTGTTCGTAGCCACGCACAAAGGGTATGATGCTTCGCGAGAAGTACATGGCAAAGCCCATATTGTCGACAACTATCTTGGGGCTATTGGGGTTGGCAACCGCCTCCATATTGTCGAAAGGCTTACCCAGTGTGGCAATCTGCGTAGAAGCATCGTCAAAGCAATGGCAGATGGTGTCGAGTTGACTCTTTTCCACAAAAGGCTCATCTCCCTGTACGTTGACGATGACATCCCAGTCGCCACCAATTTTCTCAATAGCTTCCTCGATGCGGTCAGTGCCGCTCTTGTGGTCGGTGCGAGTCATGACCACTTGTCCGCCAAACGCCTTTACTGCTTCATAGATGCGTTCGTCGTCGGTGGCAACATAAGCCGCTTCAAGAACTGCTGCTACTTTCTCATAGACATGTTGGATGACGGGTTTGCCCCCCAGTAGCGCCAATGGCTTACCTGGGAAACGCGTAGAGGCGTATCGGGCTGGTATGATTCCTATAAATTTCATATTCCTGTAGTATTTTTGAATATTCTTAGTATGAAGTTGATGCAAAGGTAATCATTTTTTTAGAAAAAGTGGGCAGGATATTTCATAATATTGGATAAAATGATTATTTTTGCATTTAAAATTGTAAAACTTTCGTACGACAGCCGAAACCTCAACTACGGGCTTGTAGGATTCGATGTTGCGTGTATAAAAACTATTATGAATTAATATACATTACAAATACATAAATATGGCAAAATATAATATTAGAGAATACAAGGAGTCGGGGGCGAGCTATCAAGCCAGCATCAGCCCTGATGTTTTGGACGAGTTGCATACCAAAATCCTAAACATACTTCTTATACAGAAGAAATTTATGGATAAGGATTATTCGGCTAAAAAGTTGGCACAAGACCTCAACACGAATAGCCGCTATGTATCGGCAGTGTGCAGCGTGAAGTTTCACATGAATTACGCCACACTCATCAACAAATACAGAATCGACGAAGCTATGTCGGTGCTGACAGATCGCCGTTATCTGAGTCTTAACATGGAGGATGTAGCGCAGATGGTGGGTTTTGCCAACAGGCAAAGCTTCTATTCTGCTTTCTACAAGATGCGAGGCATAACACCACGCGATTATCGTATGGAGTATCTTAACCTGCACCCAGAAGTGAAGAAGAAAAAATAAGCCACACTAAATATTCTCAATAATAGAATGGACGAAAAGCAGTTTAATTATAGTGACGAGCGATTTGCTGACTTGCAGATGTTGCGTTATCGTCTCAATGGGTTTGAAAACCTCTCTCTCTCTCAGAAACTTTACATCTTCTGTCTTGCCAAAGCTACCTTGATGGGGCGCGATATCACCTTCGACCAGCAAGGCAAATACAATCTGCGAATCAGAAAAACGCTTGAGGCTATTTACCTATATTATATAGGGCGCAAAGAGGCTGACGATACCAACTTCAAGCATCTCATTGTATACTTGAAACGTGTATGGTTTGCAAGCGGAATCTATCATCACTATGGATGCGAGAAGATGAAACCTGACTTTGACGAGGATTTCTTCTATGCACTTGTCGATGGTATGGACGAAGCCTTGTTGCCACTGAAGAAGGGCGAAACGAAAGAAGACTTGCTCGACGAACTCGTGCCTGTGATCTTTGATCAGACGGTGCTTCCTAAGCGCGTAAACCAGGCTGATGGTGAAGACCTTGTGCTGACATCTGCATGCAACTTCTACGAGAATGTGACGCAGGCCGAAGTGGAACGCTATTATGCTAAAATGAAGGATGCTGATGACAACGAGCGCCAACCTTCGTATGGACTGAACTCTAAACTCACTAAGCGCAATGGTGAAATGGTGGAGCTGGTGTGGGCAGAGAATGGTATGTATGGTGAGGCTATTCGAGAAATCGCATCCTGGCTACGCAAAGCACAAAAGTTTGCTGAAAACGAGCAACAGAGACACGTCATCGACCTACTACTAAAATATTATCATACGGGCAACCTGACAGACTTCGATCTCTACAGCATCGCCTGGGTGGAGCAACACGAGGGAATGGTCGACTTCGTGAATGGATTTATAGAAGTGTATGGTGACCCGCTCGCGCTGAAAGGCACTTGGGAAGGAATCGTGGAATATAAAGATCTCGAGGCCACCAAGCGCACGCAAATCATTAGTTCTCATGCACAATGGTTTGAAGATCATTCTCCTGTCGACTCACGCTTCCGTAAACCCATAGTAAAAGGCGTCACGGCCCATGTGATCTGTGCAGCCATGTTGGGAGGCGATGAATATCCAGCTTCGGCCATAGGCATTAATCTGCCAAACTCCAACTGGATAAGGCAGGCTTACGGATCGAAGAGTGTCACCATCGGAAATCTTACAGAGGCTTATAATATGGCTGCGCTGGGCAATGGCTTCAACGAAGAGTTTGTTATCGATGACGAAACGCTACAGCTTATCAAGAAATACAGCCATTCGACAGATGACTTGCACACCGATCTTCATGAGTGTTTAGGACATGGCAGTGGACAGCTCTTGCCTGGAACCGACCCTGATGCACTCAAGGCCTATGGCAACACCATCGAGGAAGCGCGTGCCGATCTTTTCGGATTGTATTACATGGCCGACCCCAAGTTGGTGGAGTTAGGACTGTTGCCTGACATGGAAGCTTATAAGGCGCAGTATTATTCTTATCTGATGAATGGTTTGCTGACACAAACCATACGTATCAAGGAAGGTGATAAGATAGAAGAGGCGCATATGCGCAACAGGGCGCTCATTGCTTGGTGGACGTTGGAACACGCTCAGGGAGCCGTCTCGCTTGTCAAGAGGGAGAACAAGACCTATGTAAGCGTTACAGATTATGAAGCCCTTAGAGGTGTCTTCGGTGATTTGCTCGCAGAAATTCAGCGCATTAAGAGCGAGGGAGACTATCAGGCAGCTTGCAGCTTGGTAGAGCAATATGCCGTTCATATCAATCCTGCGCTTCATCATGAAGTGCGCAAGCGCTTTGAACCTCTGAATATTGCTCCATACAAGGGATTTATCAACCCCAAAATGACCATTCTCTACGATGAACAAGGAAGCCCTGTCGATGTCGCTTTAGACTATACAGAAAGTTACACCGACCAGATGTTGCGTTATTCGGAGGAATATGGTATATTATAAACTCAACTTATAAAGTCATGAATGAACTCAATTTTTGCCACGACAACGAGGAGGAACAGTTTCCTGTGGTAGACGAGCACGGCAACATTCTGGGCGCCATCAGCCGAGGACATGCTCATGATGGCTGTAAAATTTTGCACCCAGTGGTGCATCTGCATGTGTTCAACAGTAGGGGAGAGCTCTACTTGCAACACCGCCCATCCTGGAAGGATATTCAGCCCGACAAGTGGGATACGGCTTGTGGCGGGCATGTCGACCTGGGTGAGAGTGTGGAAATGGCTCTGCGAAGAGAGGTGCGCGAAGAACTTGGAATGACAGACTATGAGCCTATAAGCCTGGGGCATTATGTCTTCGAAAGTCAAAAGGAGAGGGAACTGGTGTATGTACATCGTTGCCTTTACGATGGAACTGTTTGCCCTGATGAAGAAGAATTGGCTGGAGGTCGTTTTTGGGGTAAACAGGAGATTATCGACCACATGGGGAAAGGTGTTTTCACGCCCAACTTTGAGAGCGAATACAAGAAGTTTTTCTTGGCAGAAAAGTAATGAATGTGGTGTTTAATGTTAAGTGTTTAATGTTTAGTGATTATCAACTTATCCCTAAACATTAAACATTTTTTTTAGAATAGGATTCCTTTGAGTGCTTTCTGTGCGATAGCATCGTACGATTTGTCCATGTCGGCAAAACGCATTACGCAGTTAGCTGCAGCATGCTTTACACCGATATGTTCACCTTGCAAGGCAATAGATGCCTGATCCAAGAACTCATTAATTCCACGTTCGTTGACATCACGCTTAGAGGCAAAAAGACGTGAGAGAATATGATAACCTGCGATTTCGTAGAGAGGCTTGTCGGAGGCTATCCATTGATAAGCTATGACGGGAGCATATTCCACATGCTGAAGCAGGTTAAAGGCCAGCATCTCTGCCATTTCCTGTCCCGTCACCTGTTCCATCCATAGGTCGGCTATCTCGGGAAGCATCTTTTCTACTGGCATAATGAGAGTTGCCAGGATCTTACATTCACGAATATTCTCTTTCCATAGCTCTATAGCCAAGTCATAGTCCTTGCCATATTCTATAGCCATTTTTTTGAGTTCTATAAAGGGAACACCCCAGTTGATCTTATATTCTATGCCTTTTTCGCGCATCGACTGAGAGGCTGGTCCATTCATCAACAGCCTAAATGAGCGCTTGATTTCCATCAACTTCTGATGAGTAAACTCGTTCATATATGAATGTATAGTGTATAATGTTTATTTTTTTTTACTGAAGTTTCGCATGTAGGGAAGTTATAGTAGTTAAAGAAGTTATCAATCCCTTCGGTCGTTAGAAGTTATAGCCAATAGCCTTTTGTTGTATATTTAGCTATAAAGCATATGGCTTTAACTTCTTTAACTTCTCTAACTTCCTCATTTGCGAAAGTTGAGTTCTTATTTTTTTAGAGTTGAGTTGTTTTACAACTTCATTGTTTGGCAGAACATTCCCGCAAATACTTTCTCTATGCCGATGGGGGCTTGGCGATAAATGCCAAAAAGAGCACTACCGCTTCCGCTCATAGCAGCATAGACAGCTCCTTCATCATACAAGCGTTGCTTGATGGCACCCAACTCAGGGTGCATAGCAAAAATGGGAGCCTCAAAGTCGTTTACTAATTCTGCTTTCCAAGTGTCTATGGGTTGGCGAACGATATCTCGGCAGCATTTGGCAGGTGCTTGAGGTTTGATGGCGGCATAGGCATCACGTGTACTCACAGCTACAGAGGGCTTTACAACTACCAAATAATATCCTGCGAGTCCTGCTCCAGGAACGTCAACAGGCATGAGTACATTGCCTATACCTTCCGCATAAGAAGGCTCTGCCGTGATAAAGAAAGCGCAGTCGGCTCCCAGTTTAGCAGCATAACGCTCCATCTCTGGAATGCCTATATTGAGGCGGAAACGCTCATCTAAAAGACGAATCATAAAAGCCGCATCCGAAGAACCACCTCCAAGACCAGCTTGTGTCGGAATCTGTTTAACAAGATGTGCGTGTACGCGTGGCAATTGATAGTCTGCAGCCAAGAGTTGATAAGCTTTGATTACCAAATTGTCTTCTTCATTACATTCTATGGCATTCCCTGTAATTTTTAAGTCACAAGGAGATTTGCTTGGAAATTGCTCATCCATGTACTTGATTTCAAGTGCATCAGTGAGCGGTATGGGATAAAAGACAGTTTCGAGATTGTGATAACCATCTTGTCTTTTGCTTACGATATTAAGACCAAGATTTATCTTGGCACAGGGAAATGTAATCATAATTAATTATTGCTGTATTAACTTTTGCAAAGATACAATAATTCAAACATAAACCAAAATTATTTTTCAGATTTTTGTTTCTCGTTGAGAAAATGACGATGGCTTAATATGTGTAAGTATAAAACTCCCGAATAATATATATCGTTGTATGTATATAAAGACATAAGTACTTTTATGGTTTAATGGACATTATGATAAATGCAATTTATGGGAACCCACTTTCCTTTCCATCAAAAGCCGACTTTGACCATAATGACTTTGACCAAATGACACAGATTCCAAAAGCCGAGTTTGACCAAAATGACACCTTTTCTGCACAGAAAGTACGTATTTTCTATAAGTGATTGAGAATGAGATAAGTTTTTATCTCATAAAAAGAAGAGGTTACGA
>USOQ01000080.1 GCA_900556395.1 Candidatus Segatella caccae | reverse complement strand
TACCCTTCTTCATCTCACCACCATACCATGTGTTGATGATAACCTGCTCCTTAGAAGTTACGTTGAATACAACGGCTGTCTCTGAGTGGAGACCCAACTCCTTCCAGTTCTCAACCTTTGCCTTAGAAGCATTGTAAACGATGAAGTCTGGCTCCTGATCGAACTCAGCCTCGTTCTGAGGACGGATGAACATATTTGTTACGAAGTGTGCCTGCCATGCTACCTCAACGATGAAACGTACCTTCATACGTGTATCCTTGTGTGTACCGCAGAAACCATCTACTACGAACAACTTCTTGTTAGAAAGTTCCTTCTTAGCAATCTCCTTAACGGCGTTCCATGCCTCTGGAGTTGCCTTGTGGTTATCGTTGTGATACTCCTCAGAATCCCACCATACTGTGTCGTGAGATGTAGCATCGTCAACGATGAACTTGTCTTTAGGAGAACGACCAGTGTAAATACCAGTCATTACGTTAACTGCACCGAGTTCAGTCTCCTGACCAACTTCAAAACCCTCGAGACCTTCCTTAGTCTCCTCATTGAACAATACCTCATAAGAAGGATTGTAGAGAACCTCAGTTGTACCTGTGATTCCGTACTTTGCTAAAACTGACTTATCAAACTTTGCCATTTTATTTTAAATGTATTTAAGTTGTGAATAATTTCTCTTTACTTTGGTTGGCAGAAGAAACCATCATTCTCCCAAAACCGCCGCAAAGTTACGAAAAATATGTTTCCCGACCAACTTTAGATTTTATATTTCCTGTATTTTAAGTTCTTTTTTGGTTAAAGAAAATTAAATGGGCGGATTTCATCCATGAATTGGCACATAGACTTTGCAAATTTTATTAACTCTAAGGGTGTTTTACTATGAAAAATACACATTATTATATATAGCAATCTCACAGGTTTTATGCTTCCGAACATCACCAGTTACGCAAGTCACACCGCGACTCTACCACACGCTCCACGGAGTCGTCAAGATGACTAAAAAAGTCGAGTCCTGTCACAGCCTCTACCTCGTCGACAGAGCGGGCGTAATATTCCATCTGATGACGGCCCTTCTCGTTGAGATAAATAAAGCCTATAGCCTTGGGACTATCTTGGTTCTTACCCAAAGTAAGCACCACCTTAAAGAAAGCATCAGGCACAGCGACATGGTTCTCACCTACGGTTCGCCATGTTTTCGACTTGAAAATAGGTCCTGCCACGATATACACCTTGCCATACTTCAAAGCCCAGTCGCGACAAGCCTCCTCAAGATATTTCCAGTCACGCTGATTCAGATCGCCATTCTGAGGACATATATTCGTCATTAAGAAAGCCTCCTTTTGCGCCTTATATGACCATTTGTTGTCGCCTGCCGGACACATATGTCCTCGCTGATAGCCACACTCCCCTTCACGTATATCACGATAAGTGGCACGGGGAGCCGGAACATCCAGGTCTTCCACAAACTTATGTCCACCACGCGCATTATCACCATCGATATGTGCCGCAGTAAGTGTCCATGCCACCCAGTCGGGGTTGCGCGTTTCTGCATTGTAAGAAGCTATATAAGCATAGCGATTAAGTCGTTGTCCTGAAGCTTCACGCTGCTTACTGACAGGCACCATATAAGCCTCATCTACAGCCGAATACCAAACAGCATCATTCTCTTTGGCAACATTCTCTGTCAAAGACTTTGTTGTTTCTTTCTGCAAGGACTCAGCCTCCACCTTGTTTTCTTCTGGCGAGGCTAAAGCTTGTCGCAACGCAAACCATCCATATCCTATAACAAGAACTACGGCCAATCCCACCAAACGCTCTTTTAGACTATTCCTCTTTTTTCTCATCGTCATATTTCTTTTTTCGACACAAAAGTACTACTTTTTATCAAGAAAGAACCATGAGAATTATTTTTTTCAAAAAAAAGGACAACTTTTCTTTGCTTTATCTGCATTTTCACGTATCTTTGCATAAGATATATTGTACTCGGCATAACATTCAAACAAGTTTGATGTTCTGCACCCAGTTGACAATATCTTTGCAAAAGAAAAAATGTACGACACATGAAAATTATTAACCTAAGCGAACAAAACTCCATCATCAACCGATATCTGGCTGAGATGCGCGACAAAGAGTATCAAAAAAACCGACTTCTCTTCCGTAATAACATTAAGAGAATCGGTGAGTATGAGGCTTTTGAAATTTCAAAGACCCTCGAATACGAACCTAAAGATGTAACCACACCTTTAGGCGTAGCTCGCGTCAACCTCCCTACCGACGATATTGTCATCGGAACCATCTTCCGCGCAGGATTGCCCTTCCATGAGGGTTTCCTCAATATCTTCGAACATTCTGGCAACGCCTTTGTCAGTGCCTTCCGCGAATACACAGACAAGAACCATACCGAGGTGGGCATCCACATCGAGTATCTTGCCACACCAGAGATAAACGGCAAGACACTCATCATTGCCGACCCTATGTTGGCCACTGGCGGAAGCATGGAGTTAGGTCTGAAAGCTATTCTCACTAAGGGTTCACCCAAGCACATCCATGTGGCTTGCGTATTGGCAACTCCCGAAGGCATAGAGCACATCAAGAACACCTTCCCCGATGACAAGACCACCATTTGGTGTGCTGCCATCGACGAGGGACTGAACGAGCACAAATACATCGTGCCCGGCTTCGGTGATGCTGGCGACCTATGCTATGGAGGCAAGTTGTAAAAATCAACCGCAAATATGCCCTAAAAAATGAACATACTTGCGATGGCTGATGAAAGTACTTTCGTTGGCCATCGCAAGTACTTGCATTGACCAACGAAGATACTTGCGTTTTTTGAAGCACTTTTTTTTGGAAAAGCACCTTAGATCAATAGTGGAACGAACTTCCACCTAAGAACTCGCGCAACAGCGACGTAGGAGGCAGATTATTGAACGGAATGCCCTTGAAATATTTCAAGAACTTCAGCAGACGATAAGCCTCAGCATACTCATCACAGTTTTCCGGCACCTGTTCCAGTAAGGGTTCTGCCTGCATCTTGATAACTGCCAGCTCATAGAGCATGGCTGTATTAAGCATGGCATCCGCATTCTCCTGGAAGGGGAATATCCACTTATTTTCACCAGTACGTACCGACGGCCAACGATGAATCGTAGCCTGAGCCGAAACACCACGATACTTGTAGTCGCGGATGATGCGTCGCAACAAGCGATTATCGGTAGTAGGAATGTAGTTATGATTGTCGAGCAGAATGGTGGTAAGCGCAGAAGCATAGACACGGAAGATTTGCTCATCGGGAATCTGAGCTGTCAATTCTGGATTGAGCGCATGAATGCCTTCCACCACAAGCACATTATGATCATTCATTTTCAGACGTTTGCCACTCTTCTTACTCTTACCCGTCTGAAAATCATATTTAGGCAGTTCCACCTCCTCGCCACGGAAGAGCGCATTAAACTGATCGTTGATGAGCTGCAAGTCGAGGGCATAGATACTTTCATAATCCAATTCACCATTCTCATCCAAAGGCGTCTTATCTCGGTCTACGAAATAGTCGTCAAGCGAAATCTGTAGCGGTTTGAGTCCATTGACAGCCAACTGGATGGAAAGTCGTTTACACGAAGTCGTCTTGCCCGAAGACGAAGGACCTGCCAAGAGCACCAACTTCACCCCTTCTCGCTGAGCTATCTGCTCGGCTATCTGCGCAATCTTTTTTTCCTGCAGAGCCTCGCTGATATTGATGATATCGGTGGCATGCCCTGCATCTACGGCAGCATTAAAATCGCCCACTGTCCGGATGCCAATAATATCCTGCCAGTGATGATGTTCCTTGAAGATTTCAAACATCTTATCCTGTCGAGTCACCTCACCCAGTTCATCAGGGTTTTTGAGAGAAGGAATACGTAGCAACATACCATCATAATACTTCTCCAACCCGAAGAGGTAAAGTTGTGAAGTATTGGTGAGAAGCGTACCGTAATAGAAGTCTACGTACTCACCTATTTTATAATACGTGGTGTAGAGCGAACCCGAAGTGCGCAGAAGTTTCACTTTCTCCACATCGCCCTTCTCCTGAAAGAGTGCAATAGCATCCTCCGTAGGCACCATATAGCGGCGGATAGGCATTCGAGCATCCACGATTTCCTGCATGCGCTGGCGTATCTTGTCGACATCCTCGGTCGTTATCTCACGTCCCAGACGCACATCGACGTAAAAACCATTCGATACAGGGATATCTATCACCACATCGTGATTAGGAAAGAGGTCTTGCACTGCCTTGCAGAGCACAAAGAAAAGGGAGCGAGTATAAGCTCGCGAACCCGAAGAGGTGTACATGTCAAGAAATTCCACATCCTTACTATTGTACACTCGATAATGCATACCTTCCACCTTGTTATTTACCTTGGCAGACACTGGCCCATGCGCCATTCTGAGGTCAAATGAAGAAAAAATATCAGAAAGTGTGCTTCCGATTGCTACTTTCTGAGATTTTTTATTATTTTTGCAGCGGATTTGTACTACTTGTTTCATTTTCGTTACGTTAGTGTTACAAAGTTAAACGTTCTCTCAACTTTCGGGTAAAATTACAAATAAAATTGGAAACAACATGCTATTAGCAACATAAATTAAATTAAAACATGTCGATTTGGATATTTTTTAGGCTTATCGGAGCACTCGCCCTGCTGATGTTTGGTATGAAGACGATGAGCGACAGTTTACAGAAGATGGCAGGTCCACAGCTGCGCCATGTATTAGGAACCATGACCACCAATCGTGTGACTGGCATTCTATCTGGTACGCTCATCACAGCAGCCGTACAGTCATCAACAGCCACTACCGTAATGACCGTGTCGTTTGTCAACGCCGGTTTATTAACCTTAGCACAAGCTATATCGGTCATCATGGGTGCCAACATCGGAACCACCCTCACGGCTTGGATCATGAGTGCGGGGTTCTCCTTCAACATCACCGACTTTGTATGGCCGGCATTCTTCTTGGCCATTATCCTCATCTATAGTAAGAAGCGCAAAATAGTAGGCGACTTCATCTTTGGTATATCCTTTATGTTCCTCGGTTTGGGAACTCTCAGACAAACCGGTATCGATATGGACCTGGCACACAACCAGCCCGTCCTCGATTTCTTCGCAAGTTTTGATCCACACAGCTTTAAGACAACCATCACCTTCCTGCTTATCGGTAGCGTACTCACCATGTGTGTACAGAGTTCGGCAGCCGTCATGGCCATCACGATGATTCTCTGTTCTACTGGCGTATTGCCTATCTATCAGGGTATCGCTCTCGTTATGGGTGAGAACATCGGTACCACCGTAACTTCTAACGTAGCAGCCCTTACCGCAAACACCCAAGCCCGAAGAGCTGCCATGGCACACATGGTGTTCAACATCTTCGGTGTGCTGTGGATTCTCTGCGTGTTCCGCCCCTTCATCCATTTGGTTTGCGGATGGGTAGGTTATGATGATGTCATGGAGAAGAGCGACCCTCACTTCATCGCGAATGCAGCCAAGCTCTCCTTTGTGCTTGCCGCCTTCCACACTACCTTCAACCTCTCCAACACCTTTATCCTGGTATGGTTTATCCCGCAGATAGAGAGGTTGGTGTGCAAGATTATCCGTCCTAAGAAGAATGTCGACGAGGACGACTTCCGCTTGCGTTTCATCCAGAGTGGTATTATGAAGACTCCCGAAATCTCAGTCTTGGAGGCTCAGAAGGAGATACATTGCTTTGCCGAGCGCATCCAGCGTATGTTTGGCATGGTGAAAGAACTCTTGGGCGAAACCAACGAGGATAAGTTTATCAAGCTCTACACCCGTATCGAAAAGTACGAAGGCATCTCCGACAACATGGAGATAGAGATAGCCAACTACTTAGACCAGGTGAGCGACTCACACCTCTCTGATGACACCAAGGCCAAGATACGCGCCATGCTGCGCGAGATATCTGAGATAGAGAGTATCGGTGACAGCTGCTTCAACATCGCACGCACGCTGAACCGTCGCATCAAGGGTAAAGAAGACTTTATCCCTTCTCAGTATGAGCACATGCACCAAATCATGGAGCTCACCGACCAGGCCCTCACCCAGATGAACATCACGCTCGTGGGTCACAAGGTAGACAACGATGCCAATCTCTCATTTAACATCGAGAACGAGATCAACAACTACCGCAACCAGTTGAAGAGCCAAAACATCAACGATGTGAACAACCACCTCTATACCTATGCCATCGGCACCATGTACATGGATATCGTACAGGAGTGCGAGAAGCTCGGCGACTACGTGGTCAACGTTGTAGAAGCCCGCATGGGCGTGCGTCAGCACGATGCTTAAATCGCAACATTTCAGCCATAAGAAGGTCATATCATTCTGTTTCTGTGAATGATGTGACCTTCTTTTCTTCAAAAAAAGCCCTTTTTCCTTTGCCATGTGTGCAAATAAGCGTATCTTTGCACTCTAAATTGCAATTTAATTATATTTAATGAAAATATTAGTGACGGGTGCGTCGGGATTCATCGGGAGCTTCATTGTTGAAGAAGCCCTCAGACAGGGTATGGAAACATGGGCAGCAGTGCGCCCCAGCAGTTCCAAGAAATACCTGCAAGATGAGCGCATCCATTTCATCAACCTCAACCTTTCTTCCAAGGAAGAACTTATCAACCAGTTAGCCGAGCACGAGTTCGACTACGTGGTACATGCAGCAGGCGCCACCAAGTGTCTGCATGCCGAAGATTTCTATCGCGTCAACACCGAGGGTACCAAGAACTTAGCCGATGCCATCATCGCGCTGAAGATGCCCATCAAGCGCTTTGTCTTTGTCAGCTCGCTCAGCATCTTCGGTGCCATACGCGAAGAGCAGCCCTATCAAGAGATTACCGAGCACGACACCCCCAAGCCCAATACAGCCTACGGCAAGAGCAAGTTGAAAGCCGAGCGCTATCTCGACAGCTTAGGCATAGGGTTTCCTTACATCATACTACGTCCCACGGGGGTATATGGTCCGCGCGAGAAAGACTATTTCCTGATGGCAAAAAGCATCAGTCAGCACATCGACTTCTCCGTTGGCTTCAAGCGCCAAGACATCACGTTCGTATACGTGCAAGACGTCGTACAGGCTGTCTTTCTGGCCCTCAACCACGGCAAGAACGGTCGCAAATACTTCCTCAGCGATGGAGAAGTATATCAGTCGGAAACTTTCAGCAACCTGCTCCACCACGAATTGGGCGACGCATGGCTTCTACGCATCAAGGCTCCCATCTGGGTGCTTCGGTTGGTAACCTTCTGCGGGGAATATATCGGCAGGATGAGAGGCAAGATGTCGGCTCTTAACAATGACAAGTACAACATTCTGAAACAGCGCAACTGGCGATGCGACATCGAGCCTGCTGTCGACGAATTAGGTTTCCATCCCCACTACAAGCTCAAACAAGGCGTCAAGTTGGCTGTAGAATGGTATAAAGAGAACGGATGGCTGTGATCATATCGAAAAAACAAAAATAGTGTGATAAAAGATTATTTCAAGATAGATAAAAACCCGAAGAAAGGACTATTGGCTTTGGAGTGGGTTATGTTGGGTTACATGGCCATCACCGTGATAGCCATGCTCTTTGCCTACACCAAACTGGTAAACCCCGACTCCATGATCTGGGGACGCATCCGCGTATTATTCATCACTGCAGCTATGTGGGCTGTATATCGCATGATACCTTGCCGCATCACCAAGATGGCAAGAATCCTTGCACAGCTCTCACTCTTGGCTTGGTGGTATCCTGACACGTATGAAATCAACCGTATGTTCCCCAATCTCGACCATATCTTTGCTCAGTGGGAACAGTCGCTCTTTGGTTTTCAGCCCGCACTGGTATTTGCCAAGAATATGCCTTGGGCTGTATTGAGCGAACTCATGGACTTAGGCTACGTGATGTATTATCCCATGATGGCTATCGTGGCCTACTATTACTTCTTCTGCCGATACAGAGAGTTTGAACGAGCCACATTCGTCATCTACGCCTCATTCATCATCTACTACGTAGTCTTCATCTTCGTACCCGTAGCTGGACCAACGTTCTACTATCATGCCGTAGGACTGAGCGACATAGCCAAAGGCATATTTCCCCCTATGCACGACTACTTCAACTACTGCACCGACTGTCTACCCACACCAGGCTACACAGATGGAGTGTTCTATCATCTCGTAGAAGATGCTAAGGCTGCTGGCGAACGTCCCACTGCAGCATTCCCCAGTTCACACGTCAGCATCAGCACTGTGTGCATGCTGTTGGCATGGCACTCAGGAAGCCGCAAACTCACCTATACGCTTCTGCCATTTTACATCTTCTTGTGCCTCGCCACGGTCTATATCCAAGCCCACTACCTCATTGACGCCTTAGCAGGTCTCATCACAGGTATAGGCGTTTACTTCTTGCTGATGGCAGTATCCAAGAACATGACAGAGCACAGTGCTCCAACATCCCGACTGAAAATAAGATAACATTCAATAGAATTATCAATTATATCAACCAAATAGAATTCATCTAGAACAATGAAGAAACTATTTATCGAAACTTACGGCTGCCAGATGAACGTAGCCGACAGCGAAGTGGTAGCCAGCATCATGCAGATGGCAGGCTACGAAATGTATGAGAAAGAAGAAGAGGCAGATGCCATCTTCCTCAACACCTGTAGCATCCGCGAGAATGCTGAAAACAAGATTTATCATCGTCTCGACACCCTACACGCCGAACAAAAGAAGGGCAGAAATGTCATCTTAGGTGTACTGGGCTGTATGGCTGAACGCGTAAAGGACGATCTCATTCAGAACCACTACGCCAACTTAGTGTGCGGTCCTGACAGTTATCTCAATCTGCCCGACATGATAGCGCAGTGCGAAAACGGTAACAACGCCATCAATATAGAACTCTCCAAGACAGAAACCTACCGCGACGTCGTGCCCATGCGCATCGGCGCCAACCGCATCAGTGGTTTTGTAAGCATCATGCGTGGCTGCAACAACTTCTGCCACTACTGCATCGTGCCCTATACCCGCGGACGAGAGAGAAGCCGTGATGCAGAAAGCATCTTGCGCGAAGTACGCGATCTGCACAATCGTGGCTTCAAAGAAGTAACCCTCCTGGGACAGAATGTCAACAGCTACGGACTCTCTCCTTCAGGTAAGCGCGAGGAGGGAAGTCTCTCCTTTGCACAGCTATTGCACATGGTGGCACAAGCCGTGCCCGATATGCGTGTACGCTTCACCACCTCTAATCCCGAAGACATGAGTGAGGACATCTTGCAGGCCATTGCCGAGGAACCTAACCTCTGCAAGCACATCCACTTCCCTGCACAGAGCGGAAGTAACAAGATACTGAAACTCATGAACCGCAAGTACACACGCGAGGAATATCTGGACAAGATAGCCGCCATCAAGCGCATCATCCCAGGTTGCGGTATCACTACCGACATCTTCGTGGGCTATCACGACGAGACAGAGGAAGACCAGCAGCTCACACTCTCGCTCGTCAGAGAGGTAGGCTTCGATAGCGCCTTCATGTTCAAGTATTCGGAGCGTCCTGGCACCTATGCTGCCAAGCATCTGCCCGACAACATCTCTGAGGAAGTAAAGATTGCTCGCCTCAACGAGCTTATCAAACTGCAAACCGAAATCAGCGCTCAGCAGAACAAAAAGGACGAGGGTAAGGAGTTCACCATCCTGATCGAGGGCTTCAGCAAGCGCAGTCGCGAACAGCTCATGGGTCGCACCGAGCAAAACAAGGCTGTCATCATGAACAAGGGAAATCACCACATCGGAGAGTTTGTAAAGGTTCGCATCACAGGTTCTACTTCTGCCACCCTTTTTGGCGAAGAAATAACAGAATAAAAGATAAGAAAACTAAGCAAACGCTTTGCGGTTTTCAATAAAAGCACTATATTTGCAGATTATGAAGGAATTCTTGCAAGTCTTACGACGCTTTGTGCCACCCTACAAGAAGTATCTGGCACTATCTATCGCCTTCAATATCCTGTCAGCGATATTGAACATCTTCTCATTTGCAGCACTCATCCCCATCCTACAAATCCTGTTTCAGGTAGATGGCGGAATCCGTGCCAACGACTATATGGAATGGGACGGAACGCTGG
>USOQ01000079.1 GCA_900556395.1 Candidatus Segatella caccae | reverse complement strand
CAAAGAACTTGAAGATGTTGTGTACACCAGCCACACACTCCCAGTAAGGCGTATTGTTCATCACATGCGACTTAGATGGGAACTTAAAGAGTTCAGCATCACCTTGGTTCTTCTCCAAATAAGGATTATTCTTGTCGGTGAGGTTTCCCCACACGCCCTTAACAGCGAAATACTCACGCCATTTCAACTTCTTGATGAGCGGGATACGATTCAGCAGTTTTCCGTTCATGTCCCACGACAACGAGGCAAAGACCTGTCGGTCGTTGAGGAACTCCCAGTCTCTCATCAAGCTCACACTCGACTCAAGTTCGAAGTATGAGAGGTTGATAGGTGGCAAGATGAGCATTGGGAATGGCACCTTATTCCACTGCGCCTGTCCCACAGCATGGAAGTCGAGATAACCGAAACTACCCAACCACTGTCGCTTGTAGATGCTCACTTTGGTGATATTGCTATGATACTGTCCACCCATAAAACCCTTGAAGCCCATCGTGTGCGAAATGCCAATCTCAGGACTATCAAGATTGATAGGAAGACGTTGCTGCTTGGTGTTGACGTAGGTAACCCCAGGATTGTAGTTGATGCCTACATTGATGTCGGTCATTCTGATTTTCTTCACCTCGTTTCCATCAAGAGTAAAGTAATGCAGATTGCCTACTGTACGATTACTCTGCCAGCGTATGCCTGTATCAAAACGCAGTCCCCACTCGGTCTCGTAAGTAAAGGCAAGTCGCTGCCGATGATAGAGGAACATCTCATCTTGTGTAGCCGAACGGAAGGTCATAAAGATATTGTCCTTGTTGTGCTGCAGGTTATCATCGGAAGGCGACATGATGTCGCGCGACACCTCGAAGGTGAGGTTACGCATAGGAAACTCAAAGGGACTATTTTTCTTCTTGTTGAGCGAATAGGTGAGCACATGACCGGTGTACCACTCGTTACTCTTCGTACCATAGGCAGCATAACCATTCCAGAAGAAGTGTGGGTTGAGCGAAGCCATGGTTCGGCCTGCCAGTCGAAGGCGTATGCCATCGACAAAGTTCTTAGACAGGTAGGTGTTGATAGGTCCGAGGTCAAACTTGCTTCTCTTACCGCCCGTGCCACTACCAATCTCCACATAGTTCTCCATCAATGCCTTCACACCTAAGATAATCCACTTGAATCCCTTAGAGTTTTCCATACGATGGATGAAACTATCCATTGACGACTCACTCTTGGTGAGGTCCACCTGCCTATACTTGTTCCAGTAGGCTTCATCACGATTCATCGCGTCGATATCGTGCCGCACCTTCGCTTTACCCTTGAAGAGCACCTTCGGCAGTTCGTCGAAGGAGTAGTCGGTGAGACGAGTGTTTCTCACCACAAGCAAGTCTTGCAGCAGTTTGTTGGCATGTATCTCTGCCACCATATCGTCCTTAGTAAGCACCCATTCACCATTTTCCAGACGTGTAAACTCCTGCTCTATCTTCATATCCTTCACCCAGTTTACGTCACTGTTGTGAGGCATATAGAGGTTGCATTTCTTTACATGAAGGGTGCTGTCGGCGGTGACATATAGTTCACCTCGGAATCCGAAGTCTTGTGAGTTGGCAGGTATAAACTGTAAATGATAGCAGAGGTCGCGCTCCACATACACCGTGTCTTCAATGTAATAGTGATAAAAGGAGATGGCTGTTCTGCCTATTGGTGACGGGAAAGGATACTGCAACAGTCGCACATAGTCGTCATAGATGTCGACATCCGTAAACACATCCTTCATCGTGGTGTTCAGGATTTCACCCGTCTGTATCACCTGTCCGATGCCGCTGGTCTGCTGCCCCTTGATAATATCTTTCTCGCTCTTCGGGTCTTTGCGGTAAATATGCTGCGACACAGTCTCGTCGATGCTTACAGGGAGCGTGAGCTTGCCGTTGTATGGCGATTTCTCCACTTGGTCGAGGAGATACTGTCGCTTGCCGAAGAACTTACCCTCGAGTTGCTCCTTCGACAGGTCATTAAGGGCGAGGGTTATCTTCTGATATTTGTCATATTGATAGTAGGGATGATTATTCAGATCGGTTTTCTTCTTTGCAGCGATGACACGACGCATCAGCTCCACGGCGGGGTTATCCTTGCGCTTGTATTTGCCACGCTTCGACTTCACCACCACCTCGTTGAGCCTACGGCTATCGTCCTTGAGTTTCACTTCGAGAAAGTTGGTATGTGCATCCACTTTGACCGTTTGAGCCTTATAACTCAGGGCGCTCACGGTGAGCATCCATCCCTCGTGCTTCTCGATAGAGAAACGTCCTTCGCCATCACTCGATACTGCTATCTTGTGACCTCGATACTGCACGCTGGCATAGGGCACGGCAAATCCGTCGACGTCAATGACGCGACCTGTTATCTTCTGCTGAGCCATCAGTTGTGTCACCGAAGCAACAAGCAGTACGACCATCATCCATACACGGAGTCTTATCTTCATTTCCTAAATACTTTTTATAACTCTTCTCTTTTATCTATTCTATCTTCTTTTGGGCACACTCACCCCGAAATCAATTCGGCTGCAAAGTTATAAATATTATCTGAAAAGGATGGAAAACTTTTTAAATAATTTAGTTTTTTACTTTATTTTTGGGATATTTGGTGAATATTGAAAAAAACTATTTGGTTATTTAAGGTTTTTAGCGTAATTTTGCAGACAGAATTACTAATATATAAAAAGGTGAAAGCGTAAAATCGAAAGGTGAAAGAACTAAAAGAACAAGAACAAAGATAAAAAACAAATAAAGAAGAAGAAAACTAAAAATATGAACGATAAAGGCAACTTAACCAACGAACGTCCTCCTCTGCTGCCTGTCATCATCGGCACAGGATTAGGAAGCGGTTTTTGGCCATGGGGACCAGGAACAGCAGGTTCCATATTAGGCACACTGATATGGGCTCCGATAGCCTACATGGGGGGCATGGATGCCTCCATGCTACAGACCTCTATGCTACTACTCGTCGTGACATTCACCCTGTTAGGCACATGGGCAACGGCTCAACTACAACCTTATTGGGGCGAAGACCCCAGCCGTGTAGTCATCGACGAGATTGTGGGTGTATGGATTCCGCTCTCTCTCATCATCCCCTTCGACGAGGCAAGTCACAAGGCAGACTCCTTCTGGTGGGCAGTAATAGCCTTAGTGCTCTTCCGCTTCTATGATATGGTGAAACCTCTTGGCATCCGTCGCCTCGACCGCATGAAGGGTGCTTTCTACGTGATGGCCGATGACATCCTCGCTGGTGTCTATGCAGCAATAACGATGGTTCTCATAAAGATGATGTGGCTATGGGTAAGATAAAACACGAACTATATACTTTTGGAAAGGCCGAAGTTACAGCTTCGATGGGTTCGGCTGTCGACTTCGGATTAGCATTCATGCTGTCTGACATCATTGGCCTGTATTATGGTTTGGCTAATGCCTTGGGTGTGATGGCTGGCGGCATAACCAATTGCTGCCTCAACTATCGCTATGTCTTCGGTGACTCTAATCGTAGAAAAAGAAGTGTGGCATGGCGTTATTTCATCGTTTGGTCTGTCAGCTGGCTGCTCAATTCGGGAGGCACCATCGCCCTTACCGAGCTTATCAACAGTCATGAACGCCTCGATATACACTATCTCATCCCCAAGAGCTTTGTGAGCATTCTTGTGGCTTTATTGGTCAACTATCCTGCTCAGCGCAAGTTCGTTTTCAAGCCCACCCAAAGGAGATAAGTAGAAAACTCCCCAAAGCCATCCTCCCGTAATCATCAGAACATATATATATATACATATAAAAATAAAAATGAACTACAGAGATTTTTTACAGAAAGTCATCTATGTGATCATCAACCCCATCATTAAGGCGATGATCCACTTGCACATCACTCCCAACATCGTTACCTTCGTGGGGTTTGTGGGCAACATCGTGGCGGCTGCCTTTTTCATTGAGGCTGCCCTCACACAAAACTTAGTACACTTAGGCTGGGGAGGAATCATCATCCTTGTTGCCGGACTCTTCGACATGATGGACGGACGCCTGGCACGCATGAGTGGCAAAAGTAGCCTCTTTGGGGCGCTATGGGATTCCACACTCGACCGCTATAGCGAACTGGTAAGTCTCTTCGGCATCTGCCTCTACTTTCTGCGTATGCAGGACGACATGGGTTTCTGGATGGGCATCGTCACCTTTGCTGCCATGATAGGCTCAGTAATGGTGAGCTATGTTCGTGCACGAGCAGAAGGTCTCAACATAGAGTGCAAAGTGGGAATCATGCAGCGTCCTGAGCGTGTGGTGGTAACCGCTGTAACTGCCATGCTTACTGGCTTCTTGGCAGACATTTGGTGGCTGGCTGGCGGCATGATTCTCATTGCAGTACTTGCCAATATCACAGCGTTCTGGCGCGTTGCTCATTGCTATATTGTGATGAATAAAAAGGAGGCACAATGACCAGTCTATATCTCATCGCCATCTTCGCCCTGCTCATGGTATGGCAGAAGACCCGCAAGTTTGCCATCTATTTCCTGCCCTGGCTCATCTTTGCCGTGACTTACGACTCCATGCGCTTCTACCCCAACTATATGGTGGGCGAGATTGACGTGCGCGACCTCTACGAAGCAGAGAAGTCGCTCTTTGGCATCGCTGCACAGACGCCCGACGAGCTCATGGCCGTGGCAGACCATTCACACATGATGATTCCTGGCGAATATTTCCGTGTGCATCACCATGCCTTAGCCGACCTCTTGGCTGGGTTCTTCTATCTATGTTGGGTTCCCGTACCTGTAGGTTTTGCGCTCTATCTGTTTTTTAAGAAAAAGTATCGTTGGTTTGTACGTTTTTCATGGACATTCTTAGCCGTCAACCTCATCGGTTTCGTGGGCTATTACATTCATCCTGCGTCACCTCCATGGTATGTCATGGAGTATGGTTTTACCCCCATCTTAGGCACACCAGGCAATGTGGCGGGACTGGCTCGCTTCGATGCCTTGGTAGGCATTCCTGTATTTCACTCCATCTATTGCCACAATGCCAATGTCTTTGCTGCCGTGCCCAGTCTGCATGCAGCCTATATGCTCATCACCACCATCTATGCTGCCATGAGCCACAGACGCTGGTTTGTCACAACTGCATTTGCTTGCATCTGCATGGGCATCTGGTGGACAGCCGTCTACTCGGGCCATCACTACATCATCGATGTGTTGCTTGGCATCCTCACTGCCCTTTTGGGTATCGTACTGATGGAAAAGTTTGTTTTTCAGCGTTTCATGAAATAACTCACTTAACTTTCGCAAATGGGGAAGGTAGAGAAGTTAAAGAAGTTAGAGGAGTTAAAGGAGTTAAAGGAGTTAAGACGTATGCTTTATAGCTAAATATACAACAAAAAAGGGCTATGGGCTATAACTTCTAACGACCGAAAGGGAGTGATAACTTCTGTAACTACTATAAATTCCGTACATGCGAAACTTCTGTAACTTATACTACACCCCAAGTGGGTGAAAAAATATAGCAATATAAACAAGGACAGATTAGAGACAGACTAAAACTGGGGAGTTGACATTCTTTCAAAAAAGAGAAAGAGAGTCAACTCCCCAGTTCAATTTTATCTCTTCGGGATTCCCCCTTAAAGCACCTTTTTAAAACAGCGGCGGCGGCGATGCTGCTCGCTCTCTAAGTATTGCCATTGGTTTCGTACACCCGTGTTAGCCTCCATCTGCGGCATAGCCTCAGCCCACTTGAAACCATATCGATGATATTGCTCTATGAGATGGGCAAAGATTATGGCGTTAGCACCCTTGGTACGATAGGCTGGTAGCACACCGATGAGCAACAGGTCGACGGTATCGGTCTTATGCCACTTGAGCACTTTCAGAAGATGCCACCATCCCCAAGGGAAGAGCTTACCGTTACGCGTCTTCTGCAGAGCGCGTGCAAAGGATGGGAACGACACACCGAAGCCCACCAACTTACCACCCAATTCGGCAATCTCTTCGGGCGAAGCACCAGCCTCATTGTCGGCAGTGACACTACTGTCTACTACGCCCACCACCAAGTTGAGGTCTGCCATCTTGATATACTGATCTATCAACTGCTGTATCTGTTTTTTGGACAACTGCTGGAAGTCATAGAGATTGGCATAGGTCTCGTTGAGTATTTCAAAAATACGATGTCCCATGCCCTTGCTTACCAGCTGACTTCGGCTGAAGCGATGCGCACGCAGTTGATAACGGTGCTCTATCATCTGTGCAGTCTTGGCAAACTTCTCTGGAGTCACCTCGGGCACCTTGATGCGATATTCCATCCAGTCATTGTCTTTCACAAAGCCTCCCAATGCCTCAATATGCTTGGGATAGTAGGGATAATTATAGATGATATAAGCAGTGGCAAGGCGATCGAAGCCCTCGATAAGCATGCCTTCGCGATCCATATCGGTAAAGCCAAGTGGTCCTACCATTTCTGTCATACCATGATCGCGACCATACTGCTCTACAGCCAACAAAAGAGCACGCGACACTTCCAGGTCGTCAACAAAGTCAAACCAGCCAAAGCGTACTTGCTTCTTCTGCCACTCCTCGTTGGCACGATGGTTGATGATGGCAGCCACTCTTCCTACTACTTTCCCTTCTCTGAAAGCCAGATAATACTCTGCCTCACAGAATTCGAAAGAGGTGTTATGCTGTTTCGACAGCGTGTTCTCTTCATCAAAACGGATGAACGGAACGGCATATTCGCTATCTTTGTAAAGGTCGCAGTAGAAGCCGATAAATGCGTCCATATCATGCTTGCTACTCACCTTCTTGATTTCTATCTGATTGCCCTTTAGCATTGTTTTTTTCATGGGGACAAAGTTACAAAGATATTTCAATATATGCAAATTTTGGTAAAAAAATATGCCATACGGTAGGCGATGATGTAGCCGACCAAACAGCATTGTAGGCATATACGAAACGTCGCTGCTACGCTCGGGACATGGTCCTCAAGGATAGCAGCGACGATAGTGTGTGTTTATACAAAGACTTAGAGCGTTATTATTTATAGAAATATAAAGTGATATATATCATGTAGAGTTTGTTTGGGCTACGAAGATTTGGCACTTTATTTGTGTAACGAGATCAAGGCCGTTTCCACACCAGCATAGTCTTCATGACGATGGGTTCCTTGCAAGAGCAGTCGGCGACCATTGAGATAGAAGGGTCCGTGCTCACGAAATTCAAAATGGCGAAATCCCACTTTCTGTTCTGTGGTATGTGCGCCGAGAGTAAGGCGCACCGTATAGAGTTGCGGACGTCGGTTGCCATGCTCTACATAGGCGAATTCCTTGCCCGAGCCATGAGGCTCTTGCCAATAGAAAGGAGCCTGACTCAGATAGTCGTGCTTATCGCCGCTAACAGCCACCTTGTTTTTCTGCATCACAGAGACAGGTTGAGCAGCGAGAAACTTGTCGGCATCACTCATGAGTTGACGGCAAGCCACGGCATACATAGGTTGCTTCATCTGCTGCTTTACCTTCGCCAAATGCTCTGCATCCCATATATATTGGGCAGCGACCAACTGCGAAAAGACGCATATTAAAGATAAGAGAATGATTTTTTTCATTTGATTCTTCAGCTTGTTAGATTTTTTGTAATTGTATGTTAGTGATTTTTATTTTCGGCTACAAATATAGGGAAAATATCGCAAAGCCACAATTTTCTCACTGCTTCATAATTACACATAGCATCGTTTGACAATACATCATCATTTTCTCATCATTTTCATTCAGCCCTGTTTATCATATACTTACAACGGCAAAATATTCAACAAAAAAAGCTATTGTCCCTTAACTTCCCGAGCGACCGAAGGGAGCGGTAATTTCCCTTAACTTCTTTAACTTCTCAATAAGTTTCTCAAAAAAACTCTCCCCTAACCCTTTGGCATAATCGGAAAAAGCAGTAACTTTGCACGCATGAAAAGAGCATCAGATAATTACACATTCCTTACCCATGCCCCAGTACATCAGGTGATTTTCACTATGGCAGCGCCCACCATCATCAGTATGCTGTCTACCAGTATGTACAATTTGGCAGACACCTACTTCGTAAGTAGCATCAACACCCAGAGTGTAGCAGCCGTAGGCATTTCGTTCTGTATGATGGCCGTCATACAAGCTGTAGGTTTCTTCTTCGGACATGGAGCAGGCAACTACATCTCACGACAGTTGGGAGCTAAGCATATAGACAACGCTCGCAAGATGGCAGCTACGGGGGTAGTATTCAGTTTTATGGCAGGACTCTGCATCACCCTACTCGGTCTGACATTCCTCACTCCCCTCTCTATACTCTTGGGCTCCACGCCCACCATCTTGCCCTATACAGAACGCTATTTAGGTATCATCCTGCTTGGAGCACCCATGATGACCACATCACTGACACTCAACAACCTGATGCGCTTTCAAGGCAACACACTATATGCCATGAAGGGCATCCTGTCGGGAGTGGCGCTCAACCTGGTGCTGGCACCTCTGCTCATCCTCTATTTCTGCTTAGGCATCACAGGTGCAGCCGTTGCCACCCTCATCAGCCAATGCTTCGGTTGCCTCATGCTCCTCTATATGACCCATAAAGGTCAGAACATTCGCATCGAGCTACGCCACTTCACACCCTCCAAGACCTATCTCAAAGAGATTGTGGCAGGTGGAACTCCATCCCTCTCCCGTCAGGGACTGGGCAGCATCTCTACCCTGATGCTCAACGTGGCAGCAGGTGCCTATGGCGATGCCGCCATTGCAGGCATGAGCATCGTCACCCGCATCGCCTTCTTCACTTATGCCATCGTCATCGGTTTAGGGCAGGGGTTCCAACCACTTTGCGGTTTCTGCTATGGAGCCCACCTCTATCGTCGAGTACGAGAGGCTTTCGGCTTCTGCATCAAGTGTGGCACCATCTTTCTCGCCCTCTGCGCCATAGCAGGCTTCATCTTTGCCGAGCCCATCATCACACTCTTCAGAGACGAAAGCGAGGTGGTGCGTGTAGGAACGGCAGCCTTGCGTTGGCAGGTGATGAGTTTTCCCCTCGTCGCCTTTATCGTGCTCACCAATATGCTCACGCAGACCATTCGCAAGCCCATCCGTGCCAACCTCGTTGCAGCAGCACGCAGTGGCTTATTCTTCATCCCACTCATCATCATCCTGCCCCATTGTTTAGGACTTCTTGGCGTAGAAATGTGCCAGGCTTGCGCTGATGTCTGCTCCTTTGTCTTAGCAGCTCCCATAGCATGGAGTGCCTTCCGAGATATGAAGAAAGAGCCTGGAGAAAGACAAAAAACACAGCAATCCTTTGGGAAATAACAAAAAAATCGTATCTTTGCAACGGATTTTTTACTGACACAATCGAGAAATGAGCAAAGACAAGCTAACTCATCAGCTGACAGAAACCATAGAAGAGCTTTCATGCCCACAGTCGCTGAAAGGTCTGTTTCACCAGCACAGGGACGGGAACCCGCTTCCTTCGGGCAAGGCGCTCGAAGAAATCATTAATTTGTCCCGCTCCATCCTTTTTCCCGGATATTATGGTAACTCATCGGTCAACATATCCACTATCAAGTATCACATTGGCGTGAGAGTAGAGAAACTCTATGAGAAACTGACAGATCAGATTCTGGCAGGACTCTGCTTCGCCGACGACTGCGAAAGCGAAACCTTGCAAGAACTACATCTTCAGAGAGCCAAAGCAGGAGTCATCGCCGCCAAGACGATCATGGAGTTTCCACGACTCAGAAAGATTCTCGCCACCGATATCGAGGCAGCTTACGAAGGCGACCCTGCTGCCGTAAGCCAAGGCGAAATCATCTCATGTTATCCCGTCATCAAGGCCATCACCAATTATCGAATAGCCCATGTGCTGTTCGAACTCGGCGTGCCACTCATCCCCAGGATGATGACCGAGTTGGCGCACTCAGAGACAGGCATCGACATTCACCCCGAAGCCACTATCGGAAAGCACTTCACCATCGACCATGGCACAGGTGTCGTCATCGGTGCTACCTGCATCATTGGAGATAATGTGAAACTCTATCAGGGCGTAACCCTCGGAGCTAAGAGCTTCCCACTCGACAAAGATGGCAACCCCATCAAGGGCATTGCGCGCCACCCCATCCTTGAGGACGATGTCATCGTCTACGCCAATGCCACCATCTTAGGTCGCATCACCATCGGCAAGGGATGTATCGTGGGCGCCAACGTGTGGGTCACTAAAGATATGAAACCCAAAACTAAGAAATATAAAAAAGAAAAAACAAGTTTATTAGACATAGAATTCAATAATGGAACAGGAATTTGAACTCATTGCCAAGACCTTCATGGGTCTGGA
>USOQ01000078.1 GCA_900556395.1 Candidatus Segatella caccae | reverse complement strand
CCCGTGGTGAAGGAGAGCATCATCAACAACTCCGACTGCAAGATACTGCTCGACCAACGGAAGTACATGAACAAGTTCGACCAGATACAGGCGTTGCTCGGACTGACTGAGAAGGAGAAGTCGCAGATTCTCTCCATCAACATGGCCAACCACCCGTCACGGCTCTACAAGGAGGTGTGGATCGGGCTGGGCGGCACGCAGTCGGCGGTCTATGCCACCGAGGTGAGCGCGGAGGAATACCTTGCCTACACCACCGAGGAAACGGAGAAGGTGGAGGTCTATCGGCTGGCGGAGCAACTGGGCGGCGACATCGAAGCCGCCATCCGGCAACTGGCGGAGAAAAGAAGGACAAGCAAGACATGACATTTATCACAACCAATTTTATCACATTCAACAATGATTCAGAACATGGGAAGAAGATTGAAGACAACAAGCAGGCAGATGCTGCTCCTTTGCGGCATCGTGCTGGGAATGGCGAGTATGGCCATGCAGTCGTGCAGTGAGGCGGCAAGGGACGACCGTCCCGCCCTCTGCGGCAACTGGGAGAGCGTGGAGGGTAAGCCCGACGTGCTCATCTATAAGGAGGGCAAGGCATACAAGGTGACGGTGTTCAAGCGCAAGGGACTGGGACGCGAGCTGAAACCGCAGACCTACCTCCTGCAGATGGAGAACGGCAACCTCTTCATGAATACGGGATTCCGCATCGACGTATCCTACAACGAGGAGACGGACGTGCTGACCTTCTCGCCCAACGGGGACTATGTAAGAGTAAGACAGGAACAGACCAAACAATAGCGAGCAATGAAAGCAAGAATGACAATCCTTATCTGCCTGTGCCTGCTGACGGCGGGCAAGGCAAGCGCACAGTGGACGGTCATCGACCCGTCCAACATCGCGCAAAGCATCGTGAACACCTCCAAGAACGTGGCGCACACATCGACAACGGCGACCCACATGGTCAAGAACTTTCAGGAGACAGTGAAAATCTACGAGCAGGGCAAGAAGTATTACGATGCCCTGAAGTCGGTGAACAACCTCGTCAAGGATGCCCGCAAGGTGCAGCAGACCATCCTGATGGTGGGCGACATCACGGACATCTACGTGAACAGCTTCCAGAAGATGATGCGCGACGAGAACTTCACGGTGGAGGAACTCTCAGCCATCGCCTTCGGCTATACCAAGCTGCTGGAGGAGAGCAACGACGTGCTGACGGAGCTGAAGAACGTGGTGAACATCACCACGCTCTCCATGACGGACAAGGACCGCATGGACGTGGTGGAGGGCTGTTACCAGAAGATGAAGCGGTACCGCAACCTCGTGAGCTACTACACCAACAAGAACATCAGCGTGAGCTACCTGCGGGCGAAGAAGAAGAACGACCTCGACCGTGTGATGGGGCTCTACGGCAGTGCCAACGAAAGATACTGGTAGCCTATGGATTTCGAGAACCTTCACCAGATACTGCGGTCGCTCTACGACGAGATGATGCCGCTGTGCGAGGACATGGCGGGTGTGGCGAAAGGCATTGCCGGACTGGGCGCACTCTTCTACGTGGCCTACCGGGTATGGCAGTCGCTGGCGCGTGCCGAACCGATAGACGTGTTCCCGATGCTCCGTCCGTTCGCCATAGGGCTTTGCATCATGTTCTTCCCCACGGTGGTGCTGGGCACGCTCAGCGGTGTGCTCTCGCCGATTGTGCAGGGCACGGCCAAGATGCTGGAGGCGGAGACGCTGGACATGAACGAGTACCGGGAGCAGAAGGACAAGCTGGAATACGAGGCGATGAAGCGCAACCCCGAGACGGCCTACTTGGTGTCGAACGAGGAGTTCGACAAGCAACTGGAGGAACTGGGGTGGTCGCCCGACGACCTTGTCACCATGGCGGGTATGTACATCGAGCGGAGCATGTACCAAATGAAAAAGAGCGTGCGCGACTTCTTCCGCGAGTTGCTGGAACTGCTGTTTCAGGCCGCAGCCCTCGTGATAGACACGCTGAGGACGTTCTTTCTCGTGGTGTTGTCGATACTGGGGCCGATAGCCTTCGCCATTTCTGTGTGGGACGGTTTCCAGAGCACGCTGACGCAGTGGATATGCCGCTATGTGCAGGTGTATCTGTGGCTGCCCGTGTCGGACATGTTCAGCACCATACTGGCCAAGATACAGGTGCTGATGCTGCAGAGCGACATCGAGCGGATGCAGGCCGACCCGAACTTCTCGCTGGATTCGAGCGACGGGGTGTATATCGTGTTCATGATCATCGGCATCATCGGTTACTTCACCATTCCTACTGTTTCTGGCTGGATTATCCAAGCCGGAGGCATGGGCAACTACGGGCGCAACGTGAACCAGACGGCTGGCAAGGCTGGCGGCTTCGCCGGCAGCGTGGCGGGTGCAACCGCTGGCAATGTGGCTGGACGTGTCGGGAAACTGCTGAGATAAAGAAAAGTATGTGTAACATCAAAACAAGGAGAAAACAAGAAAATGGAATTCAAGTCATTAAAGAACATCGAGACATCGTTCAGGCAGATTCGCCTGTTCAGCATGGTGTTCCTCGCCTTGTGTGCCGTGGTGACGGTGTGGAGTGTGTGGAGTTCCTACCGCTTTGCGGAGAAGCAGCGGGAGAAAATCTATGTGCTGGACAACGGGAAGTCGCTGATGCTGGCCCTCTCGCAGGACCTGTCGCAGAACCGTCCGGCAGAGGCGAGGGAGCATGTGCGCCGCTTCCATGAGTTGTTCTTTACGCTCTCGCCGGAGAAGAGTGCGATAGAGCACAACGTGAAGCGTGCGCTGCTGCTGGCTGACCGCAGTGTGTACAACTACTATTCGGACTTTGCGGAGAAGGGTTACTACAACCGCATCATCGCAGGCAACATCAATCAGGTGCTGAAAGTGGACAGCGTGGTGTGCGACTTCAACGGCTATCCGTACCGTGCCACCACCTACGCACGGCAGCAGATTATCCGACAGAGCAACATCACGGAGCGCAGTCTCGTGACGACGTGCCGCCTGCTGAACGCCTCGCGCTCGGACGACAATCCCAACGGATTCACCATCGAGGGATTCACCATCATTGAGAACAAGGATTTACAAACGATTAAAAGATAAAAACAATGGCAAGGTATCGTATCAGAAAAACGGCGTGGAGGCTCTTCTGGAGTCTCCGCGACAAAAGGAAGCAGATGACGAAGTCAGCGAAAGACCGGCTGGAGGGTCTGCCACAGCGGACGAAGAGGCGCATCGTATTGGGAATGCTCGCCGTCTTTGCGGTGCTTGCCCTCTACACTTTCGGCAAAGCCGTTTATGACGTTGGCAGGGACGAAAGCCGGAAGATGGAGATAGACCATGCAGGGCAGGTGGAACTGTCCATCAAGCCCACAGTTAGTAATCACTCAACACCTTATTATTTATATGGAACAGACGAAGATTGAAGTACAGGACAAGACTCCTGACAAGGAGAAAGGCAAGGAAAAGCCCAAGCAGGAGCGCACACCACTCACGGAGGCGGAACGACTGAGACGGCAGAAGATGATTGTGCTACCTGCCATGGTGCTGGTGTTCCTCGGTGCGATGTGGCTGATTTTCGCCCCATCGTCTGACGGGACGAAAGAGCCGGGCATGGACGGCTATAACATGGAGATGCCGGATGCCGACAAGGCGGACAGGCAGATTATCGGTGACAAGGCGAAGGCCTACGAGCAGGGAGCGATGGAGGAACGCAAGGAAAACCGCAACCGCTCGATGATGGAGCTGGGCGATATGTTCGACCGTGAAGTGGCTGGAAACGAATCATCAGCAGATTTCTGTCTGACCGATAATGACAGCGTGGAAAAGAGCAAGCCCCTGGCGCCGCAAAGCATCCGCTCGTCCGCCACCGCCTACCGTGACCTGAATACCACGCTTGGCAGTTTCTATGAGCAGCCAAAGGAGGAACGTGCGGACATGGAGGAACTGCTGGAGCGTATCGCCTCGCTGGAATCGGAACTTGAAAGCGGAAAAGGCAAGGCTTCCGATATGGACGACCAAGTGGCACTCATGGAAAAGTCCTATGAACTGGCGGCAAAGTACATGGGCGGTCAGAATGGCGGACAGCCCAAGCAGGAGGCAATGCCTGCCACTGTGAGCAAAGCCGGGAAGAACACCGTCACTCCTGTGAAACAGGTAACGAAGCAGGTAGTGTCCTCTCTCGGACAGCCAATGAGCAACGAGGAGTTCATCGCCGCCCATGCGCAGGAACGGAACTATGGTTTCAACACTGCTGTGGGCAAGGTCGGGGTGACGGACAAGAACACCATATCGGCGTGCGTCAATGGAGCGCAGAGCGTGACGGACGGGCAGGCAGTGAAGCTGCGCCTGCTGGAGCCGATGGCCGTGGCGGAACGGATTATTCCCCGAAATGCCGTGGTGGTAGGTGCGGCACGTGTACAGAGCGAACGCCTCGACATCGAAATCACCTCGATAGAGCATGAGGGAACCATCGTGCCTGTGGAGCTTTCGGTCTATGACACGGACGGGCAGCAGGGCATCTTCATCCCCGGCTCGATGGAGATGGATGCGGTGCGGGAGGTTGCCGCCAACATGGGTGGTTCGCTTGGCAGCAGCATCAACATCTCTACCAATGCGGGGGCACAGTTGGCCTCCGACCTCGGCAAGGGGCTGATACAGGGCACAAGTCAGTATATCGCCAAGAAGATGCGTACCGTGAAGGTGCATCTGAAGGCGGGCTACAAGGTGATGCTGTATCAGGACAGAGACTGAGAAATATAAAAGATAAAGTAACAACAATCCAATTTTTATTCACCACTAAAATCCAAAGTGAAATGAGAAAAGCAATCATGATTTTTGCCCTCGCGATGGGCATCGTAACTGCCAATGCGCAGGAGAACAAGACCGTGAAGGAAAGTAACGTGAGTGACGGACAGCCGACCCTGACCAAGGAGGTCTATCCGCAGAAGGAGGCGGACGGCGACCTGTATCACGGGCTGACGAAGAAGCTGACCTTCGACCGCATGATTCCGCCCCACGGGTTGGAGGTGACGTACGACAAGACCGTACACATCATCTTCCCGGCAGAGGTGCGCTATGTGGATTTGGGCTCGCCCAACCTGATAGCGGGCAAGGCGGACGGTGCGGAGAACGTGATCCGTGTGAAGGCAACCGTGAAGAACTTCAAGAACGAGACGAACATGAGCGTCATCACGGAGGACGGCAGCTTCTACACCTTCAATGTGAAGTATGCCAAGGAGCCGCTGCTGCTCAACGTGGAGATGTGCGACTTCATCCACGACGGCGAGGCGGTGAACCGTCCGAACAATGCTCAGGAGATTTACCTGAAGGAACTGGGCAGCGAGAGTCCGATGCTGGTGCGACTTATCATGAAGTCCATCCACAAGCAGAACAAGCGTGAGGTGAAGCACATCGGCTGCAAGCGTTTCGGCATACAGTACCTGCTGAAAGGAATCTATACGCACAACGGACTGCTGTATTTCCACACGGAAATCAAGAACCAGAGCAACGTGCCGTTTGATGTGGACTATGTGACATGGAAGATTGTGGACAAAAAGGTGGTGAAGCGCACCGCCGTGCAGGAGCAGGTTATCCTGCCGCTCCGTGCGCAGAACTACGCCACTTGCGTGCCGGGCAAGAAGAGCGAGCGCACCGTGTTCACAATGGCGAAGTTCACCATACCTGACGACAAGTGCCTCGTGGTGGAACTGAATGAGAAGAACGGTGGCCGTCACCAGTCGTTCGTGATTGAGAACGAGGATTTGGTGCGTGCCAATACTATCAACGAACTTCAAGTGCGCTGACTCTATGAAGAAATGTCTTTTTATGATTATCGCGTCGCTTGCCCTGTTCACGGGGCAGGCGCACGCCCAGCGATGCCTCCCGAAAATGCAGGGCATCGAGGTGAAGGCGAACATGGCGGACGGCTTCAAACTTGGTGGTAACGATGGCGGGTACAGTCTTGGTGCAATTCTTTCCACCTATACCAAAGGGGGCAACAAGTGGGTGTTCGGTGGCGAATACCTGCTGAAGAACCAGCCCTACAAGGAGAAGAAGATACCCGTGGCGCAGTTTACGGCGGAGGGTGGTTATTATTTCAAGATACTTTCCGATGCCCGTAAAACAGTGTTTGTCTATACCGGAGCTTCGGCTCTCGCAGGCTATGAGACGGTGAACTGGGGCGACAAGGTGCTGCATGACGGGGCGATGCTCCACGATAAAGATTCCTTCATCTATGGCGGTGCGCTGACACTCGATGTGGAGTTTTATGTGGCCGACCGTGTTGCCCTGCTCGCCAATCTCCGTGAACGGTGTCTATGGGGCAACTCCACGAGACATTTCCATACGCAGTTCGGCTTGGGCGTGAAGTTCATCATTAACTGATATTGTGTATGGAGATTGACGCATTGAGGCAGATACCGCTGGCGGACTTCCTCACACGTTTAGGGCATGAACCTATCCGAAGAAGGGGAAATGAATGGTGGTATGCCGCACCTTACCGCACGGAACGCACTCCCTCGTTTCGTGTGAACGTGGACAAGCAACTCTGGTATGACTTCGGTTTGGGTAAGGGTGGTGACATCTTCACGCTGGCAGGCGAGTTTGTCCACAGCAACGACTTCATGGAGCAGGCAAGATTCATCACGGAAGCGGGCATCGTTCCGCTTCCGCAGATAGAACCTCGTCCTCATAAGACCGTGGAAAAGAAGCCTGTATTTGAGGAGATGGAGATAAGGCCGTTAAGTCATCGGGCATTACTCTCGTATTTGGAGGAGCGTGGAATTGCTCCGGCGATTGCCCAACGGCATTGCAAGGAAGTCCATTTCCGGCTCTACGGAAAGCGGTACTTTGCCATCGGTTACGGAAATCGTTGCGGAGGATTTGAGCTACGCAACCGCTTCTTCAAGGGCTGCATACCGCCAAAGGACTTTTCTTCATTTAGACAGGGAAGCAGTCGCTGCCACCTCTACGAGGGCTTTATGGATTGGCTTTCTGCGCTGACTCTGGGCATCGGGAATGAGGAGGACAGCCTTGTGCTGAACTCCGTAGCCAATGTGGACAAGGCAATCCCTGCCTTGGAGAACTACCAAGAGATAGTCTGTCACCTCGACCATGACGATGCCGGACGCAGGGCGGTGGAAGTCTTGTGGAAGCATTTTTGGGAGCGTATGACAGATCATTCCGGACTCTATTCGGGCTACAAGGACTTGAACGAGTACCTTGTGGCCAAACAGAAAATCAGTAACCATCAAAACAAAGAATGACAATGAATATCAAGAACAACAAGAATCTGAGAGTAAGATTTATGAGTATGGCAACCGTCCTGTTCATGGGGCTGATGGGGTGTTTCCTCGCCTCCTGCGACGACGAGCTGGACATACAGCAGTCCTATCCGTTCACGGTGGAGACGATGCCCGTGCCCAACAAGGTGACGAAGGGGCAGACAGTAGAAATCCGCTGCGAGATGAAGAAGGAGGGCAACTATGCCAATGCGCTCTACACCATCCGCTATTTCCAGTTTGAGGGTGAGGGCACGCTGAAAATGGACAATGGCATTACGTTCCTGCCCAACGACCGCTATCTGCTCGAAAATGAGAAGTTCCGCCTGTATTACACATCGGGATGCAGCGAGGCACAGAACTTCATCGTGGTGGTGGAGGATAATTTCGGGAATGCCTACGAGTTGGAGTTTGACTTCAACAACCAGAACGCGAAGGACGATACGCTGTCTGTTGTCCCCATCAGTAACTTCAAGCCTTTATCGTGATGATGCGGATATTCATGGCTATCTTTTGTTCGTTCCTGACGGTCTGCCCTCTGTCTGCACAGGGCGACCGCACAGAAACGGCAAGGATATATCGCCTGCCCCGTTTTGAGAGGGCAGTGCGCTGCATCAAGTTCTTCGAGGGATGGCATACAGAAAGGCACTATCCGTACGTCGGGTATGGTCACCAACTCCAACCGGGCGAAAGGTATTCCGCAAGGACAATGACACGCAAGCAAAGCGAAGCGTTGTTGCGGAAGGATTTGAGGAAGTTCTGCGCCATGTTCCGGCAGTTCGGGAAAGACAGTTTACTCCTTGCCACGCTTGCTTATAATGTCGGTCCGTATCGGCTTCTGGGGAGTAACAAGATACCCAAAAGCAAGTTGATTCGTAAGCTGGAGGCAGGCGACCGCAACATCTATCAGGAGTACATCGCATTCTGCAACTACAAAGGGAAACGCCACGCCATGCTGCTCAAACGGAGAAAGGCGGAGTTTGCGTTATTGTATATTCCGTAAAAAGAAATACAAAAAATAGAATAATTTGAGGCTGTGTCATAAAGCCAAAATATTAGAATTTACCCCTGCTACAACTATCTGTGGCAGGGGTAGTTCCTTCAATAAGGGAGTTTTGACACACCCTCTCGTTTTCTCAAAAAAGAGGGATACACCTCTTTGGTTTACATTATAACAAATCAAAGACCTAATGCATTTTTTCGCGCATCAAGCTATATCTCTAATTCACTAACATAGTTAGACCAAAATTCTTGTTTTGCAAGAATGTTGGTTAATCGTGTTAGAAAACTTTCTCGACTTTCTCCACTTCTTTGTTGTACATCATACAAATATGAATGTTTATCATCTGCCACTTCATTTATCTCTTGAGCATATTTTGCCAAATCATTATCGGATTCTTTTAATTTTGTCCATAGGAAATGTTCTGGCTGTTCTTCCTCGGGCAATATGTATTGTTTAATATGTGACAAAGCCCTCTCTCTTCGTTCCGTTCTTCCATCTTCATTTCCTGAATAACATTTTTTCATTTGAGCAATACGTTCTTCTTCTGTTCGGTATTTATCACCATCCATTAAGAATATTTTATCTTCTGAATTTGCCTCTTGAATATCTAAGCCCGCAGCAACAACAAAAGCATTCTCAATCGCGCCAAAACGATGAAATGAAGTATAACTTAATAAACCCTTTGCCCTTACGACTTCTCGGGCTATGTATTCTGATAAATCATCTTCTACATATACTTCTAATCGTTTCTCCATTCTTCCCGTTAAACGCAGTATGCAATCCGGTGTTGTATGATTAAGAACAAATGACTGGCTACCATCATTCGCATTCCAAATATGGCGAATATTTATGTCTTCTCTCAATGCCAATTCTTCCCTATGGGTTGTAAATACAATTTGGACATGTTTTCTTTCAGCAACTTTTACCATTTCATCAACCAACCTCATAAGTGCTGATGTATGAAGAGTTAAGTCCAATTCATCAATGAGTAGAAGAGAATAGGCTGGCATTGCATAAAGAATTTCAAGAAGAGAAAATAAACGTTGCTCACCAGCACCCATGGCAAGAGATGAGTATTTTATCTCACCATTACGAGTAACTTTCTTGTATTTCTTTTTGCGAAAAGATGTTTTTACATAATTATTATATGCGTAATTCATAATCTGCGAGGCAGAGCAAATAATATCATTTCTGCGTTCAACCTCTTCCTCTAATCCCATATTATATTTTGATGTTGTAACTGTAGCTTGCTCAATATCAGGAACACATGAATTTATTCCTATATATACGACATCACGTTGAGGACGTTTGTCTATACGAGGAGTCCAGCGGTCTCCCCTCTTTTCATATCTATGACCATTTCGAGGAGTACCTTCAATGGTAAAATCTGCATATAACTTACTACCAATCCATGTTACTCGATTCTCTCTTTTGAAGAACCGTGTGAAATAGTTTTTTTCACCAATAGCACTACAAGGTCTATACAAACAAGCTAAAGCATGCAAAATAGTTGATTTCCCACAACCATTTACGCCAAAAATAGCGGTTACTTTTTTGTTTCCAAAATGTATATCAAGATTTTTAAGACCTTTAAGTTGAGTAAATTTGACTCTGTCTAAAGACTGTTTAATGACAGGATTGGGCATATTATTTTGCTAAAATTTAATCTAATGAAGTTTCTACAATATGTATTGTAGCAAATGTCACGCCAGACTATATTTATCTTCCAATAATCCCCTTGGCAAGACATATGAGTGCCAAAAAATCTTGTTCTTATGACAGTTTGTCAGATTTTCGTTATTAAAAATTAGGAGTTGTATAACTAAACTTGTTTTGGTGAATACTATCGCAGATTGGAACAATGGTTTCTTTGCTACTTTCTTTACCCGCTTGTCCTGCTCATGAAAGAAAGTAGGCGGCTTTTCGCCGCCCACCTCTCAAAAGTGTGTGTAGAGTCCCGTAACCATCGTGAAGACGTCCTCCAACATATCGAAGTATATGCCTTCGTGCGTTTCTACGTCCTTCACCTTGCTCTCGAAGGTCTTTTTGCTGAACGTCTTGCGGTAGAAGCGCATATTGTAGAGGTCTGTTCCTGCATCATAGATGATGTCAAGGCGGTTTGCGCTGGTCTTGTTCCTCGCAAGGCTCATGCGCAGTCCGTTGCCCATATCCACAAAATCCCT
>USOQ01000077.1 GCA_900556395.1 Candidatus Segatella caccae | reverse complement strand
TTCAAGCTCTTTACTGCAATTGAGATTGCCATTGAGATTGCTTGCGGATTTTAGGTTCTCTTAAAAGTTTGCGGCGTTTAAGAAAAAAGATTATATTTGCAAACTTTCTCACTCTTAATTTCGTTGATGATATTTTAGAATGAGGGAAATCCTGCGGGGGAAGTAAGGTGCATAATAATCATTAATATATACGATTTATGAAGAAAATCTACTCACTCATTTGCGCTATACTCTTGGCACAAGGAGCTATGGCCGTCGATTATGATCAGCTGAAGAAGAACAGCAAGATTAATGCTATGAGCAAGATAGAACTTGCTAAGTTACAGACTCAGGAAGAAAAAGCTGTGGCACAAAGTAAGGCTACAGGCAGCAAGTTGAAGGCGCTCCAAAAACAAATGGACAATCGCACACTGCGTGCCATCGTCAGGATGACGCCAGGAACAGATGCAGCCATCTTGTCTGCCGACGGCATCACGGTGACATCTGCGGTCAATCATTTCGCCATCGTTTCCATGTCTCTGGAACAGCTGGAGCAACTGGCAGAACGTAGCGACGTTGTGACCATCAGCTTTGCCAAGCGCAGAAAGCGAATGCTCCTCAGTAAGGCGCATGCTTCGACAGGAGTAGACAAGATACACTTGGGCACTGGGCTGACGCAGCCTTACACGGGCAAAGGCGTAGCTATTGGCGTGCTTGATGGTGGTTTCGATCCTAATCACATCATGTTTCTGGATGCTCAAGGCAAGAGTCGTTTCAAGATGATAGGCTATGCGGCTAAAGAGGGTGACAATCTGACTTATCTCACTACGGCCGAACAGATTGCAGCTTATCAGACAGACGACAAGGAGGAGACGCACGCCACGCACGTGAGTGGTATGGCGGCCGGCAACTATCAGGGCAGTTCCTTCCAGATAAAAGGTGTGGCACCCGAGGCCGACCTCTTGATGGGCCCCATTCCTTACTATGAGTCAGACTATGAGATGTTTGACAAAATGGTGAACTGGTGTAAGGAAAATGGCGGAAAGCGTTTGGTGGTGAACATGTCGTATGGTGCTAATGCAGGATCGCATGATACGACCGACCCTGAGGTGGCTTTTATGGATGAGTTTATCAAGAAATATGATGTCGTGAATTGTATTGCTGCGGGTAATGAAGCTGACTACGACATCGTGCAGCGACGCACCTTTACTGGTACTACCGGTGAGACGATGAAAGCGGCTTTCGTTACAGATCTTGATGGCGATGGTGAGATGGATGTTACCGACATCTACAACTATTTCACCGTGACAAATCCTGAGCAACAGGTGGAAATTGATGTGGTGCTCTACAATGTCAATAAGGGTACCATCAGCAAAACCTGGCGTTTCGTAAACAGTACAAATCCTAATGGTAAAGAATATACATATACTAATAGTTATTTCAAAGGAAAAGTTTCAGTTACAGCCGAGAATATAAGTAATGGCATGAAGGGCTATTTCTTAAACATCTCCGACATCACTTTCATCAAGGATAACTGTGCTTTAGGATATGTGGTAAGAGGCAAGGCAGGACAGACTATTGCCAGTTACTTAGAGAGTAATTCTATGTTTGATACCGAAGTGCCTGGATGCGGCAAAGACATCACTCATGATGGTACGATCAATAGCATCGCCTGCGGCACAGAACCCATCGTTGTGGGAGCTTACAACACCGTGAAAAGTTATCAAGCGATAGATGGAAGCACTTATGGCGTGTATGAGAACTTCGGTAATGTGAAATATGGCAACAAGGTGGGCGACATCGCTTTCTTCTCAAGTTATGGCAAACTGGCTGACGGAAGAGAGCTTCCTCATGTGTGTGCTCCTGGACTGTTTGTGCAGTCGAGCTACAGCCGCTATACGGTAAATAATGAAGAAGAGGTAATGCAACAGGAAACTGTGGCTGGCAAAATGTATGAGTTCGGACAGATGAGTGGCACATCGATGGCTACGCCTTATATGAGTGGTGTTTGTGCCCTTTGGCTTGAGGCCGATCCTAAGCTGACGCATACCCAGATCAGGGAGATCGCTCAGAAGACAGCTCTCTCTGACGACTTCTGTACTACCAATAATCATTATACCCAGGCGGGGGATGGCAACCAGGCGGGTAGCGGAAAGGTGGATGCTTACAAGGGCTTGAAACTCATCCTCGACAACAAGGCTTCGGGGCTTGCCAAGATAGAGAAGGGTAAGGATTTCATGATTCGTGCTGTCAATGGCTATACCTTCGAGGCTTATACGGCTGGGGCTGTGGCTATGTCGGCTGCGCTCTATACCTCGCATGGCCATCTCGTAGCTTCGGTTCAACAGCCAGGTAATACTATCACTATCTCAGCTGCTGGACAAAACAAGGGTGTCTACATCCTCCGTATCTCGGATGGTAAACAGACATATGTGCAGAAAGTCGTTGTGAGATAGTGATAATGACGAACTCTACTGGGGAGGGCGTGGCATCTTGCCCGCCCAATATCATCCTACTTAAATAATCCTGTTCAACTTTCGCAAATGGGGAAGTTTAAAAAAAATAAAGAAGTTAGAGCCATATGCTTTATAGCTAAAGATACAACCAAAAAGGCTATTGGCTATAACTTCTAACGACCGAAGGGAGTGATAACTTATTTAACTACTATAACTTCCGTGTATGTGAAACTTCAGTAATCCTGGTTATTTTTTTTATTGGCAGTTCTTGTTGTTTACGGGCGGGCAAGATGCCGCGCCCTCCCCAGTGGTTGTTTAACAACATTAAATATTAAAAGCCTCCGCTCTCCCCAGTAAAGTTCGCTCATCAGCAATTGCTGGTTTCTCCTTAGCTCCATAATCAAAAGAGAAACCTCTTGCTCTCTTAGAAAAACACCAGATAGCCTCCAGTTATTTTTTCTTTTTGTTTTGTTGTTTTCTGTCTTGTTTTTGTTTCTTTCTTCCAATGCCGAGCAGGTCGCGGAGGTTGGTGAAGTCTTTCTTCATGATGAGACCCACGCCCTGAGTGTTAAGACTGTTACGTGTGAAGTAACGGTCGTTGGTCTGATTGTATACATGAATAGAAAGGTTACCGTTAGGGAAGATGAGGTAACGCAAGTCGAAGTCACCGATGAAACTCTGTGTGGCATTGGCGTTATCACGATAACCGAACTGGCCATTGAAGAGCAGACGATTGTTGAGCAGTCTTCCACTCAAGATGCCTTCGTACTCAGCATTATTGAAGCCCTCGTCGCCTGTAGAGATGTTGGCACCGAAGTTCCAGTTGTTGCTGTTGACGAAACTTGAAAGCACGTTGTTGATTTGTTGCGAGATCGTGCCGCTCAACAAGCTCTGCATCGCCAAGGAAGTCTGGCTCTGCGTGGCTTCCTCGCTGGCTTGGTTGTTCTTGGTTTGCGTATAGAATCGTCCGATGCCCAAGAGATAGAGCACCTGCTGATTCATCTCCTCCTGCGAGTTGATGATGGAGTAGATCATCTGCTTTGCATCGGTATTGACCGTAGGAAGGTCCATGGAGAAATCAACCTTAGGAGCACCAGGAGTTCCAGTGATGTCCATCAGACAGTCTACTCGTATGTTATTGCTCGAGAAGGAACGTCCGATGTTCAGGTCGCTTAGCGGTACACCATTAACAGTGTATTTGGCCTGCAGGTTGAGAGGAGCATTGTAAGGATCGCCCCCAAAGGCAATTGTTCCGCCTGGCATAAACTCAAAGTCTTTCTTGATGATGCTTTGTATGGTGAGTTTATATTGTCCGTGGTCGACCACATAGTTGCCAAACATATCAAGACCTCCTTTGTTGAAGTAGTTGGCACGTATCACACCATTGCCGTTGAGTGTGATATAGTCGCCCGTTTGCTCATCCATCATGAGTTTGAGGGTAAGGTTGGGGTTGGTGTTGACCAGGAAATTGATGCGCATATCAGATGCAAAGTCGACGTCGTCGTCTTTCTTAGCTTTGTCGCCCCCTGACAGAGGGATGTAGGACTTATATATAAAAGGTGTAGCGTCGTTCCAATGAATGAAACTACTGGTGCTGATGGCATCTGGGCTTGCCACGTTGTAGACGAAGATAGAGTGTGGCTCTGGAGTGGCATCGATGTCGATGATGGTTTCGCCACTCTTTCCATGGATGCCTACGGTGCCTGTGGCGAAGACTGTTCCATAGAAGGTGTCGTCGCCAAACTCGTGCGTGTCGAAGCCTAAGAAGTTGTTGGCATCGATGTCGAGGTCATAGCTCAGTCGTGTGAGGTGTTGATGATGTATGCCACCCCTAACGAGCGCAAAGTGACTGTGCTTGCCCGTGTAGTGGCTGTCGTAGATGGAGTCGCCCTCAAACTGTATGTCGTCGGGGATGGCGTGAGCACGCAGGTGATTGAAGGTATAGTCGGTGCCCAACTGCTTCATGTGCATCTTGCCATGAGCCACGACATCGCCCACAAGGTTGATGCTCTTCAGGTCGCCTACGACGTTGAGTTTACCATTGCACCATGCCTCTACGTTGTTCATAAAGCTACCACAGAAGTTCTCCATAAACTTCAGACTGGTGTTGTGTGCCTCAATGCCCAGGTCGATGTAGTTGCGTTTCGGCGACACGTAACCATTGATGACGGTTAGGTGTTCGGCGCCATCTTCTGCTGTTGCATCGATATTGATTTGTCCTTCCTGGTTGTCGTAGGCTGCGTTGGCATGAAGTGTTCCTAAAGGTCCGTTCTCGAAGACAAAATCCTTGACGTCGAGGTTGGCATAAGCCTCAGGAGTCTGGAAGATAGACTTCATCACGGCCTTGCCTGATGCCTTTCCTGCAAAGTCGACAGAGTGGAAATTGACGAGGTTGAGAATGTAAGCCACGTCTACATCCTTGAGGTCAGCCACGATAGAGTCGGAGGGCTGTGGTGTCGCTTTTCCGTTGATGATGATGTGTTGGTCGCCATGCGTGAAGTTAAGCATGTCGACGGTAAGTTCGTTCTTTCTGTATAAGATGTTGGCAGGATTTACACGCCACTTCTTCTCGCCAAGCATGATTTCTGAAGGATTTACCTTAACATGAACTCCTGTAGCCCCATTCTCGGCACTAAAGAATTGAGTCTTTGCATCTATCTTTCCTGTGATGGGAAGTTTGCTCGACTGGTTAGCATAGTAGAGTAGGGTGGATAGCGTGTTGTCGGCAGCAGCTGCTCTGAGTCGGTAGATAGGCGCTTTCTGGTAGGGCTTGCCCTGCGAGAAGCGTGCTTCCATGCGTAGTGAGTCGCCGATGGTGTTGAGTTCTATATTGGCATCATGAAATGCTTTTTCGCCCCAGCTGAAATGAGGAGCGCTAATATAGAGGTTGACATCCTTCGCTGCATCAGAGATGTTGCCATTGATGTGTACAGGCATCTCGAGTTCGAGAGGTAAACCGAATAGTTGCTTCAACACGTCAGCCGACGTGATGTTGGCCTGCAGAGTGAAGTCGTTGTTGCCACGTACCGCATGATGGTTGATGCCAGGCAGTGTAGGCAGTTTGTCGGATATGGTGCGGATGATGCTGTTATAGATTGTAGCCAGGTCATACTGTCCTCTGGCATAGAGGCTCATGAAGGGCGCTTCTACATCGAGGTGACCTTCCTTGTCCTTGTTGTTGGCACTGATGCTCACGTTGTCGAGACTGCACGAGGGGTCGTGTGTCTTCATACCCAATACGTTTGGACACAGATGGTTGATGCGTGCATCAAGTGCATAGCGACGAGAGGCAGGGGCATAGTCGCCCTTGGCAGAAAGACTGATGTTGGGGTCGGCTATTGAAGCCATACCCTGGAGGGTGTGGCGGTCGTAGTTACCGTCTATCACGATGTCGCGGAATGGGTAGTTGCCATAGTCAAAGCGTGCTATCTTTCCTTTAGCATAGAGATGGTTCAGTGTGCCGTTGACATCTATGGATGCCACGACGTTGCCCAACTGACGATTGTCGAGTATGCGTCCGATGTTGACACCTTTGGTGTCGACAGACGCTTCTATCTGTTGTCCTTTCTTATGCGCTCTTAGTGTTACGTTACCAGCATCGGTTTCTACAATGCCCTGCGCTGCGATAAGGTTATCGTAGCCTTTGGCTTTACCTTTGAGGTGGATGGTGCCTAAGCGTAGCACTTCCTGAGGAATCTTCACCTTATTGCCAAGGTTGTCGGCCAAGAACTCCACACCTGCACCCGTGATATTGAGATTGTCGATGTCGACATTCCAAGAAGGATTTCTGCCCGACTTATTATAGCTTCCACGAGCTTGCAGATTCACACTTCCGCTACCCGTATGTAAGTTGAGCGATTGGATGTTTATCGAATGGGCTGTGCCCTTAAAACGTGAGTTGAGGTACAGGGCGTCGTCAAACTCACGGAAGGCGGGGACGATACTGGCAATGTCGGCAAACGTGAGTTTGGATTGCTCAATGCCGCCCTCGAAGCGTAGACTTTGGGCATCGAACTTCTTGCCTTCCATGCGATAAGTGGCTTTGAGGTCGGCAAGCACCAACTCGCTTCGAGGCATGAGGAGCTTAAACTCGCGTAAGACAGCCTTTTGGCGATCGGCCTGCAACTTGAAGTGAAGTGATTGAAGCTTAAAACCTGATTCGTCCTTGAAAGCCAACTTCTTGATTGTTAGGTCGATGCTGTTGTCGGTTATACGGTTTAATAAGATGTGAGATGATAATTCACTAACCTGGATGTGTTGGGGAGAAAATACGCCACTACGTGGTGCTACGTCACGCTGGTTGTAAGCGATGGCACCGCGGCGCAAGATAAGACTTCCGATGTGCAGGTCGAGTGGTTTGTGCTGCGTGGTGTCTTTGGATGCCAACGAGTCGAGCACAAACTGAAAATTGGGTTTGCTCTTTGCTGTTTGTTTATAGAGATTGGCACGCAGACCGAAAATCTGTGCCGAGGATACAGAGATGCGTCCTTGCGCTACCGCCATATAGTCGAGCTTGGCCGACAGACGGCTGGCATAGATCAGACTGTCTCCCTGCTGATCGTACATCATTACATCGTCGACAATGACACGATTGAAGAAACCTAAGTTGATGCTGCCTACCTCGACACGGGTTCCAAACTTCTGGGCAAGCGCATCCGAAACTTTTTTACCCAAGAATGATTGTACTGATGGCACATGCAGCAGTACGATGAGCACCAAATAGAGGGCAATGAGCGTCCAGATGATGCTGTTGCAGATATGTTTGAACTTCTTCAGTTGTGAATATTTTTTGAAAATTGCTACAAAATTACATTATTTTTATCTCAAAATCGAATAAATACTTAGTTTTTCTTTTCCTTGTGACTTTTTTTTACTATTTTTGCACCACGTTTCAGCACTTTTAAAAGAAAATCAGTTAAACAACCCCATCACTTTGTAAACGAAGGAAGTGAATGTATAAGCAGACACATGTGGGAAAGAAGATATTAGCGAAAAATATCAAATTTATTAAATATAAAAATGTTTATGTAGTTATGGCAGATGTAATCAAGTTACGTAAAGGACTGGACATCAACTTGACAGGCAAGGCCTCCAAGGAAGTAACGCTACAAGTGAAAAAGGCAGAGGAATATGCACTTGTGCCTGATGCTTTTGTAGGAGTGACACCTAAGGTCGTTGTCAAAGAGGGTGATCATGTCAATTCGGGAGATGCGTTGTTTGTCAACAAGGTATGCCCAGAGGTTCTGTTTGCCTCGCCTGTTAGCGGCACTGTAACCGCTATTGAGAGAGGTGAGCGCAGAAAGGTGCTCTGCGTGAAGGTGAAAGCCGACGCTGAGCAGACAGCTACCGATTTTGGTAAAAAGAATGTGGATGTATTGGATGGAGAGGCCGTTAAAGCAGCTTTGCTGGAGGCAGGACTCTTCGGATACATCAATCAGTTGCCTTATGCTGTGTCCACAACTCCAGACACCAAGCCTAAGGCAATTTTTGTTTCTGCACTCAGAGACATGCCACTGGCTGCTGACTTCGAGAAGGAACTCGAGGACAATGAAGAGGCTTTCCAAGTGGGCTTGACTGCACTGAGCAAGATGGCTAAAACCTATTTGGGTGTAGGCGTCCATCAGCATGCTAAAGCTTTGGAAGAGGCTAAGAATGTTGACATCAACGTGGTGGATGGTCCTTGTCCTGCAGGCAACGTAGGTGTTCAGGTTAATCACATCGACCCTGTCAACAAGGGTGAGGTGGTATGGACGGTTGACCCATCAGCGGTTATCTTCTTTGGACGTCTGTTCCTTACGGGTAAGGTAGATCTTCGCAAGAAGGTGGCTGTTGCAGGTAGCGAGATCAAGACTCCTGGCTATGCTGAGGTATTGGTAGGTGCACCATTGAATACTTTTGTGGCTGACCAGCTGAAAGCGACAGCTCACGTGCGCCTCATTAATGGTAATCCTCTTACTGGTAAGCAGACTCAGCTCGAGGGCTTTGTGGGAGCACATACCTCGGAGATTACTGCCATTCCTGAAGGTGACGACAGAGACGAGATGCTGGGCTGGATTCTTCCACGCACCAATCAGTTCTCTACTTCGCGCTCTTATTTCTCTTGGCTTTTTGGTAAGAAGAAGGAATATAATCTGGATGCGCGTATCAAGGGTGGTGAGCGCCACATGATTATGAGTGGTGAGTATGACAAGGTGCTGCCAATGGACATCTTTGGCGAATACCTCATCAAGGCTATCATTGCTGGCGATATCGACAAGCAGGAGCAACTTGGTATTTATGAGGTTAGTCCTGAGGACTTTGCCGTAGCTGAGTTTGTGGACAGCTCAAAGCTTGAACTGCAGAAGATAGTGCGCGACGGACTCAACACCTTGCGTAAAGAGAATGCTTAAATGAAGTTAGGTGGCAGGAGTCGTTAGCTTCAGGTATTCTTCCTGGTGATGAACTCCTACAATACTAATTTTTAAATAACAATGAAATAATGAGTGCATTAAGAAATTATCTCAACAAGATAAAGCCCAACTTCCAAAAGGGAGGTAAGCTGCATGCCTTCGAGAGTGTCTTTGATGGCTTCGAGAGCTTCCTGTACGTGCCTAACACGACAGCGAAGAGTGGAGCTCACATTCACGACGCTATCGACTCGAAGCGCATCATGAGCTTTGTGGTAATCGCCTTGATTCCTGCTTTGCTCTTCGGTATGTATAATGTGGGTTACCAGAACTTTTTGGCTGCTGGTAACTTGGCTAACGCCTCTTTCTTTGAGGTCTTCGCCTTTGGTTTCTTGGCAGTATTGCCTAAACTCTTGGTGAGCTACATCGTGGGTCTCGGCATCGAGTTTGCCTGGGCTCAGTGGAAACACGAGGAAATTCAGGAGGGTTACCTCGTCAGTGGTATCATCATTCCGCTCATCGTGCCTATCTCTACACCGCTGTGGATGCTTGCCTTGGCTTGCGCCTTCGCAGTTATTTTCTGCAAGGAGATTTTCGGTGGTACAGGTATGAACATCTTCAATGTGGCTGTAGGTGCCCGTATGTTCCTCTTCTTCTCATATCCATTGGCTATGAGTGGTGATAAGGTCTGGGTGGCTAAGGATGCTATCTTCGGTCTGGGTAACACCCTGCCTGATGGCTTCACAGCTGCTACTCCTCTCGGTCAGCTGGCTCAGGGCAGCATGCCTTCAGCTAGTCTCTGCGATTCTATCATCGGTTTCATTCCTGGCTGTATCGGTGAGACTTCAGTCATCGCCATCGCCATCGGTGCCATCATCCTTCTCTGGACAGGCATCGCATCCTGGAAGACCATGGGTTCTGTATTCGCAGGCGGCATCGTGATGGCGCTTATCTTCCAGGCTCTCGGTATGACTCCTATCGCTTGGTATGAGCACATCGTTCTCGGTGGTTTCTGCTTCGGTGCCGTATTCATGGCTACCGACCCTGTAACCTCTGCCCGTACCGAGAAAGGTAAGTACTTCTACGGATTCTTCATCGGTGCCATTGCCGTTATCGTACGTGTGATGAACCCAGGTTATCCAGAGGGTATGATGCTCGCTATCTTCTTCGGCAACATGTTTGCTCCACTCATCGACTACTGTGTAGTTCAGGGCAACATCTCTCGCCGTGCTAAACGTGCTATTAAATAATGTAGGAGGAATGTAGATATGAAGACAAATTCAAATAGCTATACTATTATCTATTCGGTTATCATCGTGGTAATCGTGGCATTCCTGCTCGCGTTCGTGTCTTCTTCGCTGAAGGCAACACAGGGTGCTAACGTAGCACTTGATACTCAGAAGCAGATTCTCAACTCGCTCAACCTTCGCGACCTCGACAACGAGACTGCGGCTGCCAAATATAAAGAGGTAGTAAAGGCAGAGTTGGAGAAGGACGGCATGAAGTATTACGAGTGCGTGGTAGATGGTCAGAAGAAGACGGTTTACTCTGTTAAGGGTATGGGTCTTTGGGGTGGCATCTCTGGCTTCATCGCTGTAGATGCTGACAACAACACCATCTATGGTGTATATTTCAACCACGAAGGCGAGACAGCCGGACTCGGTGCTGAGATCAAGGACAACCTGAAGTGGCAGCAGAAATTCCAGGGCAAGAAGATTCACAAGG
>USOQ01000076.1 GCA_900556395.1 Candidatus Segatella caccae | reverse complement strand
GCACCATAGAGTGCGTGTGGCAACTCGCTCTCCTCGTCTGGCACCTTACCGATATCGTGGAGAAGACCGGCACGCTTAGCTTTCTTTGGATTCAATCCCAACTCGGATGCCATAACTGCACAGAGGTTGGCTGTCTCACGTGCGTGCTGCAAGAGGTTCTGACCATAAGAAGAACGATACTTCATCTTACCGATGATGCGTATCAACTCTGGATGCAAACCATGAATACCCAAGTCGATGGCTGTGCGCTTACCAGTTTCTATGATTTCGTTCTCAAGCTGCTTCTTCACCTTGGCAACTACTTCTTCGATGCGGGCTGGATGAATACGACCATCAGCAACCAACTGATGCAAAGCCAAGCGACATACCTCACGACGCACTGGGTCGAAGGCTGAGATAACAATGGCCTCAGGAGTGTCATCGACTACAATCTCGACACCAGTAGCAGCCTCTAAGGCACGGATGTTACGACCCTCGCGACCGATGATACGGCCCTTCACCTCATCATTATCAATATGGAATACGCTAACAGAGTTCTCGATGGCTGTCTCTGTGGCCACGCGCTGGATAGTCTGAATAACGATCTTCTTGGCCTGCTGGTTGGCATTGAGCTTGGCGTCGTCCATAATCTCATTGACGTAACTGGCAGCATCAAGCTTGGCCTGGTCTTTCAGGCTCTCGATGAGGCGCTGTTTAGCTTCCTCTGCACTTAGACCAGATAGCTCTTCGAGCTTAGCCTGCTCCTGACGCTGCATCTTCTCAAGTTCCTGTTGCTTAACAGCCAAAAGCTTCTTTTCGTTCTCAAGACGCTGGTTGTTTTGTTCTACCTCTTGCTTACGGCGACCCAACTCTTCCTGACGTTGGTTGAGAGAAATCTCACGCTGCTTGAGTTTGTTCTCACTCTGCTGGATGCGAGAGTTGCGCTGCTGCACCTCCTTCTCTAATTCAGCTTTTTTATTGAGAAACTTCTCCTTTACCTCAAGGAGTTTCTTTTCTTTCACTACTTCAGCCTCCTTATTGGCGGCTTCTACCATTTCATTATATTTTCCCTTAATCACATAACGGAAAATGAAAAACCCCACAGCACCTCCTAATATAAGGGCTACAAGGCCAACTATTATTGTTGCTACCATTTATTATTTATGTATAAAGTTTGTTTATTAATACTCTCTCCTCGTGTATGCAATGTGCCATAGAGCTAAAAGGGGGAATACAGAGCAACGCAAAGAGCGCCTTACTTCAAGGCATCCTCTATCTCGGCAGTAAGTTGGGTGAGAATATCATGATAAGGTGCAGTATCATTACGTCCCGACTCTTTCTCATATCTCAAGGCGATATCGATAAGAGCCATATAAAGTATCTCTTTATCGCTCTTACGACCCTTGAAAATCTTAGAGTACGAGTTGACAATATCGTTGATCAGTTTGCCTGATCTACGATAATACTCCTCGTCCGCTCTCGGTATCTTGACCGAGAGGTCGGTGTCATAGATATGTAATCTTATGAGTAACTTCTCTTGTTCAGAATCTGCCATCGCTCCGACTTATTGATTGCTCAGTAGCGTTATACACTTGTTGACATCACGGATGAGCTTAGCGATACGTTTCTGCGTCGACTCCATGTCTGCATCCGATATGGTCATCATCTTAGCCATCTTCAGGCTATTGTAATCTCGTTCTGCTTGAGACAATCTTTCCTGCAACTCCTTGATTTGGGCGTCGCGCTCATCTACCATCGCATAAAGTTCAGCGTTCTCTTGTTTGACTCTGCCAAACTCAAGAATCATCTGCCTTACTCGCGTGGCAAACGTATTGATTGTTTTCTCATCAGCACTCATTACACTTGTTTTTGGGTACAAATATAACGGAAATATTTCAAAAATACAAATAATCCGTCAACATTTTGTGAAATTTGTTAAATAAGGCTCTTTTTACTTGCCCATCTTGGCTTTGGCCTTCTCTATATCCTCATCGGATGGACGTGGCTCCTTCTTGGCCAACATCAGTACCTGATAAGCAAAGTCGGTAACCCACTGCTGGCTAAAACCCAAATGCTTGTCAAGCTGTCGCAACTGCATGACTGTCTTCACCACACTGGCATCGTTAAAATCATTCTTATTAAAGATGTCATCAACGGTTTTTTGCGTCATGGTGTAAAGTGCCTTCTTCATGAAACTTGGCAGACGGAGCTTAAATTTCATCAGGTTGCCTAAGAGCATCATGAGGTCTTGAGTAAAGGTCTGGAACTGTACAAGATAAACGTTAACATCCTGCAGTTTCTGACACTTCCTGCGAATACTCTGATCTATCTCCTTGAAAAAGCTATCATCGGTACCATAGACGTTCTTCATCATTTTCTTAACATGCGCTTTCTCTCCCAAGCCCAACTTGTTGTTTTGTGTAGGAACACGGAAAGTAGTTTTAAACGCACGAAGGTCAGGCAACATAGCCAAATTGGTAATACCCAACTGCGATGCCAGTGTTGCCTGGAAATATACTCTAACAAGCGTCATGTAGTCTTCCATGCCGCCCACTTTTTTATCCTCGGCCTTACGACCGAATAGTTTTGAAAATACTCCCATTGAATTAGCTATTAATAATTCGTACAATAAAAAATTACTTGCAAAAGTACAATAAAATTACAAGATATCAAAATTGACAGGATGTTTTTTGAAATAAAACACTTTTTTTCGACTTTTCTGTCCTACTTTATACCTTATTTAAATTAAATTATTTATCTTTGCAGATGATAAGGCTGAATTTCAGCTTCGCAGACACAAAGAAAAAAGTTGCATTTTGTCAAGACATGGAAAGAAACAAAGGAAATATATTGGTCAAAAGATCTGTTATCATAGTAGACTTTGCTATTCTTAATCTGGTACTATTGGCCTACATGATACTAACACCAGAAATTTCGCCAGCTGCATTTGACCTATCTACGAAAATAACGATTTTCGCAGCCAATGTTGCAATGTTTCTTGCCGAAAGTTTTTATTCCACCATTATCCACATCCGCAGAGTAAGCTTCATACAAGTATGCAAGCGTACTTTCTGCCTGAGCGGTTTGGCTTCTATCATTTTCTTCCTTACCATCCGAATACTCATCAACTATGGAGGGCTGTTCTACTTCAGTTTATTGTTTTTTGCATCCTTCTATATCATACTCATTATATCGCGTGCTATAGAACTGCGATTACTAAAGTATGTCCGCACAAGGGGTTACAATAGTCGTACAGCTATATTCATAGGCAATGACCCTGCTGTACTCGACATGTATAAGACACTCGTAGAGGACCCATCGGCTGGCTACAGAGTAAATGGTTACTTCGCAGACGACGACATCAAGGGTGCCCCCAAGGAGTTTACACATTTAGGAACACTTTCGGAACTCAATGAGATTATCAGCTGCTCTATAGACAACACGATTCATGGAGCCCCCACCAATATACACGAAATGTTCTGCTGTCTATCACACAACCAGTCTAAAGAGGTTATCAAGCTCATGCAGTTCTGCGACAAGAACGTGATACACTTCTACTACTTGCCGCGCCAGTTTGAAGGCTATCAGCTTCATCTCGACACGCTGCAGTTTATGGGCAAGAATATCTATACAAACCATATTGAGCCGCTATCGAACCCCACTAATCGTGCCATCAAAAGACTATTCGACGTGCTCGTAAGTAGCATCGTCTGCTTATTCTTACTGTTCATCATACCCATCGTTGCACTGATAATCAAGTTGCAGAGTCCGGGACCAATCTTCTTCTGTCAAGACCGAACAGGTATCAATGGCAAGACATTCAGATGCGTTAAATTTCGCTCTATGCACATCAACAAAGACGCCGACAAAGCGCAAGCTACAGAGAACGATCCTCGCAAGTTCTCCTTTGGAAACTTCATGAGAAAAACCAATATAGACGAACTTCCACAGTTCTTGAACGTGCTGAGAGGTGACATGAGTATCGTGGGACCAAGACCACATATGTTGTACCACACAGAGACTTATGGCACCATCATCAACAAATATATGGTGCGTCATTTTGCCAAACCAGGCATCACTGGATGGGCACAAGTAACAGGCTATCGAGGAGAGACCAAAGAATTGTGGCAGATGGAAGAGCGTGTACGTCGCGACATCTGGTACTTGGAGAACTGGTCGTTCTGGCTGGACATACGTATTATCTTCCTGACAGCCAAGAGCATCATCTTTCCAGACAAGAACGCCTATTAACACGATAGGCGTTATCAGCAAAAGAGCATAATGATAGAGATTATATTAATGATTTTAAAAAAAACAACTTCTATCAATACAACAACAGGAGAAAATAATAGCAACAACATAAACTAAAGTATATGAAAGGTATTGTTTTAGCTGGAGGTTCGGGCACACGCCTCTATCCCATTACTAAAGGCATTAGCAAGCAGCTGATACCTATCTTCGACAAGCCCATGATTTACTATCCCATATCGGTACTCATGCTGGCAGGAATCAAAGAAATTCTTATCATATCCACCCCTTACGACTTACCTGGATTTAAGCGCCTATTGGGAGATGGAAGTGACTGGGGCGTACACTTCGAGTATGCGGAACAACCCTCCCCCGACGGACTGGCACAGGCTTTTATCATAGGAGAAAAATTCATCGGTGATGATAACGTATGCTTGGTATTGGGCGACAATATCTTCTATGGAGCAGGATTCTCGGCATTGCTCAAGGAAAGTGTAAAAGCTACAGAGGCAGGACAAGCAAGTGTCTTTGGCTATTACGTCAACGACCCCGAAAGATATGGTGTAGCCGAATTTGACAATGACGGCAACTGTCTCAGCATCGAAGAGAAACCTGAGCATCCCAAGAGTAACTATGCTGTGGTGGGACTATACTTCTATCCTAACAACGTGGTAGAAATTGCTAAAAACATAAAGCCCAGCGCTCGAGGCGAGTTAGAAATTACGACCGTAAACCAACACTACTTGAACCAGAACGTACTGAAAGTACGCACCCTACAAAGAGGATTTGCATGGTTGGACACAGGCACACACGATAGCCTCTCGGAAGCCAGCACTTTCATCGAAGTGATAGAGAAGCGCCAAGGACTGAAGGTGGCATGTTTGGAGGAGATTGCCTACAAACAAGGTTGGATCGATGCCGACAAACTCTGTCAGCTTGCTCAGCCCATGAACAAGAACAACTATGGTAAATATTTGCTCGACTTGGCCAAAAGATAAGGCTATGCGGAGTATTCATTATAAAGTACACCTATTATATATTATAAAGAAAAGATCAACATAATGGAAGAAACAATGTATCAGAAACAGGAATACTTGCAAGAAGATGAGGAGAAATCCTCATTCGACATCAAGCAAGTATACACCATTTTAGTACTCAACTGGAAATGGTTCGTATTGTCTATCATCATTTGTTTAGGCACAGCCTACATCTACTTGAGATACACTACACCTATCTATCAGTCACAGGCCAAACTGCTGATTAAGGACGACAACACGCAGAGTCGAAGAGGCAATAGCATCATGGCAACCTCTAACTTAGGTACAATCTCTAACTCGACAGGTATTGATAACGAGATGGAGATTCTTGGTTCTAAAAAATTGGCAGAGCAGGTTGTGACAGACCTCAAACTCTATGCTACCTATCGCCACCCAGGACGTGTGAAAGATGCCACCCTGTACCGCAATCAGGAAATCAACGTAGACATGGATATACAGCACCTGAAAAACCTGTGTGCTCCTATACAGTTGAGTATCACACGCGAAGGCAATAACTATCACGTAACAGGCAATTACTATCAACCTGCCGGTGAAAACTCACAAGACATCGTCTGCAAGACCATCAACAGAACTTTTAGTTACTTACCTGCCATGATAGGCACAAAGGTGGGAATGATTACGCTCACACAAAACCAATATCGTACACTTGCTGACGGCAAAGAGCTCCTGGTGTCTTTATGCCCTCCATCATGGACTGCAGGAAAATATGCTGGTAGCCTCTCTGTTAGCCAGTCGTCAAAGACAACAACCATCGCTCAGCTAATATTGAACGACGAATTTCCACAACGTGGCACCGATTATCTCAAGCAACTTGCTGTAGTATACAACAGACAGGCTAACGAGGATAAAAACGAAATCGCTGTCCGCACTGAACAGTTTATCAACAACCGACTGGAGAAGATTAACGCAGAACTGGGCAATACAGAAGGACAGCTTGAAAGCTACAAGAAACGCAACAAAATGGTGGAGCTCAAGATGAATGCTTCACAGGCTGTTTCCAATGCCGACGAATACAGTAAGCGACTACTGGAAGCAGATACACAGTTGACACTGCTTGATGAGCTGAAAAAATATATGGCTGATACTAACAATAAGTACCAACCCATCCCATCAAATGTAGGATTGAGCGACGAGAGTGCCACTGCGCTTATCAACGAATACAACAAAATTGTACTTATGCGCAATCAGCTCTTGCACAGTGCCAGCGAGAACTCGCCTACCGTATCGCCACTCACGGCACAACTCGACGACCTGACTTCTTCTATACGTCGCGCCATGCAGCAGGCAAGAACTAACATGGAGATACAGCGCAACAGCATAGCATCACAAGCTAACAAATATCAGGGACAAATAGGAGAAACACCTGAACAAGAGCGCATGCTGACACAGATTGGACGCCAGCAAGAAGTAAGAGCTGGTCTTTACTTAATGCTACTACAAAAGCGCGAAGAGAACTCCATCTCGCTCGCTGCTACGGCCGACAAGGGAAAACTGATAGACGAGCCTGTATTCACAGGAAAGATAAGTCCTAAGAACTCTATGATTATGGCAATAGCATTAGCTATAGGTATCGCTGCACCTGCGTTTATCTTATTCTTGATACAGTTCTTCCGCTATAAGATAGAAGGACACGAGGATGTAGCGAAGCTCACCTCGCTTCCTATACTTGCTGATGTGGCTGTGGCAAGCGACAGCGCCAAGAGCAAGGCCGACATTGTGGTACACGAGAACAAAAACAACCTGATGGAAGAGATCTTCCGTAGTCTGAGAACCAACCTTCAGTTTATGCTGAAAGAGAACGAGAAAGTGATTATGTTCACTTCTACTACATCTGGAGAAGGTAAGACTTTTACAGCCTCTAATGTGGCTATCAGTTTTGCACTGTTGGGCAAGAAAGCTGTCATCGTCGGTCTCGACATTAGAAAGCCAAGATTGGCTGAATTGTTTGAAATCAACGATCACCACCATGGTATCACTCCTCTGCTCACAAAAGACCACAACACTTGGCAAGAAATAGCAGAACAAATCGTCAATTCTGGCATCAACAAGAACCTCGACCTGCTAATGGCAGGTCCGATACCACCTAACCCTGCTGAGTTGATGGCTCGCCAAAGCCTTGACGACATCATATCGCAGCTGAGAGAGCACTACGACTACATCCTGATAGACACTGCACCTGTGGGACTGGTATCAGACACGCTACAGATAAGCCGTATCGCAAATGCAACGGTGTACCTCTGCCGTGCCGACTTTACGCCAAAATCAAGTTTCGAGCTCATCAACAGCTTGAACAAAGAGAAGAAAATGCCAAAAATGTCTATCGTACTCAATGGCGTAGACCTCTCAAAGAAAAAGTATGGCTACTACTATGGTTATGGCAAATACGGTAAGTATGGTAGATATGGCCAATATGGTGCTTACAAGAGCTACGGAAGCTCTGTATATGGTAGCTACGGCAACTATAGCAATAGTCACTATGGTGATAAAAACGACAACAGCGTAAAGCGATAATATTAAGTAAAAATGGCAACTATAGCAGTAGACTTCGATGGCACCATCGTCACACACGAATACCCCAAGATAGGGCGCGAGATTCCCTTCGCCATCGAAACATTGAAAATGCTGATAAGAGACCATCACAGACTCATCCTGTGGTCAGTTCGTGAAGGCGAACTGCTACAGGAAGCTGTAGATTGGTGCAGAGAGAGGGGCGTAGAGTTCTGGGCTATCAACAAGGATTATCCTGAAGAAAGCTTAGACAACAACAATCACTTCTCGAGAAAGATTAAAGCAGATTACTTCATAGATGACCGTAATATAGGTGGCCTACCCGACTGGGGACAAATCTATCAAATCATTAGCCAAGGAAAAAGCTACAGAACGATCATCAGAGAAAGCATGGGAGCACAGGAACCTCAAAAGAAAAAGCATTGGTGGAACTTATAAAGGGTTTCATTAGATTCTTAAATACCTCATATAAGGCTGCGACACTACAAGTACTATTGGTACCTTAGGTCGCAGCCTTTTATATTGATGATACTCATCCTCATAAAGTCACATCACTGACATCCATACGCATATTCTCAGAGGTCTTTACAGTGACCTCTTTCACGACCTTATTTGATGAAGATAGCAGTAAGAAAGCATGATGAAAGGATACTACGAAAATAGCCCCCTTGTTCTTATCCACTAAGCTTTAAAATGGCTTTCTCCGCTGATTTATCAGGTAGACGATAATCATCTTTCATCTATAGGAATAGCATTACAGTAAAAGGGCGTAGTTCCCAAAAAAGGAAACTACGCCCTAAATATCATGATTTATGAATGTTCTGTTACTTAGAAGAACAAGTAGCGGTTGTCAACAACATGAGCATTCAGATAAAGCTCGTTCATGAAGTTGCCTGCATACTGCATAGACTTCTGACGACACTTCTGCTCCATTGACTTAGCATCAAACTTAACAGAACGGTTAGTCTTGTTGTTTACCTGGAAGAGGTAAACACCAGCATTGCCCTTTACAGCGTGTGCAGAAAAAGCACCCTTCTTGGTAGCAGAAACAGCACCTGACAGAGCAGGCTCGCTGGCACCAGTAGCAGCGATAAATACAGGAGCTGCGAAAGTAATCTGGTTAACGGTAGAAACCTTAGCACCCTTAGCCTTGGCAGCAGCGATATTCTTAACACCATTCAACTTCTCCTCAATCAACTCAGCCTTCTTGTCCTTAATTACTTCAGCCTTAACCATCTCCTTAACCTGAGGATCATCAAGACCACGGAAACCGATGCGGTGAATCTTATCAAGAACAACTACCAACAAGTGGTTATTATCACCACACTCATAGAGAGGAGAAACTGCACCTTCCTTGTTATCGAAGATCCACTTCAACGCTTCACGAGTAGCATGAATGTTAGCTACGTAGTGAACAGAAGTTGTAATATCCTTCAAGTCCTGTACCTTATAACCATTCTTCACTGCATTCTTCAACAAATCATCAGCCTTCTCGTTAGCACTAACAAAGCTTGAGAACTTGTTATAAACTGCACGATAAGTATCCTGTGAGAAATCAATAGGCTTCTTGATAACAGCAGCCATATACTTCTCTACCATGTTCTTCTTGTCAACAACCTGGAGGACTACATAACCCTGACCCAACTGAATTGTGTTCAAAGCATTTACTGCTGCAGTATTCAATGTATTGATGAAAGTCTTGTTGTCCTTATCCATGCTCTGAGTATACTCATACTGCTTGGTAGTCATCCAAGCCTTCTCACCTGTCTGACCATACTTCTTAGCAATAGCTTCGAAGTCTGCACCACCAGCGATAGCACCATGGATAGAGTCAGCCTTTACTTTAGCAGCCTCCACAGTATTAGCAACCACCTGGATGGCACGATACTGGATAGAGTCTGGCAACTGCTGCTTGCTAATCAACTTAACGATATTCAATGTATTATCGTTAGCATTTACCTTGACTGCAGAAGTAGCACCTACAGCGAGAGAATCGATAAGAGAAGCAATGTCGGATGGGTATGCGGTCTTGCTGACTGGCAATCCAAGGTAAGCCACAGTAGAAGCAGACTTACGAATAAGTTCTGTAGGATCTGTTGTCTCGCTCAACTGCTTGTGGAAAGCAGCAAATTCCTTATTAAGTGCTACACGGTCAGCTTGAGAAGCAGCAACCTCAACATCAACAAACTTAATGTCACGAGTCTCAACAGGCTGCTTAAAACGAGCCTTCAACTCATCGTACTTAGCCTTCAAATCGCTCTCCTCTACCTTCACCTTATCATCCTGAATATCAGAATAAGGGAAAGCGGCCAACTGTATCTGGCTCTCTTCGTTCTCCTCCTTAAAAGCCATCTTAGCCTCTACAGGGTTAGAAAGGAAGCAGTGAGCAAGCAAAGACTGATACTTCTGTGCCAATGTCTGCTGACGAAGAGTCTTCTCGATAAATGACCAGTACTTGAAGATTCTATCATACTGTTCCATCATCTGACCATTAGCAGAAGGATTAGCCTTCTGAGCCTTATAGTCAGCCAAGAACTTCTGGAGTGAAGTAGCGTCGAAACGGCCTGTCTGCTGATTAACAAAAGGAGTCTGCTGAAGCAAAGGGTTAGTACCTGTCTTCAAGATATCCTGAAGCTCGGCATCAGTAACAGTAAGACCCAACTTACCTGCCTCCTTTGCTACAATCTGGTTCTGAACGTATGTATTCCAAACCATATCCTTTACCTGATTCATCTGAGCCTCAGGGAGATTGTCCTGTCCCTGCTGCATCTTGATAACCTCGGTATACTCATCAACCAGCTTTTGGAAGTCCTGTACGCTGATTTTTTCACCTAACACTTCACCGACCTGCTGACGCTCGTTATTCTTTGCAGAATCACACGAACGGAAAGCTTCCTCGGCAATGAATGCAAAGAGGCCAAAGCTAATGATACATACCAGTATCACGCCTCTTTTTCTAATTGTTCCTAATGCTGCCATTACGTTTTAATT